>JAVCCZ010000086.1 GCA_030765265.1 Candidatus Erginobacter occultus
CGGCGGAGAGGCCGAGATCGGCCCGGGGCGGGCGGCCCAGCAGCACCGCCAGCTCGTGGCGGACCGTCTCCAGCTCCGACTCCAGAACCGGGATCAGGGATTCGGTGGCGGCCACGATCTGCTCCTGCTGGAAGACGGCCAGGGCGGTGGCCAGACCCCGCCGGCGGCGGAGCAGGAGCAGCTCCCGGTAGGTCCGGTTGGTCTCCACCTGGCGGCGGGCCAGCTCCAGCCGGGACCTCAATTCGACTTCCCGCAGCCAGCGGTCGGCCACCTCGCCGGCCAGGGTGATCCGGGCCGCCGCCAGGTCTTCTCCGGCGGCGGCAGTCAGCAGATCGGACTGGCGGTAAGTCGAACGGACCCTCCCCCAGAGGTCGATCTCGTAGCCGGCGGCCAGGAAAAGAGCGTAATCTTCGCTGGTCGCGGTAATCTGCTCCCCGCCGGCCTCGGCCCGGGAACGGGTCGCGCCGGCCTCGGCCGCCAGATCCACCTGGGGATAACGGCCGGCGCCGGCGGACCGGGCGGAGGCCTCGGCCTGCCGGAGCCGGGCCTCGGCCTGCCGGATGGTGAAACTCGACCGGAGCGCCTCGGCGACCAGCCGGTCGAGCTCCCCGCTGCCGAAGTCCTCCCACCAGCGGACCGGAAAGGTCCGATCGCTCTCCTCCCGGCTGAAACTTTCCGGGAGGCCGGCCGGTTCCGCCGGCTCCTCACGTTCGGGGAGGAAGGAACAGCCGGCGGCCAGGGTCAGAATCAGAAAAAAGAGAAATTTGATTTTCATACTGTCAGCTCGATCCTGCCAGTGCTCAGGATAGCGCCTTTCCCTATCCGTACTCGTACTCGTTCTTGAACCGGCCTGGCTGGCCTTCGATAAACGATCCTCACTTGGTCCGCCGCAGTTTTAACGGAGGCGGATAGCGATTTCGTCCGGGGCGCTGTGGAAGAGACCAGGCCGAAGGTTATTCTGTATTCTGTATTCTGGCTTCTAAATAATAAAGACCGCCGCCGCGATGGTGGTGGCCCAGAGACCGTCCTTGTCGCCCTCGGCCGACTGGCAGATGTTGGAGGTGGTGATGATCTTGCCCGACGCCCGGTAGATCTGTTTCCGCTCGTCCCAGGCGATCTCGGGGTCGAAGGCGATCCCCAGCGTGGTGGCGAGCATCGTCGCCGCCAGGTCCTCGGCGTATTCGCCGGATTTCTTCGCCGTCTCCCCGAAGGCGTGGTGTTCGGAGAGATACCCGTAGCCCTTTTTCATCGCCGGCTTGGCCACCCCGATGGCCGAGGAGACCAGCCGGTTGGGTTCGTTGGTATCGTTGCGGGCCATCACCACAAAGACGATCTGGCCGGGTTTGAGCATTTTTCTCCCTTCCCGGCTGGAGAGCTTCCGGCAGCCGGGGGGGAGGATACTGGAGACCTGGACCAGGTTACACTTCTCGATCCCCGCCTTGCGCAGGGCCATCTCGAACGAGGCCAGCCGGTCCTTGTGGACCCCGACCCCCTTGGTCAGGAAAAATTGTTTGGGAATCATTATCCGTCCTCCTCAAAGAGATCGGCATAAGCCTTCGGTTTTCTTTTTTCCCAACCCCCCCGGTGATAGACATAGCTGGCCAGCAGCGGAAAGGCGATGGTGGCTTCGGCAAAGACCATCTGCTCGTAAACGTCGTCCACCTTGCCCCAGGAATGGGCTTCCTTCAGGGTCGATCCCGAGAGCGCCCCGTCGCGCTCATCGGCCACGGTGATCTGGATCGCGTAGCGGTGCATCGAGGGGTTCTCCTGGAGGATATCGGCCGCGACCACGATATCCTGGGCGAAGTTCTTCGGCACCCCGCCCCCGATCATCACCAGCCCGGTCTCGCCGGCGGCCACCTTGATCCGGGTCAGTTCGAGAAAATCGCGCGCGCTGTCGATGGTGACCATCGCTTCTTTCCCCCGCTTATGCTGGTGGGCGACCAGGCCGAACCCGGCCGAACAGTCGGAGAAGGCGGGGACAAAGATCGGGACCGCGTTTTTATGACATTCCCGGATCAGGGAATCCTCCCCCTTCCCCTCCCGCTCCAGGTATCTTCCCATCTCCCGGATAAACTCCCTCGAGGAGTAGGGCCGGGGGGGGAGCGAGTCGGCGATATCGGCCACGGTCAGGTCGCAGACCCGCAGTTCCTCCTCGTCGATGTAAGTGTCGTAGATCCGGTCGATCATATTCTTGCGCAGCAGTTCGTCGTCGATAAACGGCGTGCCTCGGTAATGCCGGAAACCAAGGGCCTCGAAGAAGTCCTGGTCGACGATGATCGCCCCGGTGGAGACGATCGCGTCCACCATCCGGAAGCGGACCAGGTCGCGGACCGCGTTCTTCAGCCCGGCGGAGAAGAGCGATCCGGCCAGGCAGAGGATGATCGAGCAGTCCCGATCGGCGATCATCCGGTCGTAGATCCGGCAGGCGGCCGCCAGGTTCCGGGCCTGGAAGGCCATCCGGTCATAGGCCTCAATGATCGGGGTCGAGTCGAAGGCGGTGATGTCGACCTGGGTTACCTCGGTCTGGAGAAGTTCTCGGCGGTTCATCTTGTTAGATCTCCCATTCAAGTTTATCCGAGCGAATCGGGTTAATGGTATTCAGAAAGCGCCGGGCAGGCAATAACATTATTCCCAGCGGCCTTGGAAAAAAAATTACTATTGCCTTTTACGGTAAAATGGATATAAGGGTTTATTAGTATTAACCCCAGTCCAGGTGTCACCATGAATTTGGATTATCTTGAATTGGAAGACGGCGAGTTCGAGTCCGCTCCCGACTGCCGGGAAAAATACCGGATCCGCCCCCGGGCTGAAGAAGCGTTCCGGGGTCGGAAGGACCGCCGCAGTCCGCGAGAACGGATCAGAAAAATCAGAAAGTCTCAGGAGAGGTATTAGTCATCCCCCCGCTTCCGGATCAATTTCTGGACGACGGGACCGAACCGTCTCCATCCGTTCCCGCGGACCGGGCGGCGGTGGTCATCTTCCCCGTCCCGATGGAGAAGACCGTCTCCTATCTCCCGGGGACCGCCGGCGGGCCGGCGCGGATCCTGGAAGCCTCCCGCCAGGTTGAACTCTACGACCCCGAACTGGGGGCCTCCCCTTACCGGGCCGGAATTCACACCGCTGAGCCGATCGACTGCCGGGGGGACTCCGCCGCCTGCCTGGAAAAGATCGAGGCGGCGGTGGGCGCCCGGAAAGGCCGGGCGGTCCCGATCTGCCTGGGGGGAGAACATACCATCACCCTGGGAGCGGTCCGGGCGCTTCGGGCCGCGGGAGAAGAATTCAGCGTCCTCCAGCTCGACGCCCACGCCGACCTGCGGGAGAGCTACGGCGGATCCCCCCTCTCCCACGCCTCGGTGATGCGGAGGGTCCGTGAACTCGGCATCCCCCTGGTCTCGGTCGGGGTCCGCTCCCTGGCCCGGGAGTAAGCCGACTACATCGCCGCCGAGAAGATCCCGATCTATCCGGGCTGGAAGTTCGCCGGCTCGGACTATCCCTGGGCGGAGATCGCCGGTACCCTGGAAGATAAGGTTTACATCTCGATCGACCTCGACGCCTTCGACCCCTCCCAGGTCCCCGGGGTCGGCACCCCGGAACCGGGAGGTTTGAACTGGAACCAGGCGCTCGATCTCTTTCGCGCCCTCCGCCGGGCCGGCAAGACCCTGGTCGGGGCGGACCTGGTCGAACTCTGCCCGCTGGACGGAACAATCGTCTCCGAATTCTTCGCCGCCCGGCTCCTTTACAAGCTGATCGGATACTTCTTCACCCCTCGGGGAGAACAACCGTGAACCGCCGGAAACTATTCATCACCGTCCTCTTCCTTCTCTCCCTCTCCGCCCTTCTCTCCCCGGCGGGGTATCCGGCCGATGGCGAGGAATCCGCCTCCCCGGTCCCGACGGCAGAAAGCAGCGCGGCGGCGGCGGAAAGCATCAGGGAGACTTCCGCCGCGGAGGAAGCGGCAATCCGGCGACTCCGGGAACAGGCCGGGCTGGAACTGAAGGCGGCGGAAGTCAAGTTGTCCGCCGCCGAACGGCAGGCGGAACTGGCCGAACGGGAACTGGAACTGGCCCGGGAGAAAATGGCCCGGGCGGGGACCGCGGTCCCGGGCCGGCAGGCGGCGCTCTACAGCAAGCTGATCCGGACCGGCCTGGTCCTGCTGATCGGCTACCTGCTGATCTTCGGCCTGGTCAAAGTCATCAACCGCCACGTCGCCGACCTGAGGTCGCGGCACCTGATCCGGAAGAACGTCATCTACTTCCTCAACCTCCTGATCATCTTCCTGGTCATCTTTATCTGGCTCCAGCACCTCGGCTCGATCACCATCTTCATCAGCGCGGTCGGCGCCGGGGTGGCCCTGGCCCTCCAGGAGGTCATCCTCTGTATGGCCGGCTGGCTGGTGATAATGATGCGCCGCCCCTTCGAGGTCGGCGACCGGATCGAATTCGGGGAAGTCCAGGGGGACGTGATCGATATCCAGATCCTCCAGACCACGATGCTGGAGATCGGCAACTGGGTGGGGGCCGACCAGTCCACCGGGCGGATCGTCAAGGTCCCCAACAGCGCCGTCTTCAAGAAGCCCAACTTCAATTACAGCCGGGGCTTCGAGTTTATCTGGAACGAACTCCGGGTCCTGGTCACCTTCGAGAGCGACTGGAAGAAGGCCGAGGAGATTATGCTCCGCCGGGCGACCGAGCGGGCGGTGGGGATGGAGGAGATCGTCAAGCGGAAGATCAAGCGGATGTCCCGCCGCTATATGATTTATTACGGAAAGCTCACCCCGATCGTATACGTCAAGATCCTCGACAGCGGGGTGGAACTGACCCTCCGCTACCTGACCGAGGCCCGCAAACGGCGCTCGACCGAGGACGAGCTGGCCCGCTGGATTCTCGAAGAATTCGCCCGGACCGAAGAGGTGAATTTCGCCTACCCCACCTACCGGATAGTTCGAAAGTGATGGAGTAATGGAGTGAGGGGGGGATCGTCCCACCCCCGAGGACGCCTATGAACATCCTGCTCTTTCTCGCCACCCTGATCGTCTCGGTGATCGCCGTGAGGATCGGAGCGGTCGCCTTCAACCTGACCGGTCTGGAATGGTCAGTGGCCAAGTTCCAGTCACTCTCCTGCTTCACCGGGACCGGATTCACCACCCGGGAGTCGGAGCTGATCCTGGCCAGCCCCCGGCGGCGGCGGATCGCCACCTACCTGATCGTCATCGGCCACGCCGGTTTCGTAGCCCTGATCGCCACCTTCGCCAATTCGATCCGCCCCAGCCTCGATCTCACCCGGATTGATCTCCCCTTCCTGAAATCGTTCGTCCCCGCGCAGCTTTTGCCTTTGATCAACCTCTTGATTATCGCCGGGGCGGTTTACGCCCTGGTCCGGATACTCCCCCATACCCGCCTGGCGAGGAAAGTCACCACCCTGGCCAAGAAGAAACTGGTCGGGAAGAAGATCGTCTCCCCGGAAAAATTCGAGGAGATCTTCGTCGCCCCCGGCGGCTACGGGGTCTCCCGGGTGGATATCGAGGCAAGCAGCCCGGTCCTGGGAAAAAGTCTGGCCGAAGCCGACCTGAGAAAACACGGGATCACCGTCCTGGTCATCGAGCGGGGGCTGACCACCATCCCCAATCCCCCGCCTGACGCCCGGATCATCTCCGGGGATGTTCTGCTCTGCTTCGGGAAGCTCTCGGCGATGAAGGATGAGATCTACACCCTCTCCGGCGATCACGATCGGGAGGCGAAAGACGGACCCTCCTGATCCCCCCGGAAAAGGCGGCATCGACAATAATGGTTGCCTAATCACCTCCGGGGGGATAATAATGATCAGAATACAGAATTCAGGAGCCGGAAGTTAGCACCGATGAAAACTAATACGGATCCAAAGAAACAATCACTGATCAGGTTGGGGCTGCCCAAGGGGAGCCTCCAGGAGTCGACCTTCGATCTCTTCCGCCGGGCCGGATTCTCGATCTCGGTCGGGAGCCGTTCCTACTACCCCCGCCTCGACGACCCGGAGATCGAGGCGGTGCTGATCCGGGCCCAGGAGATCCCCCGCTACGTGGAACAGGGCGCCATCGACGCCGGGATTACCGGCCTCGACTGGCTGAAGGAGAGCGGGGCCGCGGTGAAAGAGATCGCCGATCTGGTCTACGCCAAGGCCGGGTTTCGCCCGGTCCGCTGGGTTCTGGCGGTCCCCGAAGACTCGCCCTTCAAAACTCCGGAGGATTTCTCGGGGAAGAGGATCGCCACCGAGCTGGTCGGCGTGACCCGGGCCTACTTCGCCGGCAAGGGGATCGACTGCGAGGTGGAGTTTTCCTGGGGGGCGACCGAGGTCAAGCCCCCCCAGTTGGCCGACGGGATCGTCGAGCTGACCGAGACCGGTTCTTCGCTTCGGGCCAACAACCTGCGGATCGTGGAGACGATCCTGGAAAGCACCACCCGCCTGATCGCCAACCGGAAGATCTGGGAAGACCCGGCCCGGCGGCGGAAACTGGAAAATATCGCCCTCCTGCTCCAGGGAGCAATCGAGGCCCAGGACAAGGTGGGGATCAAGATGAACGTTCCCCGGGACGGACTCCAGCGGGTGCTGGAGATCCTCCCCGCGCTCCATTCCCCCACCCTCTCCGA
>JAVCCZ010000054.1 GCA_030765265.1 Candidatus Erginobacter occultus
ACCGGATGGTCTCCGACGTTTTCTCCGGGGAGTACCACTCCGTCTTCAAGGGGCGGGGGATGGAGTTCGACGAGGTGAGGGAGTACCAGCCGGGGGACGAGGTCCGGGATATCGACTGGAACGTCACCGCCCGCTTCGGAAGGCCGTTTATCAAGAAATTCGTCGAGGAACGGGAGCTGACCGTGATGCTGGTGGTCGACGCCAGCGGTTCCAGCCGGTTCGGGACCCGGGGCCAGTTCAAGAACGAGCTGGCGGCCGAGGTCTGCGCGGTTCTGGCCTTCTCGGCGATCCGGAACAAGGACAAGGTGGGGTTGATCGTCTTCACCGACCGGATCGAGAAGTTCGTCCCCCCGGCCAAGGGGAGCCGCCACGTCCTGAGAGTGATCCGGGAGATCCTCTACTTCCAGCCTCAAGGGTCGGGGACCGATATCGAACTGGCGCTCGGCTTCCTCAACCGGGTCACCCGGCGAAAATCCGTCGCCTTCCTGGTCTCTGACTTCCAGGACCAGGGCTTTGAAAAATCCCTGGCCATCGCCGGCAAGCGCCACGACCTGATCTCGATTTTGATCTCCGACCCCCGGGAGAAAGAACTCCCCCCGGTCGGCTTGATCGGGTTGAGGGACGCCGAGAGCGGAGAATTGGCCGAGATCGACACCTCCCGCCGTTCGTTCCGCCAGGCCTACGAAAAACGGAACCGGGAAGAAGAGGAGCGGCTCTTAAAACTCTTCCGGAGATCCGATGTCGACTGTATCCGTCTCTCTACCGGAAAACCCTACGTCACGGAACTGCGGCGGTTCTTCCTCCAGCGGGAAAAAAGGAAGCACTGAAATGACCGGTAAACGGATCGCCATTTCGTTTCTGCTTTTCTCCCTCGGATTGTCCGCCGCCGGGGCCGCCCCCCGGCTCGAGGTTTCGCTCGACCGGGACCAGGCCCGGGTCGGCGAACCGATCGTCTATACCCTCGAGGTTTCGGCGGAGCCGGGAGCGGAGGTCGTCTTCCCGGCCGCCGACGGGGGCCGGATCGGCGATCTCGAGATCAACCGCGTCTCGGAAGAGACCGGGGAAGACGGGACCCGGCAGATGAACTTTGTCCTCCAGGGTTTCGAGACCGGGGACTTCACCCTTCCCGGACCGGAGGTGACGGTCCGAATGGCGAGCGGGGAAGAGATGGTCCTGGCCGGCCCGGAGCTGGAGATCGAGATCGTCAGCGTGCTCGGCCCCGACGAGGAAGACGCCGACATCCGGGAACTCAAGGATCCGGTCGGTCTGCCCCGTTCCTACCGCTGGATCCTCTACCTGGCCGCCGCCGCCCTGGTCCTGGCCGCTGGGGGTATCCTTCTTTACCGGAAATTCTTCCGCCGGGGGCCGTCCGGGCCGCCGCCGCCGCCGCCCCGGCCGGCGGGCGAGATCGCCCTTGAGGAACTGGAACGGATCCGGAATGCCGACTTCCCCGGGCGGGGTCTGGTCAAGGAATACTACAGCCGGGTCTCGGACACGGTCCGACGCTACCTGGAGAATCGGTTCCAGCTTCGGGCCCCGGAACGGACCACCGAGGAGTTCCTCCAGGAGATGGCGACCACCAGCCACCTCACCGGTGACCAGCAGGAGCTGGTGGCGTCCTTTCTCGCGGAGTCCGACCTGGTCAAGTTCGCCCGTTACGGGCCGACGGAGAGGGAGATCGCCGGCGTCTTCGCGGCCGCGGTCCGGCTAGTCGAGGAGACCGGAGACAACGGAACGGAGGCTCGTGAAGAGGGATAAACTATGAGCTTTTCCTTCCAGAACCCGGTCTTCCTCCTCGGCCTCCTCCTCGGACCGCTCTATCTCTATTTTTATCTCCGGGGACGGAAGGCCGCGGCGGTCCGGTTCAGCTCGGTGAGGATCGCGAAAGAACTCGCCCCCGGGCCGGGATCCATCCTCCGCCACAGCCCGGCCGCTCTCCGCCTCCTCTCCCTGGTCTTCCTCGTCCTGGCCCTGGCCCGGCCCCGGCAGGGGATCCGGGAGACCCGGTTCACCGCCGAGGGGATCGAGATCGTGATCGCCATCGACGTCTCGACCAGTATGCTGGCCGAGGACTTCACCTGGGGGGGAGAGCGGATGAACCGGCTGGAGGTGGCGAAAGAGGTCATCGCCCCCTTCATCCGGGAGCGGGAGGGGGACCGGATCGGCCTGGTGGTCTTCGCCGGCCGGGCCTACACCCAGTGTCCGCTGACTATCGATTATGGGATCCTTCTCGACCTGCTGGAGAAGGTGGAGATCGGGATGGTTGAAGACGGAACCGCGATCGGCTCGGCGATCGTCACCGGTCTCAACCGGCTCCGCCGGACCGAGGCGGAGAGCCAGATCATCATCCTGCTGACCGACGGCGAGAACAACGCCGGCAAGATCGATCCCCTGACCGCCTCCCGGATGGCCTCCACCTGGAGGTGAAGATCTACCCGGTCGGCATCGGCAGCAACCAGCCGGTCCCCTACCCGGCCGCGCGCGATCCCCGGACCGGGCGGATCATCTACCGCAATGTCGTCATTCCGCTCAATGACCGCTCCCTGGCCGAGATCGCCCAAACCACCGGGGGGGATTATTTCCGGGCCGCCGAGACCGGGACCCTGGAGAAGATCTTCGCCCTGATCGATAAGATGGAGAAGACCCCGGCCGAGGCCGTGATCTACACCGAGTACCGGGAACTTTTCCCCTATCTCATCGCCGCCGGACTCTGCTTTCTCCTGGCCGGGGCGGCGCTCGGGCAGACCGTCTTCCGGAGGCTGCCGTGAAGTTTTCCGCGCTCAACCTGGCCTGGCTCTTTCTCCTCCTCCCGGCCCTCTTCTTTTTTTTCCGCGTTGCCGCCCGCCGGACGCGGAAGGCCGAGGCCGACTTCGCCGACCACCCCCTCTGGCAGCGGCTCCGCGGCGGGGTCAGCGACCGGCGGCGGAAGCTGGAACCGGTGATTCTGCTGGCGGTCACCGGGCTGCTGGTCTCCTCCCTCCTCCAGCCGCGCTGGGGCTACGACTGGCAGGATATCACCCGCCGGGGGATTGACCTGGTGGCGGTGGTCGATACCTCCCGATCGATGCTGGCCGCCGATGTCGCCCCCGACCGGCTGGCCCGGGCCCGTCGGATCCTGGAAGACCTGACCCGGCGGGTCCGGGGCGACCGGCTCGGATTGGTCGCTTTTTCCGGCTCCGCCTTCACCCTCTGCCCGCTTACCCTCGACCGAGGCGCGTTCCGGATGTTCATCAACGATCTCTCCCCGGAAACCATCCCCCGGGGGGGGACGGATATCGCCGCCGGGATCCGCAAGGCGATCGAGACCTTCGATCCGGAAGCCGATTCCCACCGGGCGATCCTGGTCATCTCCGACGGGGAGAACCTGGAGGGCGACTACCGGTCGGCGGCCCGGGCCGCGGCGGAGCTGGGGATCCCGATCTTCGCGATCGGGGTGGGGACGACGGAAGGGACCCCGATCGTCCTGGAGACTTCGGCCGGGACCACCTATCTCAAGGACCGCGAAGGCAACATCGTGGTCAGCCGGCTCGACGAGACCGCCCTCCAGGAGATCGCCCTTCTCTCCGGGGGAGCCTATCACCGGGCGGCCCCCGACGGCCGGGAAGTCGACCTGATCTACACCGACCGGATCGCCCGGATGGAGGGGAAGGAACTCGAGGAGACCCGGAGAAAGATCTACCGCCACCGTTACCAGTTCCCCCTCGCCCTGGCCTTGCTCCTGCTGGCGGTCCAATCTTTGCTCGGGGACCGCCGGGTGAATAAGGGGAGAAGAAAAGAAACCGTTTCCGCCGGCGGGGGCGACCGATGATGAAAGCCAGGAAATGGACATTGACTCTCCTGGCCGTTCTGGCCCTGGGCTGCCTGGGCTGGGGCAACCCCGGGGTCTCCCTGGTCGAAGAGGGCAACCGCCTCTTCGCCGAAGGCGACTTCGAGGGGGCCCTGGAGCGTTACAACGAGGCCTTATTGGAATTGCCCGAAGCCCGGGAGATACTCTATAATATCGGCGGTGTCCGCCACCGGCAGGGCGACCTGGAAAACGCGGCCGCCCTGTATAAATCGGTCCTGGAGTCGGAGGAGCCGGAACTGGCCGCCCGCGCCGCCTACAACCTGGGCAACAACCTCTTCCGGCAGGAAGATTATTCCCGGGCGGCCGAGGCCTACAAGGCCGCGCTCAAGCTGGAACCAGAAGACGAGGACGCCCGCTACAACTATGAGCTGGCCCGGCGCTTCGCCCTTCAACCGCCTCCGCCCCAGCCGGAGCCGCAAGAGCAAGAGCAGAAGGAAGAAGAAGAGGAAGAAAAACAGGACCAGGGACAGCCTCCTCCAAAACCGGAAGAGCAGGAGGAGGACGCGGAGGAAGAGGAATCAAAGAGCCAAGCTCCCTCCCCGGAAGACGAGACCGGGGAAGAGCCGCCGCCTCCTCCGCCCGAAGAAGGAGAGATGGACCCCGAGGACGTGGAACGACTGCTTGACGCGATGCTCTCCGAGGAGGAGGACCAGCGGGCCGAGATGCGGGAGAAGGAGCAAGGTGATATGGAGGAAGTGGGGAAGGATTGGTAGTTTGGGGAATGGGGAATAGATGGGTCGATGGATTAACATAATTTTGCTGGTTTTCGCGCTGGCCCCAACGACGGGGGCGGAGGAGGAGATATCTTTCACCGCCTCGGTCGACCGGGCGACCATCTCCCGGCTCGACCAGCTGACCTATACCCTCTCCATCGATGGAGCCCGGGACGCCCGTCCCGTCCTTCCCGACATCCCCGGCTTTGAAGTTATCGGCAGTTCCACCAGCACCCAGTTCTCCCTGGTCAACAACCAGACCCGGATCAACCAGGCGATCAGCTACACCCTGATCCCCCTGGGGACCGGGGAATTCACCATCCCGCCGGCCCGGCTGACCTACGACGGGAAGACCTACCTGACCCGGCCTGTCCAGGTCAAGGTGGTGGATGGGCCGGCCCCGGCGGCGGCCCTCCCCTCCTCACCTCCGGCCGGTCAACCGGCCACGCCGGGCCGGACCGCGGAACCGGCCCCGCCGCCCCCGGACGCGCCCCAGCTTTTCATCACCACCGGGGTGGACCGGGAAGAGGCCTACGTCAACCAGCAGGTTACGTTGGCCTTCAAGCTCTACCGCCGCCTGCGGGTCGCCAACCTCAACTACTCCCCTCCCCCCACCACCGGATTTATCGAGGAGAGCCTGGGGGAAGAGAAAACCTACGGCCAGGTCCGCGACGGTCTCCGTTACGAGGTCCTGGAGCTGGCCCGGGCGGTCTTTCCGATCAGCGCCGGGGAGCTGACGATCGGACCGGCGGAGTTGAAGGAGGATATCCTGGTGCCCCGGCAAAGCCGCCGGGTGAGCCCGTTCGGGTTCGACGATTTTTTCGGCGGGGCCTTTGCCGGCCGGCAGCCCTTCGTCCTCCGCTCGGAACCGATCACCCTGTCGGTCAAGCCGCTGCCCCGCGAGAACCGACCGGAAGATTTCCGAGGAGCGGTCGGCCGATTCGATCTCGCGGTCACGGCCGCCCCCTCCTCGGTCCGGGCCGGCGAGCCGGTCACGGTGACGATGACGGTCCGGGGCCGGGGCAACCTGGACGCGGTCACCGTCCCGACGATCCCGGCCGGATCCGATTTCCAGACCTACACGCCCGAGGTGGAGATCCGCAAGGATGCCAGCGGCGGGCGGCTCGGGGGAGAGAAGGTCTTCAAGCAGGTCCTGATTCCCCTGAACCCCGAAGTCCGGGAGATCCCCGCGGTCACCTTCAGCTACTTCGACCCCGAGCGGGGGGAGTACCGAACCCTGACCTCATCCCCGATCCCGGTCGAAGTCGCCGCCGCGCCCGACCGGGAGACCCTGCGGCTGGTGGAAGACGCCGTGCGGCGGAGCGGGGGAGAAGAGGTCCGCCTCCTGAGCCGGGACATCCTCTATATCAAGAGCGACCCCGGCCGGATCCGCCCCCGGGGCAATCCTTATTACCGCCGGCCCGGCTTCTGGGCGGCGGTTCTTCTCTCCCCCCTGATCATCCTGGCGGCCCGGCTGGTCACCGCCCGCCGGGAAAGGATCCGGGAAGATATCACCTTCGCCCGCCGGGTGGGGGCCTCCCGCTCGGCCCGGAAGAGATTCAAGAAGGCCCGGCGCCTGCTGGCCGCCGGGCCGGGGGAAAAGTTCTACGGCGAGGTCCACCGGGCCTTCAACCGCTACCTGGGGGATAAGTTCCTCATCCCCGCCGGCGCGGTCACCGCCGAATTGATCGCCGGGAAACTGGCCGCGGCCGGGGCCGACGAGTCCCTGGCCGGAGAG
This sequence comes from Candidatus Erginobacter occultus, assembly GCA_030765265.1. GTDB lineage: Bacteria > Auribacterota > Erginobacteria > Erginobacterales > Erginobacteraceae > Erginobacter > Erginobacter occultus. The sequence continues at coordinate 6,299 of JAVCCZ010000054.1, forward strand.
GTCGAGGATTGCCTGGCGGCGTTCGACCGGGCCCGGTTCTCCGGTTCGGCCTCCCGATCCGGGGAGATGAAGGCGTTTCTCTCCCGGGTGGAGAAACTGGTCGGGAAACTGGAAAAAATCAAGGTCAGATGAGATGAATAAACTATTGCTGACAGCGCTCCTGCTCGGCCTGGCCGTCCCGGCGGCGGCCCGGGGCGAGATCCGGCGGGGAGAAGTTCCCGCCCTCTTCCGCGAGGCCAACACTCTCTACGAGCAGGGAGATTATCCCCGGGCGGCCGACGGCTACCGGGAGATCGTTGACGGGGGCTGGGAATCCGCCCCGGTCTATTACAACCTGGGCAACGCTTATTTCAAGCAGAACCACCTGGGTCCGGCGATCCTCTATTACCGCCGGGCCCAAAACCTCGCCCCCCGCGACCCGGAGATCGATAAGAACCTGGAGTACGCCCGGGGAGCCCTCCGGGATGACATCGCCGCCCGCCCCCTCCCCCGGTGGCGCCGGGTGAGCGGCACGGTGGCCGGCTGGCTCTCCCTGGGGGAATGGGTCGCGATCAGCGCCGGGCTCTACTTCCTGACCTTCCTCTGGGTCCTGGCGGTAATCCTCCGGCGCTCCCTGGGTAAGGTCTCTCCCCCGGTATTGAAGACGCTGCTGCCCGCCCTGGCCTTGAGCGCCGCCCTGAGCGTTCTCGCCTTCTCCCACTACCGGACCCCGCGGGCGATCGTCCTCGCGCCGGAGGTCTCGGTCCGTTACGGGCCCCAGGAGACCGACGCCGCCGCCTTCAACCTCCACGAGGGGACCGAGGTCCGGGTGGTCCGGAAACGGAACGGCTGGAAGCAGATCGCCCTCCCCGACGGCACCTCCGGCTGGCTCCCGGCGGAGAGCCTGGGGATGATCTAACCCTTCTCGTACTTCGTACTCATAATCGTACTTCGTACCTCGTACTCGAGCCCCCTTTCAAGCCGACCTTTCGAGTACGAGGTACGAGTATTGTCAGCCGAGGGCTTTTTTTACCGCCGCGACCAGGAAGAGGCAGAGCTTCTCGGTCAGATCGTCGGTCGGACCTTCGACCATCACCCGGCACATCGACTGGGTGCCGGAGTAGCGGAGCAGGACCCGGCCCTTCCCCTCCAACTTGCTCTCCGCCTCCTTGAGCGCTTCCTGGATGGCGGGGATCTTATCCAGCGGGGGTTTCTCCTTGACGTCGACGTTGATCAGCTTCTGGGGCGAGAGCGTCATCAGCCGGGAGAGGGAGGAAAGTTTCTTCTTGTAGAGGCCGATCGCCGAGAGGAGCTGGAGGGCGGCGATGATCCCGTCGCCGGTGGTGTGATGGTTGAGGAAGATGATATGCCCCGAATCCTCGCCCCCGATCACCGCCCCCTTTTTCTGCATCATCTCCAGCACGTAGCGGTCGCCGACCTTGCTGGCGCCGTGCTTGATCCCCAGCTTCTTCAGGGCGAGGCCGAAACCGAAGTTGCTCATCACCGTGGAGATGACCAGGTTGTTCGTCAGCCACCCCGATTCCTTGTACATCCTGGCGACGATGGTCATAATCTGGTTGCCGGTCAGGACCTTACCTTTCTCGTCAACCGCGATCAGCCGGTCGCCGTCACCGTCAAAGGCCAGCCCGACGTCGGCTTTTTCCGCCAGGACCCGGGCCTGGAGATCCTCGGTGTGCTGGGAACCGCAAAGGTAGTTGATGTTCTCCCCGTCGGGCTCGTCGTGAATGGTGATCACGCTGGCCCCCAGCTCGGAGAAGATGATCGGGGCCACCTTGTAGGTTGCCCCGTTGGCGCAGTCGAGGACGATCTTCATCCCTTCCAGGGAGCGCTCCTCGGGGAAGGTGTTCTTGCAGAATACGATATACCTCCCGATCGCGTCCTCGATCCGCCGCGCCTTCCCAATCTCCCGGGCGGTGGGGCGGATGTCCCGGATCTTCCCGGTCAGGATCAACCCCTCGATATCGTCTTCCTCGGAATCGGGGAGCTTGTAGCCGGTCCGGGAGAAGATCTTGATCCCGTTATCCTGGTAGGGGTTGTGGGAGGCGGAGATGACGATTCCGGCGTCGGCCCGCATATTCCGGGTGATGAAAGCGATCCCCGGGGTGGGCATCGGGCCGACCAGGAGGACATCGACCCCCATCGAGCAGATCCCGGCGGTCAGGGCGTTCTCGACCATATAGCCGCTGACCCGGGTATCCTTCCCGATCACGATCCGGTGACGACGGTCCTTATGCTCCTTGCAGACGTGGGCGGTGGCCCGGCCGATCTCGAGAATCATCTCGGCGGTCATCGGGGAGATGTTGGCCACCCCGCGGACACCGTCGGTGCCGAATAACTTTCCCATAATTTTCCTCATTTACCGGGATGTTATTGAACCGCAAAGAACGCAAAGTCCGCAAAGAAAAAGTATAGTATAAATTTTCTTTTTGAATATCAATAATGCCGCCGGATCGTAATGTATTTAGGAATCAATAAACAAAAATAATTCTCGGCGAACTTTGCGTCCTTTGCGTTCTTTGCGGTTCATTATTTTCCCTAGTGGTGTTATGTAAGGTACCGGTAGCGTTTGATCTTGTGGGTGGGGGTCTTCTCGAAGGCGTCGCCGTGGAGGCGGATCTCGGCCAGGCGGCAGTAAGCGGGAAGGTTCCGGTTAACCGCCTCCCGGTTCTCTTTCATCCGCTCTGCCAGCCAGGCCTGGTTGTCCTCCTTCCCCTCCCGCTCGGCGTCGACCGCGTCCCAGTCCGGGTAAACCAGGGCGACCAGCCGTCCGGTCTCCTCGACCACCAAAGATTCCTGGACGTAGGGGAGAACGTTGAGCCGGCTCTCGATCTCCTCCGGGTAGATGTTCTGTCCCGAGGGGCCGAGGATCATATTCTTCGAACGGCCCTTGATGTAGATGAACCCGGCCTCGTCGATCAGGCCGAGGTCCCCGGTCCGCAGCCAGCCGTCCTTGCTCAGAACCCCTTCGGTGGCCTCGCGGTTCTTGTAGTAGCCGAGCATCACCCCGGGGCCGCGGACGATGATCTCCCCGGGCTGACGGACGGGGTCGGGGGAGTCGATCCGGCATTCCAGGCCGGGGATCGCCTTCCCCACCGACTGCGCCCGGTGCTCGAACCAGGGCGAGTAGCTGATCAGGGGACCGCACTCGGTCATCCCGTAGCCGACGGTGATCGGCAGCTTGATCTTCTTGAGGAAATTCTCCACCTCCTCGTTGAGGGCCGCCCCCCCGACCACGATCTCCTTAAAGTTGCCCCCGAAGGTCGCGGTCAGCTTCTTCCTGATCTTCTTCCCGATCAGGGCGGAGAAGACCGGCAGCCGGGAGAGGACGCTGACCGGGCCGTGCCGGAGCAGCGGGGCCAGACGCTTCTTGTAGAGCTTCTCGATGATCAAAGGCACGAAGAGGATCAGGGACGGGCGGACCTCGGCGAAAGCCTCGATCAAAACCTTGGGGGTCGGCATCTGCCCGAGAAAAGTGAGGTGGCAGCCGACGGAGAAGGGGAAGAGAAAGTCGAAACTGGCGGCGTAGGCGTGGGCCAGGGGGAGGAAACTGAGGATCCGCTCGGCCATATCCAGCCGCATACCATCCCGGGCGAAGTTTATATTGGCCATCAGGCTCCGGTAAGGGAGCATCGCCCCCTTGGAGAAGCCGGAAGTCCCCGAGGTATAGACCAGGGCGGCCAGCTTCTCCGGATCCCGGTCGGGGGGGAGGGAGAAGGTCCGGGCGGTCACCGCCTCGATCTTCGCTTGCTCCTCCGCCTCGATCCGCCGGACTTCGTGGGGCAGATGCTTGTCCCGGTAATAGAGGAGTTCCAGCGAATCGAGCGAGACCACCGTCCGCAGCCGCTCCAGCCGCTCCTCGTCAATCCGGGCGGCCAGCTCATCGGTGGCGAAGAGGATCAGGCTTTCGGAGTGGCTGACGATATGCTGGACGTCCTCGTCGTGGAACTCGGGGAGGATGGGGACGATCACCGCCCCGTAGGTGACGGCGGCCAGATAGACCAGGGCCCAGTTGGTGGAATTGTTCCCGACCAGGGCGATCTTGTCCCCGGGCTCGATCTCCCGGCGGCGGAAGATCGCCTGGAGGAGGAGGATCTTCCGCGCGGCCTCGCGGTAGGTCAGGGTCTGACCACCGTAATCGGTGAAGGCCGGACACTCCCAGTACTTCCGGATGCTCTCTTCGAAGAGTCGGTTGAAGGCGGTCATCTTGGAATTTAAACCTCCAGGGTTTTCCCGGTTGCGATTGATCCCGGCCGGAATTGCCTGGCACCCGGGATGGAAAGCCGGCTTTTCGATAGCGATTATTTTCGCCGGCGGCGTTTAGGCTTGCCGGAAGGAACGGATGGTATTACTTTATCCGGCGAAAGGAGATCTGACAAGATAAAATCGAGATGAACCCTTACCTGGTTATCGTCCTCGCCGTTTTGTTCGGGAAGTGCCTGCTCGACTTCCTGCTCGAGACTCTCAACCTCCGCCGCTTCGACCCCGAACTCCCCCCGGAGTTTCGGGGAGTGTACGATCGGGAAAAGTACCGCCGGGCCCGGGACTACCTGGGAGCGACCACCCGGCTCGGGTTGGCCGGGACGGCCACGATCACCGTTCTGACCGCCGCTTTCATCCTGTTCGGCGGATTCCGACGGCTGGACGCGATCGCCCGGTCGGGAGCTCAGGGGGAGATCTTCCGGGGACTGATCTTCGCCGGGCTCTTCTTCCTCCTCGTCTCTCTGGTCAATCTCCCCTTCTCCGCCTACCGGACCTTCGGGATCGAGGAGAAGTTCGGCTTCAACCGGACCACCCCGAAGACCTTCATCCTCGACCTCCTGAAAGGCTGGATCCTGGCGGGGTTGATCGGCGGGGCGGTCCTGGCCGCCGTGATCCGGATCTTCTCCGCGGCCGGTCCCTCCGGCTGGCTGATCTGCTGGGGGGCGGTCAGCCTCTTCCAGCTCTTCATCCTCTTTATCGCGCCGGTGACGATTATGCCTCTCTTCAACCGTTTCCGCCCCCTGGAGGCGGGGGAACTGAAAAAGCGGATCGAGGAGTATCTCCGGCGGGAGGGGATGGCCGTCCGGGGGGTCTTCACGATGGACGCCTCCCGCCGGTCGAGCAAGTCCAACGCCTTCTTCACCGGTTTCGGCCGGTTCAGACGGATCGTACTCTACGACACCCTGATCGAGAATCACTCCGCCGACGAGATCCTGGCCGTGATCGCCCACGAGACCGCCCACTACAAGCTGAAACACATCCCGAAGAACGTCGCCGTCTCGATCCTCGCCACCGGGCTGATGTTCTTCATCCTCTCCCGATTCATCACCAGCCGGCCCCTCTTCGCGGCATTCGGGGTGGAGGAACTCTCGGTCTGGGCCGGGATCGTCTTCTTCGCCTTTCTTTACGCCCCGATCGACCTGGTGATCTCCCTGCTGGGGAACTTCCTCTCCCGGCGGTTCGAGTACCGGGCCGACGAATTCGCCGGCCGGACCACCGGGAAACCGGAGGCGATGATCGCGGCCCTGAAGAAACTCGCGGTTGACAACCTCTCCCCCCTCACCCCCCACCCGCTCAAGGTCTTCTTCAGCTACCGCCACCCGCCGGTTCTGGCGAGGATCCGGAGGCTTGGGGGAAACTGATCCCGATCTCCTCCAGGGTCCGGCGGAGCTCAGCGAGCTGGAAGGGTTTGCTCAAGACGCCGGCGAAGCCGTGCTCCTGGAAATCGGTCATCAGCGGGTCGGCGGTATAGCCGCTGCAGAGGATCGCCTTCACCCCGGGGTCGATCTCCTTTAACCGGTAGAGGGTATCGGCGCCGGACCGGTCGCCGGGGACGATCAGGTCGAGGAGGACGGCGTCAAAGGGGCGGCCGGCCTCCATCTCCAGTTGGTAGAGTTCCGCCGCCAGCCGGCCGTCGGGGACGGCGGCCGCCTCGCAGCCGAGGACGGTGAGGAACTGGACCACGATCTTCCGGAAACTTTCTTCGTCGTCCATCACCAGGATCCGCCGCCGTACGGCCGGAACGTCCCCGGCCTGGAGAACCGGGATGTAGATGGTGAAGACGCTCCCCTCCCCGGGGGAACTCTCGACCTGGATAAACCCCCCGTTGCGCTCCACGGTTCCGTAAACCACCGGCATCCCCAGGCCGGAGTTGTTCTCGGTATTCTTGGTGGTGAAGAAGGGCTCGAAGAGGCGGGCCTTCTCCGCTTCGGTCATCCCGCAGCCGGTGTCGATCACGGTCAGGGCGAGATAGCGGCCGGGCTTCTTCCCGATCATCCGGGGAACCGGGGAGCGGTCGAGATCGACCGTCTTGAGGACAATCGAGATCTCGCCGGCCCCGTCAATCGCTTCCCGGGCGTTGAGGACCAGGTTGACGATCACCTGCTCCATCTCCCCCTGGGGGGCGGCCACCGCCGCCGTCCCCGGCTCGAAGTCGAGGGTCAGCCGGATCCGCGGGCCGCAGACCCGCTCCAGCATCGGGGCCAGCTCTTCGATGACGAGGTTAAGTTTCACCGCTTCCGGGCGGTCCGGCCCCCGGCGGCCGATGGCGAAAAGTTTGCGGACCAAGCCCGCCGCCTGGTGGACGGACCGGTCAAGCTCCCCGATCTCCCGCCGGAGCGGGTCCTCGGGGCGGAGCTGCTCCTTGATCACCTCGACGTAGCCCCGGATGGCGTTAAGGAGGTTGCCGAAATCGTGGGCCATCCCCCCGGCCAGGGCGGCCGCCATCTCCATCTTCTGGGCCTGGCGGAGCTGTTCCTCCATCGCCCGCCGCTCGGTTTCCGCCCGCTTCCGGGCGGAGATATCCCGGACGATCGCCACCACCCGCTCTTCCCCGTCCACCTCGATAATCGTATTGCTGACCTCGACCGGGAACCGGGTCCCGTCCTTCCGAAGGTTCTCGGTCTCGAGCAAAACCCCGGGACGGGCCGATTGCCGCCGGATGACCGGGGAGAGGGTGGAGTGGAGGTCGGCCGGGACGATATCCGCCACCGTCAGGGAGAGCAGCTCCGACCGGGTGTAGCCGAGCATCCGGCAGACCGCCCGGTTGGCGTCAATGATCTTCCCTTCCGGGGTCTCGATGAAGATCGCGTCCTGGGCGTTGTCGAAGATCGACCGGAACCGCTCCTCGCTCTCCTGGAGTTTCCTCTCGAACTCCTTCCGGGCCTCGATCTCCCCCCGGAGATCGGCGTTGGCATCCTTAAGCTTCCGGGTCCTCTCCGCCACCCGGGACTTCAGCCGCTCCCGGGAACGGCGGAAAGAATCCTCGAAGGCCCTCCCGGGCCGGTCGAGGTCGATACAGAAGAGAAAGGTCTCGCCCCCGATCCGGGCGGCGATATGGGTTGAATAAACCGTGACCGGCTCGCCCGACCGATTCTTTAAAACCACTTCCCCGGCCGGCAAAAACTCCCCGAATTCCCGGATCGCCCGGCCCCGGCGGAGGGCCTGGCGGAAGAGTGGACGCAACGGGTCCGGGATGATCAGGTCGCCGAGGTTCTTCCCCACCGCCTCGGCGGCGGGATAGCCGTAAACCACCTCGCTCCCCCGGTTCCAGAAGAAGACCGTCCCGTCGGTCCGGTAGCCCTGGATGGCTATCCGGGGGGTGAGCCCGTTCTCAATTTCGATCGCCCGGTCCATACCCGTCCGCGGAATTAATAATAGTTGACATCGCTGGCTGGAAGAGACGGCCAGCTTAGAAGCGATTATACCGGATAATTCCGGGGACTCAATACTTAATTCCAGGAATCAAGGCTCCGACGCGGTCATTTTTTAATTAAGTATTGTGTCCCCGGAATCAGCTGATCGCGCCTTCGATGTAGCTTCGGGTCAGCTCTTGGCGGGGGGCGGAGAAGAACTCTTCAGCCGGGGCGGCCTCGATCACTTCTCCCAGGTAGAGGAAGACCACGTAATCGGCCAGCCGGCGGGCCTGGCGGAGGATGTGGGTGACGATCACGATCGTGTAGTCCCGCTTCAGGTCCCGGAACCGCTCCTCGATCGCCGCGCTGGATCGGGGGTCGAGGGCCGAGGTCGGCTCGTCGCCGAGGATGATCTCCGGCTCCACCGCCAGCCCCCGGGCCAAGCAGAGCCGCTGCTGCTGGCCGACCGAGAGCCGGGAGGCGGGGGTATGGAGTTTCCCCTTCACCTCCTCCCAGAGCTGGGCTTCCCGGAGCCGGTTCTCGACCAGCGCGGCCAGTCGGGTTCTATCCCTCAGCCCGTGGATCCGGGGACCGTAGGCGACGTTGTCGAAGATCGACATCGGGAGGACGAAGGGGGTCTGGGAGAGAAGTCCCATCTTCTTGCGGACCGCCGTCACCTCGACCCCCGGCCGGTAGATATCCTCCCCGTCCACCTCGACCGCCCCGGTGACCGAGACCCCCTCGACCAGTTCCAGCATCCGGTTGAAGGATTTCAGCAGGGTGGACTTTCCGCAGCCGGAAGGCCCGATGATGGCGGTGATCCTCCGGGCGGGGATCTCCAGGTTGACATTCTTCAGG
>JAVCCZ010000139.1 GCA_030765265.1 Candidatus Erginobacter occultus
ATCGGGCAAAAGGGCGTCGTCTTTCTCAATAACTTCGTCCCGGAGACTGAAACCTTTGCCGTCCTGCCGTTGATAATGAGTTCGCGCTATTTTTCCCGGCCGATCTTCCAGATGGATACCTGGGGGTGGGGGATCAGGAAGGAAACCCCGGGGACGGTCTGGCAGGATTTTGATGATCAGCAGGTTCTGCTCCCGTCCGTTTTCTCCGCGGCCGGTTATCGGACGGCCATCTTTCATAATCATCCCTGGTTTGTCGATCAGACAGTTCTGGTCCGGTCTTTCGAGGAAACATATTTCTTCCCGACATCGGTGAAGAAACCCTTTGATGAGGTTATGATCAACACTCTTCTGGACTGGATCAGGGAAGAGCAGCCCCGTCCCTTCTTCATCTATTATCACGTGATGTCTCCTCACCAGCCTTTTCCGCCCCAGGCCGAGGATTCCCTCTTTGTCAAACCCGGGGTAGAGGCGGCTCTGGCCGTCGCCCGGGAGAAATTTCTGGCCCCGGGGGGCGGCGATGCCGCCAATTGGTCGGAGGAGGAGCTATATTATTTCCGGGTGATGTACGACAGTAACCTGGCTCACAGCGACCGCTGGATTGGGCATCTCTACGCCGGACTGGAAGATCTGGGGCTGGCCGCGGATACCATCTTTATCATTACCTCCGACCACGGGGAACTGCTGGGTGAGCACGGCCGGTTGGCCCACGGGGATTTCCCTCCCTGGGAGGCGATTATCCACGTTCCCCTGATAATGGCCGGACCGGGTCGGATCCCGGCCGGGGTCCGGATCGGTGATCTGACCGGGTCGATCGATATCTTCCCCACCCTGCTTGATCTGGCCGGTCTCGAATTGCCTTCCGGGAAGGAACTCGACGGGATCAGCCTGAAGAAACTTTTCACCAGTCCGGAGTCCGGGCGCAAGACAATTTACGTCAAGAACGCGGTTCGGACCGAAGATTATAAGTACCTGATCGACCGGGATCTCTTCTTTGATCTGCGTTCCGACCCCGGGGAGAGGGAGAACATCTCCAGTTCACAGCCGGACACTCTGAAAACGCGGTTGGGGGAGGAGTATGATCGGTTTATGAAGCCGTACCGGGAACGCTGCGAAGAGGCGGTTCGGGTAAACCCTTTGCCGGAGCCCTTTTATTTTCCGATGACCGCCTTCACGATAACCCCGCGAACCGGATATCAGCCGTTTGCCTCGGAAAAGTTTCCCGAGCATTTCCTGATCGAGCCGCCGTCGGGACCAGCCTGGCATTTGAATACCTCCGACCGCCAGGGGTACCTGGTCTGGCGACCGGGGTCCGAGGCGCCGCCTCCCCTGAAGTTGTCCTGCCCCTTAATCGACGGGGTTTACCTGGTCTCGGTCCTGATCTCGCCTCTCCCGGAGATCCCGTTCTCACCCAGCGGGGGAGAGTTCCGGGCCCGGTTCAGTGATTCGGAGTCCTTCCGTTCTCCCGCCTCGGTCAACCGGGTCCCTGGCGACGAGGATGAAGAGATTTCCTATTACCTGAACTATGGTCCAGTCGAGGTGCGGGAGGGGAGTTTTTCGATCGAGCTTGATTACCGGCCGACTTCTTCGGATTCAGCCTTTCTGGCTCGGCATTTGAAATTTTCTCCACCGGGAGGCCTGCCAGCCCAACCGGCCGGGGAAAAGGAATTGCGGGAGAGAGTAAATAATTTGAGGTCACTGGGTTATGTCCGTTAAACTCTTCAAGTCTCCGGCGAGGACTGCCATCTGCTTCCTCTTGCTGGGCGGTCTGCTCTTCGCCGTTTTTCATTCCTCCTTCTCCAACCCGCCCCGGAGCGACTGGTGGGCGCTCTTCTATCATTTCCATCTCTACGAGGAGTTGCCGGCCTTCGAGCGGGCGCTCAACATCGCCAATTACGACGTCTGGGGCCACGGGACCTACCGGCCCCTCTTTCATCTCGTCCTCTATTGGCTCTATCTTCTCTTTGGACCGAATTATTACTTCTACCACCTGGTTGCCTTCGGATTTTATCTTCTCAGCGTCGTCCTCCTCTACCGGCTGGCCCGGGTGCTGGGAGCGGGGAGGGGGATCAGCCTGGCCGGGGCGGCCGTCTTTGCCGTCCTCTTCTCCCACTTCGATATCGTGATCTGGACCTTTCACCTGGCGGTAATCGCCGGCTTCTGTCTCTTCCTGCTCGGATTTCTCCTTTACCGGGAGTACCTGGTCTCCGGCCGCGCCTGGCTTCTGGCGCTGGCCTGCCTGCTCTTTCTCCCCGGCCTGCTCTGCTACGAGATCTTTATCCTCTGGCCGGCGGCGGTCTTCATTCTTCTTTTCTCGGGGAGGATCGATGCCGGGGGAGGGGAGGGGTTTCGGGACAGGTTCCGCGCCAGTATCTGCTGGATTGGCGGCCTTTACCTGGTTTACGGGGCCATCCTGGCCTACACCCGCTCCCGGAGCCCGTTGTCCGGGACGGCGGCCGGACTGGAGCAGTTTTTTTCCTTCTCCGCCATCGCCTTCAGTTCGGCCGTGACCGCCTTCAGCCTGGTCTTCAATGGGGTGATCGCCAACATCCTGCCCTTCCTCGTCTCCCCGGTCCTGATCCAGCAGAACATCGGTCTTGGCGGGGTCTATCTCCGGACCAGCTCCTATCTCCATTCTCTCCTGGCCGGCCGGTCCGCACCCAACCTCAACCTCCTGGTCGAACCGCCCCTGGTCATCCCCAAGACCCTCGATCTCGACAGCCTCTGGCGGGCCGTCGTCCCGGAGATCAACCGCTTCCTCTCTATCTCGGGATGGCTGATCATCCTCCTCTTCCTGGCCGGGGTCTTCCTTCTTTGGAAGCGGGGCTGCCTCCGGAAACCGGGTCCGCTCCTCTTCACCCTCTTCCTCCTGGCCGCCTCGACCTTCACCCTCTACCACGGGCGGATGTCCACCAACTTCCCGATCTACGTCTTGCGCCAATTCCGCTATCAGTATATCTCCAACGCCCTGACCGTCCTGCTCGCCGTCCTGCTTCTCGATCGCTTGATTCGGGCCCGTCCCCGGTGCCGGCGGTTGGTTTATCTTTTCCTCGCCCTGATCGGCGGGGTCAACCTCCTGTTTTTGCGGACTCACCTGGAAATCGTCAACCGGCAACTGACGCCCCTCCACCGCCTGCTTTCCGAGATCCAGGTCGGGCTCGACCAGGGCCGGATCCGGCCGGGGGAAACGATCGAGATTGACGATACCGTTGTTGCCCGTCTGCCCCCGCTTTGCTGGAACAAGGATATGGCCCAATTTATGCGCGGGACCTATCAATGGCTCTGGCGGCCCGGTCCGGGGGCCGCGATTGCTAAAGACGGTCCGGGCCGGACTGAACCTTAACCCGATTTTATGTCCTTGAAGTATTTCTACTTTTTATTCATCACCGGGCAACCCGATTTACTCTATCTTGATTTATGGTAACTATTCAGGACCCATTAACCATACTGTAAACATTCGGCAAACCCGGGAAGGGAGTAACCCCCCCGGCGGGCTTGTCCCGCCGGAGGGAAAGTTCAGAAGCTAACCCGGGGCCGCCCTAGCCCCACCGGCACGTGCAATTTTGTGGTGAGCGGTGTTGTTATCTAATGAACTGATTCACCTGCCGGATGAACCGGCAGGGGTCTTAAAACAAATTCCATATGGCTAAAGGGTTCTGAATAGTTACGATTTGTGAATAAATCGGACTTAGGAGTTTTTCCAAGCAAATCCTATCATTACATTTATCATTTCGAGCAGATGGAGCCAAAATATGCGGGTTTTATTCATAAACAAATTTTTAGATAAACACACAATTTATCGTGAGCCTTTAGGCATTATGAGTTTGGCTTCTGCAATAAGCCCTATACATAAAGTCTTCATCCTGGAGCCAACAAGGGAAAATATATTCAGGAAAATTGAAAATATAAAACCCCATATTATCGCCTATTCCCTGCGCTCAGGTTATCATCAGTATTATATTGACCTGAATACAATACTAAAGAAAAAATACGGGTTTATCTCAGTATTCGGAGGATCTCATCCCACTTTTTTCCCGGAAATGATCAATGAAGATGGAGTTGACTGTGTTTGCAGAGGAGAGGCAGAAGAAGCCTTTCTTGAGTTTTTAGATTTACTGGAAGCCAAAAAAGACATAACGAAAATCAAGAATTTCTGGATCAAAAAAGCGAATCAAATCTATAAGAATCCGTGCCGACCATTGGTCCAGAATTTAGATAAACTAAAGTTTCCCTCCAGATCGATATTTGATGATTATCCGGAGATTAGCAA
>JAVCCZ010000150.1 GCA_030765265.1 Candidatus Erginobacter occultus
GGCTAGTGAGAAGTTTCGCCCCCTGCGGGGGCTGTTCATCCCGGTTCTCCAGAGCTTTCATAGTTGTAGCCCGCGCAGCGGGCGATACATTCTTAGCCACGGGCGTGAGCCCGTGGTATAGAGATACGCAAAACAATAGAGAGCCCCCGCAGGGGGCGACACAATTCCGGGTCGAGTGTTGATATACTTCCTGTTGTATAATTTACTGAACAGCTTCGGCTCAGAGGCCGAGCAGCCGCTCGGCGTTTTTATGAAATATCTTTTCCTTCCGTTCCTCCGGGATCGGGAGGGCCCGCCAGGCCGCCAGTTCCTTTTTCTGGTCGAGCCAGGGGGAGTCGGTCCCGAAGAGGAAGTAGTCGGCGGGGTGGTCTTCCAGGATCCTGGAGAACTGCTCCGGTTCGGCCTCCGAGATCCCGAAAGAGGTCTCCAGGTAAATCGGCTTGCCCAGCAGCTCCTCCTCGACCTCCTCCCAGTCCGTCCAGCCCCCGAGGTGGGAGACGACCGGCTTTAAATCCGGGATCTCCTCGATAAGCCGGCGGAAGCGGCGGGGGGAGGCCTGCCCGGTGACCGGGAAGGCGATGTCGTTGCCGGCGTGGAAGAGAACGATCAGACCCCGTTCGGCTACCGCCCGGTAGAGGGGGAAGAGGGCGGGGTCGTCGACTGTGAACTCCTGGTACATCGGGTGGAGCTTGATCCCCTTCAAGCCCGCCGCCCGGATCCGGTCCAGCTCCGGCTGGAAATCCCGGTAGAGCGGGTGGATCGAGGCGAAGGGGATGACCCGCTCGGAGGCGATCGAGATCGACCAGTCGGTGATCCGGGGGACCTGGGAGGGCTTGGTGGCGATCGAGACCACCACCGCCCGCTCGATCCCGGCCCGGTCCATCGAGGCCAGCAACCCCCGGATCGTCCCGTTATGGTGGGCCCGATAATCCCCGGAATGTTCCTCGAGGGCGGTGATGGCCTTCTCCGCCAGATCGTCGGGAAAGGCGTGAGTATGAAAATCGATTACCCGCATTTTAGTCCACTGATTACACTGATTACTCTGATTGTACCCCCCCGCCTCGGCCCCTTTTTTATCCACTAATTCCACTAATTGCCACTAATTTCCCCTCGCCTCGCCCCCCTTTTTGAAACCACGAATCCTCGCGGATCTCCACAAATCTTTTCCCATTCCCCAATCCCCAATCCCCATTCCCCAAGTTATGATAAACCATTTCCGGCGGGATTCAACCTCTTTCCCCCGGCCCCGGGTTGGGGTTGCCTCGGGGCGAGGTTGGTGCTATTATCCTGAAAATCGTGCTAACAAAGGAGACCGTGATGGAAAAACTTGCCCGTTTCGGGGTTTCCCTGGACTCGGAACTGCTCCAGCGCTTTGACGGCGCCATCCGGGATCGGGGCTATACCAGCCGCTCGGAGGCGATCCGGGACCTGATCCGGTCGGACCTGGTGGAGCGGGAGTGGGAGGAATCGAAGGAAGTGGTGGGGGTGATTATGCTGGTTTACGATCACCACCGCCGCCAGCTCCAGGAGGCGGTCACCGACCTCCAGCACCGGCACTTAAAGGAGATCATCTCCACCCAGCACGTCCACCTCGACCACGACAACTGCCTGGAAGTGGTGATCGTCCGGGGCGGGTCCGGTCCGGTGAAGAAGCTGGCCGAGCGGCTGCAGGCCCTCCGGGGGGTGAAGCATTGTTCGCTCAGTATGTCCACCACCGGCAGCGGGATCTCGTGAACGGGACGGACCGAGCGCCCGCTTCCTCCCCGATCTCCGCCCGGCACCCGCTCTTCAAGCTGGTCCTGGCCCTGGGGACGCTCTCGGCCTTCCTCCTCGTCCCCGACCGGACAACCGGGGCGGTGGCCGCCAAGCTCGCGGTACTGGGAGCCCTATTTTTTCTCTCCGGGGGGATCGGCCGGGCCGGGAGCCTGCTCCGGGGCGGCCTGGCCCTCTTCGGCTTCCTGGCGGTGTTTTTAATCTGCGCGCTGCTCGGCGATCTCCTCTCCGGGGGAAATTCCCTCCCCTTCTTTTTCGACCTGGCCGCCAAGAGCTTCTGGACCCTGGCCGTCTCACTCCTGCTCTTCGAAACGATCCGGTATACCGAATGTGTTTACCTCTCCCAACTGCTCCGGGTCCCGCATCGACTCGCCGTCCAGGTCCTGCTGGTCATCCTGATCGGGAGGAAGATCGCCCGGGAATTTTCCCGGGTCCCGGCGGCCTGGAAGAGCCGGGGGTTGTCCGCCCGCTGCCTGCGGCGCCACCCGGTTCGGACGGCCGGGCTGCTGACCGTGGTGCTGCTCCGGACGGTCGACCAGGGGGTCCGGCTGGAGACGGCCCTCCTCGGACGGGGTTTCTCCGGGAGGCTTTACACCTGTTTCTCGGCCCGCTGGGGCCGGGCGGACAGCGCGGCTCTGTTCGCGTTTTGCCTGATTGTATTGTTGCTGCTAAACTTTTCTTCCGGGATTGAAGCATTTCTTAATTTTCGATAGTGATAGCGATCCCGATTGCCGGGCAGATTGCCGGTCGGAGTGATTGATCCTGATGAATGATGATTGTCAATTGGAAGTTGCCGGTCTCGGCTACAGGTATCCCAACGGCCACCGGGCGCTGGAGGGGCTGGATTTTCGGGTCGGGCGGGGGGAGAAACTGGCCCTGATCGGCCCTAACGGCTCGGGGAAATCAACCCTCCTCCTCCTCCTGGACGGGCTCCTGCACGGGGGACGGCTAGAAGGCGAGATCCGCCGGCCCGGAGGGACCGGGACCTCGGCTTTCCTCTTCCAGAACCCGGACGACCAGATGATCGCCTCCACGGTCGAGGACGACGTCGGTTTCGCGCTGCTCCGCGACGGCCTGGAACCGGCGGCGGTGAAAGCCCGCGTCGCCGAAGCCCTCCGCCGGGTCCACCTGGCGGGATACGAAAAGAGGTCTCCGCTGGAGTTGAGCTTCGGGGAGAAGAAGCGGGCCTCCCTGGCCGGGTGCCTGATCGCCTCTCCGGCGACGATCTTCCTCGACGAGCCGGCCCTCGGCCTCGACCCCCGGGAGACCGGGCAGCTGAGAGAGATTCTCCAGCCGCTGCCGACCACGATCGTCTTCTCCAGTATGGATTTCGGCCTGGTGAGCGGCCTGGCCGACCGGGTGATCCTCCTCGACCGGGGCCGGCTCTTCGCCGCCGGCCCGCCGGAGGAGATCTTCTCCGACCGGGGTCTGCTCCGGGAACACGGCCTGGCGACTGACGGATGAAGAGCAAGCCGCGCCATATCCTCCCGGCCGCCTTGCTGATCTCGGCGGCTTTTCATCTGCTGGCTTACGGATCGCTGATCGTCTACCTCGGCGGGACGGCCGCCGCCGTCCGGATGGGGGAGGAGGAATCCTCGGCCGTCTATATCGAAGTCGGGCTGGTCGCCGCGGCCCCCGCCGTCCCCCCGGAACCCAAGCCGGAGCCGGAACCCGAGCCGGAGCCCGAGCCGGAGCCGGAGGAGGCGGAATCGGAGATTGAGATCGCCGCCGCCCCTCGTCCGGAACCGGACCTGATCGAAAAGCCGCCCGCCGAATCGCCGCCGGAAGAGAGCGGGGAGCCGGGCCTTCCCGGGCGGGCGGGGCGGGAGCCCCTGACCGCCGGGCCCGCCGGCGACGAATATCTCCGCCGGGTCCGGCAGAGAATCGAGGAGCAGACGTACTATCCCCGCCGGGCCCGCTTGAGCCGGCTGGAGGGGACGGTCCGGGTCGGGTTCTCGATCGCGCCCGGGGGCGGGATCCTCCAGCCGGAACTGCTCGAACCCTCGCCCCACGGACTGTTCAACCGGGCCGCCCTCGATATTCTCAACCGGTCCGCTCCCTTCCCCCCGCCCGTCCCCGGGATCGAAGGAAAACCGATCTCGGTCTCGATCTCCTTCGAATCGACGTATTAAGGGGTTGGGTCTGGAGTCTCTTCGGTCAGAGCCGGCTCCCGGCGGGCAACAAGCTGACGCCGAAATCCCTGTTTTTATCCGAAAAAACTTGCCCCGGGGAGGCTGGTTGGATACAGTAACACGAATATCATAAACGTAACATTTTATCGGCCCTAGAGAAAAAAATGGAAATGCGGATGAGGAAATTCTACCCGCCGGCGATTTGGGGTCTTTTCTTCCTGGCGGTTGCTTGCCCGGCGTCGGGGGAAGTGGAGCTGGGGGAGGTGGTGGTCTATGACTTCCCCGACTCCTCGGTGGCGGGGCGGGAGGCGACTTCCAGCATCACGATCATCGACCGGGATCAGATCGAGGAGTCGGGGGAGATCAATGTCTATGACCTGATCTCGGCCCGGGTCCCCGGGGTCTTCGTTGACAGCCGGGGGATCTTCAGCTACGGGGTGGGAACGGATGCGGCCGGGTCGCTGAACATCCGCGGACTGGGGGGGGCGCCCAACTCCCAGGTCCTGGTCCTCCTCGACGGCCAGCCGACCACGATGGGGCTTTTCGGGCACCCGATTCCCGACGCCTATCCCCTGGAGGGGGTGGAGCGGGTGGAGATCTTGCGCGGTTCCCACTCGCTGCACTACGGCGACGGGGCGATGGGCGGGGTGGCCAACATCATCACCCGGCGGCTGGATCCGGCGGAAGGCTTTACCACCCGGGTGACGGCCGGGGGCGGGGAGTACCACTCCTACCAGGCCGGGATCACCCACGCCGGGACGGTGGAGGATTTCTCCTACAGCGCCTCCCTGCTCCGGCGGGAGACCGACGGCCATCGGCCGAACAGCGCTTTTGGGGGCTGGAACGGCTACCTCAAGGCCGGGTACCGGATCTCCGAGAACTGGCAGGCGGTGATCAACGGCTGGGGGGTCGACTTCACCGTCGAGGATCCCGGCCCGGTCTCCGCGCCTCATAGTGACGACAGCCGGGACGTGACCCGGGGCGGGGCCGGCTTGACCCTTTACAACGACTACGGGGAGACCCGGGGGGCGTTCACCGTCTACGGCCAGCGGGGACGGCATCACTTCACCGGTTTCGAGGACTGGAAGTCTTATGACTCCACGATCGGCCTCTCCGGCTACCAGTCGATCGACCTCTTCCCCGACAACCGCCTGGAAGTCGGCGGGGATATCCAGAGGATGGGCGGCCGCGGCGAGCAGCCGGAAGCGGGGAACGATATCGGCAGTTACTACCAGAACCGGGGCGGGGTCTACCTCGACGACCAGCACACGCTCTGGGAAGTCCTGACCCTGCAGGCCGGCTTGCGGCTGGCGGCGGCCGAGCACGACAAGGCGCGGCTCCTGCCCCGGATCGGGGGACGGTATCTGCTCACCGATTCCACCGTCCTCCACGGGCAGATCGCCCGGGGCTACCGCTCGCCGACGGTGCGGGAACTCTATATGTTTCCCCCCTCCAGCCTCGACCTGGAGCCGGAGGAAGCCTGGTCGAGCGATCTCGGGATCCGGCAGAACTTCGGGGATCTCGTCGCCCTCGACCTGACCGGATACTACATCGACGCCGAGAACCTGGTCATCTTCCGCTTCCCCGAGGCTGAGAATACCGGGGGGCTGGTCAACAAGGGGGTCGAACTCTCGGCCGTCCTCACCCCCGCCGACTGGTTCGAGATGCTGGCTTCCTATACCTATCTCGACCAGAACCACCGGGTCGTCGGCCTGGCTCCCCACGTCCTGCAATGGATCAACCGGGTATACTGGAAGGAGATCACCCTCCAGTCCACCACCACCGCGGTGAGGGACCTCCGTCTCAGCGAGGATACCCGGGAGACGTTCGCGGTGACCGATCTCCGGCTCAGTTACCGGCTGGATCCGGCGGTCCTGACCTTCAAGGTCAACAACGTCTTTAACGAAACCTACCAGATGGTCGACGGCTATCCCCTCCCCGGGAGATGGATCTGGGGCGAGATCTCGGTGAATTTCTGATGGACACGCGAACCGACCGATTGTACCTGCGCGACCTGATCTGGGGCGGGCTCTGGGGGGCGATGGCCCTCTTTCTCCCGCTCCTCCTCCACCCCTTCGGCCTCGGGGTCCACCTGATGCCGATGTTCCTCCCGTTGCTGATCGCCGCCTCTACGCTGAGAATCTCCACCGCCCTGATCCTGGCGGTGATCATTCCCCTCCTCTCGGGGGCCGCCACCGGGATGCCCCCGCTCTATCCCCCGGTGGCTCTGCTGATGGCCCTGGAAGGGACGGTGATGGTCCTCTGGCTGGCCTATTCCTACCGCCGGCGGGGCGGGAATCCCTATCTCTGCCTGGCGGCCGCTTTTCTTCTCCAGCGGCTGGTCCGGGTCGGGTTTATCCTCCTCGCCCGGGAGCTGGCCGAGCTGCCGGCCGGCTGGCTGCTCCTCCCCGCCCTGCTCTGGGGGCTGCCGGGGGCGGCGCTCCAGACGGCGGTGATCCCGCCGGTGGTCTCGAAGATCCGCCAACGGTTCGAGCCGGGGGAGGTTTCGGGATGACGGCGGCGGCCGAAATTCGCTGCCGGAGGGAGAAGCGGGAGTTCTTCGACCGGCTGGCCGCCGACTGGCGGAGGGAGAACCACCTCACCGCCGCCGACCGGGACCTGATCCTCTCCACCCTCTCCCCCAGCGAGCTTGCCCGGTCGGGTCCGATCCTCGACCTCGGCGGCGGGGCGGGGCGGCTGGCCGGGTTTTTCCGGGAGCTGGGGGTTAGGCTCCCTCTGCTCCTCGATATCTCGGTCCGGATGCTCAAGGAAGTCGCTTCCTTGCCCATTCCCCGGCTCCAGGGCGACGCCCACC
>JAVCCZ010000037.1 GCA_030765265.1 Candidatus Erginobacter occultus
AGTTCACCGCCCTGATCGATGACTGGATCCGCCAAAATCCGCTCTACCGGAGGGGATACTGGAAGGAAAATTGGAACAGTTACAGCCTCTCCATCCGATGCGTGGTCTGGATGCAGCAGTACGCCCTCCGGGAAGAGAACCTGGACCTGGAATTTAAATCCCGGATGATAACCTCCCTTTACCGGCAGATCCGCTTCCTGAACCGGAACCTCGAATATGACCTGAGAGGGAATCATCTGATTAAAAACTGCCGGGCCCTGATCTGGGCGGGAAGATTTTTCGCTGGGAAACAAGGAGATGACTGGAAGAGGCGGGGCTGGGGAATCTTGCTCGGAGAGCTTGGCGAACAGATCCTCTCCGATGGAGTTCACTATGAACGGAGCCCGTCCTATCACCTCCAGGTGTTCGCTGATCTGCTGGAGTGTTACCAGGTGATTGAACCGGGGCCGGAGAGAGAAGAATTGAAGAAGATCCTGGAACGGATGGCCGCGGCGGCCGTTGACCTGGTCCACCCCGACGGGTTGGTAAGTCTCTTCAACGACGGCGGGCTTCATATGACTTACCGACCGGAAGAACTCTGGCAGGTCTATAACCGACTGCTTGGCCCGCTTCCCCACCCGCGCCGGCATATTGAGTTCCCCGCCGCCGGATATTTCGGTTTTCGGCGGGGGAGAGATTATCTTCTGGTGGATTGCGGCAAGATCGGCCCGGATTTTTTGCCCGCCCACGGCCACGGGGATATCCTTGCCTTTGAGTGGGATCTGGGCGGTCGGCGAATTTTTGTGGATGCGGGGGTATTGGAATACCATCCTGGTCCAGCCCGGGCATATTCCCGGAGTACCCGGGCGCACAATACACTGACCATTGATGATCGCGACCAGTGCGAGTTCTGGAAATCATTCCGGGTCGGCAGGCGGGCCCGGCCGCGACTGCTCCTTCAATCGCTGAACAACGGTCGCTTCATTCTGGAGGGTTCTCACGATGGCTATCGGAACCTGGCCGGAAGTCCGATCCATTACCGGCGGATCGAGTTTGCCGAAGGATGCTTAAAGATCAAAGACTGGGTGGTGGGAGGGGCGGGACAGGAGATCAGAACTCGCTTCCTGGTTCATCCGGATAATGACGTTACCATACAGGATGGTGTATGTCGTATAGAGGCCGGGACCGTCAAATTGGAGATGAAAACCGAGAGTCGAATCGAGATCGCCCGGAACTGGTATATGCCGGATTTTGGATGCCGCCTTAACGCCCGGCAGATAACGGTCAGCTATGGTAAGGCTCCGGGGGGAGGAGAGGTTTGCTTCGTGGTTTCTCAAAATGGTCAAACCGGTTGTGGATAATCTTTTAGACGCCGGCGTTTCCGAGGATATTGTTCCGGTGCCACTCGCCGTTCCGCCGAACATCCTCTGGCAAATACACCTCCGTTCGGCAGCGGTGGTCTCCCTGCTCCACCTCCATCCTGACTGTCGGATTGAAGAACGAGGCCCGAGCCGGGTCACTGTATCCCACCCCGGCGGCCGGGTGATGATGGAATTTTTCGGACCGGGAGAATTGGGGATCGAAGGATCTTCTTATTCCCCGCGTTTCGGCTGCCGCCGGGAAAATATCGCCCTGTCTTACCGGGCCCGGGGGTCCGAAATCGAAAATGGATTCCGGATTGTTCCTCTCCCGTAAGGCCCGTGCCGGGGATAAGCCGGTCGCGGTTCAGTCGTCAACGGAGGGAGAGGACTGGTCGGGCTCGGGGGGAATCTCCAGGTCGACGGACCGGAGGTCGATGGAAAATTCCTTCAGGAATAATCCGTGCCGCCGACAATGCCGGATTGCCGCCTGTCGAGCCGCCTCGCCGTTACGGAGGTCAAAGGGGAGGAGAACCCCGTCGATCTTATGCCGGGCAGCCAGCGAAGGGAGCCGGTCGAAACCCCCTAAAACGGGAAAGCCCTGGATATTTTTCCCGGTCTTCAGGGGGTTGTCATCCAGGAAGCCGACCGGGTTGACCCCCAGGTGGGGGTTGTTCAGCAGTTCCCGGAGCAGCAGTTCCCCGCTCCTCCCCACTCCGTAGATCGCCACTCGTTCCCCGTCCAGGGACTTTCTTCTGATCGTCTCCCAGAACAACCGGAACGAACCCCGGGTGCCGAGGAGCAGGAGGATGGTCAGGAGGCAGTCGATGACAAAGACCCCCTTGGAGAAATCATCGAAACGGTAAATAACGGTGAGCAGGGCGATGGAGACCATTGTCGCGATGGCCGAACTGCGGGTGTAGAGGAAGACGTCCCTGGTGCTCAGGTACTCCCAGAACCCCCGGTAGATGCCGCTGAAGTAAAAGACTGTCAGTTTGGCGGCGATAATGATCGGCAGCGATTCCAAAAATACCGGGAAGTAGAAGCCGAACTGCCGGGAGTCGAAGCGGATCCGGTAGGCGGCGTAGTAAGAGAAGGCGACCAGGAGGATATCCAGGGCGATCATCATCAGCTGGCGTTTATGGGTCAGTTCGAAGAGAATCGGGGTGAACTTGCGGCCGCGCAGCGCCGAAAACTCCTTCTCCGGGTAGACCCGCAGCTGCGAGAGGTAGATCCCCATCAGGAGGAAGGCGACAAAGACCGGGATAATCACCGCCGGCGAGGTCAGGATATCGCTGTGGCTGACAAAGATCGCGGCCAGTCCGGCGACGCCCCCGGTGCCGTAAAGGAGCAGGACGGCGCTCCTCTCGGAAAATCCCATCAGCACCAGGCGGTGGGAAGTGTGATCCCTCCCCCCGGTGGAAGCCTTCCGGCCGCTGAGGAGGCGGATGACCGTTACCAGGGTGGTGTCGAGCAGCGGCACCATCAAGACCAGGAGTGGCACGGCGACCCGGCCCAGCGGTGTCGACGAGGGCAGGGTGGAGTACTGCAATGCCAGAACGCTGACGCTGAAGCCGACGGCCAGGCTCCCGCAGTCGCCCATAAAGATCTTCGCCGGCTTGAAATTATAGATGAGAACCCCGGCCAGTCCGCCCGCCAGCACCAGGGAGATCAGGAAGGGTTCGGTCGCCAGGGGCCGGAAAATCACCGCCAGGACCAGGCAGGCGACCAGACCGACCCCGGCGCAGAGACCATCCATATTGTCCATCAGGTTGAAAGCGTTGGTGATGCCCACCACCCAGATGAGGGTGAACATCGTGTCCGCGGTCAGGGAGACGAACCAGTTCAGCCGGAACCCGGCAAATACGACCCAGGCCGCGGCCAGGATCTGCCCGATCAGCTTGATATGCGGCTTGAGGTCGCGCAGATCATCCAGCAGGCCCAGTCCGAAGAGGAAGGCGGCGCCCGGCAGAATCACGGCCGCCGCCGAGGGCAATGCCACCCCGGAGCCGGAATCGAAGAGCGCCGCCCCGACCGAATCGAAGTCGGCCAGCAAAAAGAGTCCGACCGCGCCGGCGACAAAGATGGCGATCCCACCCATCAGGGCGGTCGGCCGCTGGTGCCAGCGGTCGTGGGAGGGTTGGGCCACCCAGCCCTTTTTCAGCGCCAGATACCTGACCGCGGGCGTCAGTACCGCGGCCAGAACCAGGGACAGACTGAACAGCAGCAGAGGCAACTCACACCTCTTTTGGGCGCTCGCGCTTGTAATCGATTACGCGGGTTAGGATTTCGTCGAGGCCGGTCCGAGGCCGGAACCCGATCAATTCTCCGATCTTTTCGATCCCCGGGACTCGGCGCTGCATATCTTCGAAGTCCTTGCCGAAGGCCTCGGCATAGGGGATCAGCTGCAGCTCCGACGAAGATCCGGTCAGCCGGATAATTCTCTTTGCCAGATCCAAGATCGAGATCTCCTCGATTCCCCCGATGTTGAAGACCTCGCCGAAGGCTTCTTCCTTTTCCATCATCCGGGCAAAGGCCCAGACCACGTCGGTGACATCGGTAAAGGTCCGGGTCTGGGTGCCGTCGCCGTATATTGTCAGGGGCCGGTTTTCCAGGGCCTGCCCGACCAGACGGGGTATGACCATCCCGTAATTCCCGGTCTGGCGGGGACCGACCGTGTTGAATAACCGCGCGATCGTCGCCTGCAGGCCGGTGGTTCGGTAATAAGCCAGGGACATAAACTCGTCCATCAGCTTGGAGGCGGCGTAACTCCAGCGGAATTTGCTGGAAGGGCCGTAAATAATATTGTCGGTCTCCACCAGGGGGGCGTGGAGGTGTTTCCCGTAAACCTCCGAAGAGGAAGCGACCAGGACCTTCTTCTTGAACTTGTTGCAGAGTTCGAGAACGATCTCCGTGCCCTGGATATTGGTGGTGATAGACTCCATCGGCTGCTTGAGGATCAGTTCCACCCCCACGGCGGCCGCCAGGTGGTAGACCAGGTTACAGGTTCCCACCAGTTCCAGCATAATTTCCCGGTTCATAATGGAGTCGACGTAAACGAACAAGCGTTTGGCGTACTCCGGGCGGGCTTTCAGGTGGGAGATGTTGTCCAGTGACCCGGTGGACAGATCATCGATGATATAAACCTCATCCCCGTGCTTAAGATAGGCTTCCGCCAGGTGGGAGCCGATAAATCCGGCGCCACCGGTTATGAGAATGCGCATCTGCGGACCTCCAGAAATGATTAATGAAATCAATGAGAAAGGAAAACGGACTCAAGAGTATAACATCTTGTTAACAATACAGGGCACTTATATCTCTAAGGTCTTGCCGGCAAATTCACAACCTGAATTATCGCCCAAGCGGGCGGGGAAGACAGGCTGGAAGGAAAACTTCTCCCTAACCGGTTCCCGGGTTTTCCGCGTTCCCGATCAATTGGAAGATAATCTCCCTCAACTTCTCCGCCAGATTTTTCCGGGAATAATGGTCGCGAATCAGCAAATAGCCGTTTTCTCCCATTTCAGCCCTTTCCCGGTCGGAGAG
>JAVCCZ010000068.1 GCA_030765265.1 Candidatus Erginobacter occultus
AACCGTATCTTTGGAGAATGGAGGAGGGGATGGAGTCGCATTCCTGCTCGCTGAAGAAGAAGCGTCCGGTCAGCAGGTCCCGGAGCCGGGAAGGGAAATATGCCCGCTCCGCGGTCTCGACGATTTTTTCCTCATCGGTCATTAAAGCGCGATAGATTAGTTTCCGTGAGGAGTAAAGGTAAGTTGACGGCGGGAGGGAGGGGTCGTGCCGCCGGACCAGTTCGTAACAGGATTGAAAATAATATCCGTCCCGGGATACGAAGTACAGCCGGCTGAAACCTCCCCGCTTCACAGCCTGGTAAAGACGGGAGGTGAAACCGAGCAGCAAGGGCCCCAGGGCGCAGTAGCCCAGCAGGAATGGATCTCCACCGTACCTGGGGCCGAATTCTCCCTGGATTTCCCTGGTCGATTTCAGGGCCGATTGTTCCAGCGAGGAAAAGATAGCGTCCGGAAGGCGGTTGCCGTCTCTTCCGGATGCCCGGGTGGCGCCGGTTTCCTCCCGTTCGATCAGGAATGTGCCGATCCCCCGTCGGGCGGGGCTGTCCCGGTCGCTCTGGCGGTTGTCGCCGACGTGAAGTGTCTTCCGGGCAGGCAACCCTTCTTCCCGCAGGAATGAATCAAAGAGATGTCCGGTATGCTTGGTTTTCCCCTCTTCCGAGGAAAGGTAGAGCGCGGAGAAATCTCCCAGGCCGCAGGAATCGATTATCCGTCCGATCTGTTCCCGGCCGAGGTAAGTATCGGAGATGAGGTAGATCCGGCGGAGGTGCTCCCGGGCCTTTTTCAGAAGTTCGACCCCGACCGCGCGGGGCCGGATGAATTTCAGTTCGCTGGCGATCTCCAGGTTCAGCAGTTCGGTCTTCCTGGCCTCGTCCAGACCCGCCGCCCCCGCCATTTCTTCGTAAATCTCCGCCAGTGACACCTCCTCCCGGGGAGAAGATTGCCGGACTTTCTCCTCCGCGGCGATCCGGAACAAGGAAAATGGTCGGTCGAGGGGCCAGCGTTCCGCCAATTGCCGGTCGATGGCCAGAAATACGTTCCGGGGCGTCCCGGTCAGGCGGCAGACCAGGGTGTCGAAGAGGTCAAAAGAAACCGCTTCAATCTGTCGGTCAATCAGGAGCGCGACGAAGTCATCAACTGTTTTAGTTAATGCTCCCCTCCCTGTCGGTTGCGGGACGGTTGGAAGAGCACCGGTTCCGGATACAGCTTTCTCCCCCGCGAGCAGACCGGCGAGCAGTCTTCGCTTATTTTGGTGGAAACGGTTGACCTCTTCCCAGGCCTGATCGGGGTCGGGATCAGGGCGCCGTTTCAACAATCTTAAATCCTTGAGGAAGGGGAGCGGATCGGGAACCACCGCTCCCGGGCCGAGAAGACGCTGCCGGATCGCTCGGAGTCTGCCGGATAGCTTGATGTGGTAAGCGTTTAACCAGAAGCGGTAGAGACGGGAGGCGGTGGCCAGGATCCGCCGGGAGGGCTCGAAATCTTCGGCCTTCTCCAGCCCGACGGAAATCAACGATTTAAATCCGCCCTCCGGAAGCCTTTCTCTGTCCGGTGTCCGGTTCATTTTAAGTTTTAATGGATTGAAGAGCTGGGAACATTCCCGGCGGGCGGACCGCCGGTTGGAAGAATCATAGAATAGCAGTATTCCGAAATAGTGATAAATGCCGCCGGTGGTCCCAATACCTGGGGAAAATCTAACATAGATCCGGAGGGGCCGCCTAATGAAAAAGGCCGATCTACGTCACCCTCCCCCGGCCCGGATCGGTAAGAATCCTTCCCTCTATTACTTCATTGACTCCCTGAACCTGCGGTTGTCCCTCGTCCGGTCCTCCCCGCTTTTCGCCAAACCACCCAGTTCCTGCCCACCGAAGACCCTTGCCTTTTCCTCCGGAAGTGGGTTGCTCACCCTCAAGTCGACCGGGGGCTTGATGATAATCAGAGAAGCCGTTAAGATCTCGGTGGACGCGGGGGTTATATTTCGGAAGACTTCTCCTGGTGATCCGCGTTGCTTTCCCGAAATAAAATTCTCGACAGAGGCGCCCGCGTATGGCATAATAATTATAGATTAAAGCCCAACCGGGAATAGTGAGTACCTGAATTTTGCACCTGGAAACGATTTCCGGCCGGACGATAGTAAAGTAGCACAGGCAAGAATGCCTGTGCTACTCTGGCCGGCGTCCATATTATTTGTTGGGTTATCCTGAGCGGTGCTGTTTTCGCGCACTATCGGATTGCTTGACAAAGCTTTCGGTTATAACCGCTGTTCCGAGGATGCAAAATTCAGGGAGTATCTTCCGCTGGAAATCACCAGGATGATTTCCAGATTGCGCCGAGTACCGGGACCGGGCTTTTTCGGCCCCCACCCATCGAGATTTCGCTCGCCAGGGGAGCGGGGAGTCAGGGGCCATATCAGATACAGGAGATGACAATATGAAGAGGTGGACTTCTGTCGGGGTGTTGCTGCTGGCCGGGGTCGGGTCAGCGGGGATTTTCGCCGCCGACTTCAACGGGGACGGGACCTCGGATATGGCGATCTTCCGTCCCACTTCCGGCCTCTGGGCGGCGCGGGGGGTGACCCGGGTCTATTTCGGGAATACCGGGGACAACCCTGTCGCTGGAGATTACGGCGGATCGGGGATGGATGCCCCGGCGGTCTATCGTTCCTCGAGCGGCCTCTGGGCGGTGCGGGGAGTAACCCGGGTCTATTTCGGGGGTTCGTCGGATATCCCCGTCCCGTCGGGCCGCGCGGCGCTGCTGGGACTCCTGAGGACCGGACAGACAGACAGCGTTCAAGTCGGTGATGACGGGGATGCCCAGGCCGGTCTGGCCTTCAACTACCAGACCTTGGCCCCGGACCGAAACCAGCCGGACCAGGTGGTTACCATCGACAGAACGACCGGGCTGATCTGGGCCAGCGACGGTCAGGGGAAGGGATGCTTCAACGGGCAGAGTTCGACCTGGTCCGAGGCGCTGGTCTGGGCCAGAAACCTGCAGTTCGCCGGCTACGACGACTGGCGGATACCCAGTCTCCAGGAGTTGCTCTCGCTGGTGGATTACGGTCGGTTCTACCCCGCGATCAGCAGCGGGCACTTTCCGAATACCGAACCCCAATTAGTTGAGGGGGCGGACAATAGTTCCGGTTACTGGTCAGGCACCACCTACTGGTATCCGGAGGGAACTCAAGCCTGGATGATAAGTTTCAGCAGCGGATATATTGTTCCCCGTGAAAAGAACAATTATAACTATGTCCGGGCGGTCCGGGGCGGCGAGTAAGCAAGCCCGGGAATCCGGCCGGCGCGCTGTCCCGGTCGGCCCGGGAGGGAAATACGGGAGGAAAAACGGGATGAAGCTATGGACAATCGGCGGTGCGTTTCTCCTGGCCACGGCCTGGACCGCGGGGATTTTTGCCGTCGATTTTAACGGGGACGGGACCCAGGACATAACGATCTTTCGTCCCGGTTCCGGTCTCTGGGCGGTGCGCGGGGTGACCCGGGTCTATTTCGGGGCGAGCGGGGATGCCCCGGTGGCGGGAGATTATGACGGGTTGGGAACGGCCGTCCCGGCGGTATTTCGTGCCGGGAGCGGCCTCTGGGCGGCCCGGGGAGTTACCCGCGCTTACTTCGGGAGCTTCTCCGACATCCCCGTCCCCCTGCAGTTTAATCCCTCCAGTGCCTGCAGGATCGGGATCTTCCGGGAGAGCAGCGGTCTCTGGGCGGTGCGGGAGAAGACCCGGTTCTATTTCGGGGGAATGGGAGACACCCCGGTCCCGGGAGATTACGACGGCGACGGGGAGATCGATTTCGCCATCTTCCGATCCTCTTCCGGTCTCTGGGCGGTGCGGGGGGTGACCCGGGCCTATTTCGGCAGTACGTCCGACATCTCCATTCCACCCGGCCGGCGCGCCGGGATAGGGGTTCTCTGGACGGGACAGAGTGGAATCTACCAGGATTACGACGACGGCTATTACAGGTCGGGACGGACCTTCAGTTACCAGACCGCTATACCGGCCCGGTCCAAGCCTGACGAAGTGGTAACCCTCGACAATGTGACCGGGCTGATGTGGGCCAGTGACGGGGCGGGGAAGGGCTGCAACTACGGCCAGAGCCTGACCTGGTCCGCTGCGGTCTCCTGGGCAGATCGACTGGATTTTGCCGGCTACAGGGACTGGCGGCTGCCCAATCTCCGGGAGTTGCTGTCGCTTATGAATTACGGGTACTGGAAGTACGGAAATTCAACCCCCGCGATAAATCTCGACTATTTTCCGAATACTCGATTTGCCGGAGTTGATCTCTACTGGTCGAGTACTTCCCGTTTCTATTACGAGGAGTATATTGCCTGGTATGTCAGTTTCAGCAGTGGTTATATCGACGCCAAACCGAATAATAAGTCCACACCCCACTATGTCCGCGCGGTCCGCGGCGGCAAATAGAGACACCTCCGGAAATTTGACCGTTACTGGCTGTATTATGATTTTGCTGCCCGCCCCGTGATCCCGGGCGGGAGACGCCTTCTGCCATTCCTCCTCCTCGCGGACCTGCTCTCTTCCCGGGCGGTTAAAGATACTTGTTATTCCCCCACCGGAAGTGTTTTTCTGAACCGGGTGGGAGAATCAACCGGGATTGATGAGAATCGGAGCGGACATTTCTAATTTGGTTGAACAGATTCCGGTTTCCGGGTTGAACTGGCAGTGCTACTCTTAACAGAGTGCCGATTTAACGATTATTACCGAAAGGCCATCATCTTTTCGTGAGCGGGGCGATCTGGTTATGTTCAAGAAGAGCAGCAATAAATTGGTATCGAAATTCTGGGGGAAACATTTCCCGGAGATGCGGAAGGATGCCGCTAACTGGCAGAATAATAATCTGATCCTGAATCATTCGTACCACTTGATGACCGGCACTTCCAAACATTGGCTGCCGTGGATGCTGAACAATTATTTTCGGGAGATCAAGAGCTTTGACCGGGTTCTCAGCATTTGCTGCGGGGACGGGCCGCACGAACTGACAATGTTGGAATCAGGCAAGGTGGGTTTTCTCCACGCTTTCGATATATCCGAGGGAGCCCTCCGGCAAGCCCGGGCGAGGTTCGCGAAGGCCGGAATATCGGAAGACAGGTATAAATTGGAGGTTAAGGATGCCAACCAGTTCGATATCGAGGGATCCTACGACCTGGTCGTCTCCGCTGGGGCGGCTCACCATATCGAGGCCCTGGAGCGGGTCTTCAGCCGGGTAGCCTCGCTGATTGCTCCGAGCGGGTATTTCGCCCTGCTGGAGTACATCGGTCCGAGCCGGTTCCAGTGGACCGAGCGACAAATCAAGCTGCTCAACGATATTCTCGCCGCCCTGCCGGAAGAATACCTGTCGAAAAAACGTCGCCCCCCCCTCGGCCGCCCTTCAGTGAAGGCATTGATGAAGAAAGACCCTTCCGAAGCGGTCAGGTCGGCGGATATCATCCCCCTGATGGGTGAGTATTTCAGAACAATATACCGGAGCGATTATCACGGCACCCTGATCCATCCGCTCTACCCGTTTTTAAATCACGCCCTGGCCGACCGCAACCGGATAGACTTTGATGCCATCCTGAGGCTGATTTTGACGTTTGAGGATCTTGCGATCAGGACCGGGGTACTGGAGCCGGATTTTACATTCATCATCTGCCAGGCAAAGTGATGAAACGGTCGCCCCATTTTTCAGATCAGGGAGTGGAATTTCTCCGCCAGGTGGGGCGAAGTCGGAGCCGGTGAAAGTTGGTATCCCGGGGGCTTCGCCCTACCGCACCATCTGGACGATACGCCGGATCCGGTAATATTGCGGCCGTGAACCGGCCTTCATGCTTTCCTCCCGTTCGATCAGAAATGTGCTGATCCCCAGGCGGGCGGACCGCCGGTTGGAAGAATCATCGAATAGCAGTATGCCGCAAGATAAATGCAACCGGTGGTCCCAAGACCTCGGGAAAATCCAACATAGCTCCAGAGGGACCGCCTAATGAAAAAGGCCGCTCTTCGTTACGCTCCTCCGGCAAAATGCTTGCGCGCCGCCGTGACAACTAATATATTGCCGTTATGAGCGAATCCGTTTTTCAATTTCTCCGCCGGAACCACTATCTGCTTTTCGCTCTTGTCAAAAGGGACGTGACGGGGAAATACAAGGGCTCCATCTTCGGTCTGATCTGGTCGATCGTCGAACCGGTGGCCCTGCTCGCTATCTATACCCTGGTCTTTGGCGGTCTTTTCCAATTGCGACTCCCTTACGATTCATCCCTCAGCGCGTATGCCCTGTACATATTCTGCGGGATAGTGGTCTGGATGGCGATCAGTGACGGAATCAACCGCTGCACTTCCGTCATCGTGGATCACGTCAATATGGTGAAAAAAGTCATCTTTCCGGTGGAGATCCTTCCTCTCCAGGTCATCCTCTCGGCAATCATTCACCAGCTGATCGGCCTGGCAGTGTTGGCGGCCGGCTTGATCTTCCTGGGGAAAGGACCCTTCTGGACCTGGCTGCTTTTACCTTTCCTCCTCCTGCCCCAGTTCCTGATCACGGCGGGGATCGGCTGGCTGGCGGCCAGTATCGCGGTTTTTCTCCGGGATATCCGCCAGGTTGTGGCCCTGGGTACGATCTGCTGGATGTTCGTCACCCCGATCTTTTATCCCGAAGACCTGGTCCGGAGCGCCTTCGGAGGACGGTTCGCTTTCTGGCTTACCGTTAACCCGGCGGCCGCCCTCCTGCATAATTACCGGCGGATCTTTCTGATGGGGATGGCCCCCGACTGGATGATGTGCTGGTACCTGACCGGACTGGGAATTCTGCTTTTTTACACCGGCTGGTGGTGGTTTAAAAAAACTCAAAAAACCTTCATCGACTTGATTTAACCAGGCCCCGGCGGCTTCGGCCGTCCGGATTGAAACCAGAATGAGCGATATCGCCCTGTCACTGAAAAACGTTTCCAAAAAGTTCCCGATCTACGACAGCCCCCTGCAGCGGTTGCGGGAAGCGGTGCACTGGAAGCGGAAGAAGTTCCACCGGGAGTTCTGGGCTTTGCGGGATATCACACTCGAGTTGGAGACCGGGGTGACGATGGGGGTCCTCGGCCAGAACGGCTCCGGCAAGACCACCATCCTCCAATTGATGGCCGGGATTATGGCCCCCACCCGGGGCGAGATCGAGATCCGCGGAAGGGTGGCAACCATTCTGGAGCTGGGCGCCGGTTTCAACCCCGAGTTCACCGGCCGGGAAAACGCTTTGCTCAGCGGGATGATCCTGGGTCTCTCCCCGGGAGAAATCAGGCGGAAGATCGGCGGAATCATCGCTTTCGCGGAAATCGGTGAATTCATCGATCAGCCGGTAAAAACCTACTCCAACGGGATGTACGTCCGACTGGCTTTTGCCGTCGCCATCGCCGTCGATCCCGATATTCTTCTGATCGACGAGATCCTGGCGGTGGGAGACTCCTATTTCCAGCACAAGTGTGTCAGCAAGATCCGGGATTTCCAGGATATGGGCAAGACTCTGGTATACGTGACTCACGACGCCGAGTCCGTCCGCAATATCTGTCATCGGGCGATGATCCTGGATTATTCCCGACTGATCGGTCTGGGGGAACCGGGGGAGATCGCCGCTCAGTACCTGGCCCTGATCGATACCCGGGCCCGGGACCGCTCTGCTGACATCGGGTCGTCTCCGGGTGCCTGGACCCCGGCCGACTATAACCGCTACGGAAGCAAGGAAGCCGAGATTACCGCGGTCGAGATTTTCGATGACGACGGGAATCCCCGGACCGTTTTTAACTACGGGGAGAATTTTCATCTCCGGTTCCGGGTGGTCTTTCACGCCGATGTCGATCGTTTCGTCCTCGGCAACATCTTCCGCAATCATTACGGGTATAATGTCTTCGGTACCAATGGCTATTGGCGTGGTCTCCCCCTGCTCGACTTCCGGGAAGGGCAGGAGGGCCAGGTGACTTTTCACCATCGGGCCAACCTGGCCGATGGTACCTATTCCATCAATCCAGCGGCTTCCGCCGTCCTCGGGAGGAGAAGCTATCGGACTCTTGACTGGATCAATAACGCGGCCATCATCAAGATCAATAATCCACAACCGATGGATGGGTATGTCAGCATTCCGACCAGGATCGAGACGGAAAAGGTCGAATCAGTATCCGAAACCGGGACCGGCCGAGAGTCCGCTGACCACCGTCCAGGGGAGAGGGGTTCAGGGGATAATAAGGGTGAACCGACCAGCGGTTAGCAGAGGGGTGAGTGATCCGTCCGGCAGATTAATGATGTGGATAGTGCTGTCGGCGACCGCGATTCTCGGTCTCGCCACTATCGTGCTCATTCCGCCCTGGCAATCCCCGGATGAGCCGACTCATTTCGAGTATGCCAAAGTATTAGCCCAGGGAGAGTACCCCTGGTCGCCCCGGCCTGATTTCCAATTGCAGGAGCGGATAATCGTCTCCCTCGACCGGTACGATTACTGGCGGTATGTTGGAGTGGAGCGGCCGTTGCCTCTTCCGAAAATTTTCCGGAAAGGCCCGTTTCTGTCCATCGCCCCGACCCAGATCGGGAAGAATCCTCCCCTCTATTACTTCATTGCCTCCCTGATCCTGCGGTTGTCCCCCTTCCGGTCTCTGGAGACCGAGCTCTATCTGCTCCGGATCTTCTCCCTCTTCTTCACCATCCTGACCGTCGCCCTGGTCGGAGGTTGCGCGGCCGAGGTTTTCGGCCGGTCCTCCCCGTTGGTTCCGGCCGCCGCCGCCGCGGCGGCTTTTATCCCGCAATTCCTGGTCATCGGGACCTCGGTCAGTCCCGATCCCGCCATCAATTTCTGCGGCGCGGCCGTGATTTACCTGACTCTCAAGTTCCAAAAGACGGGATTTTCCCTTTCCCGGACGATAATAATCCTGCTCTGCTTCGGTCTGGGTTTGCTGGCCAATTATAAGATCTTGATCCTGCTGGTGGCGCTGCCGGGGGTGGTAATTATCCATCTCCTCTTCCACCGGGGGAATGATCTCTCCCCGGGCCGGGCGGTGGGTTGGGCCGGGGGAGTTTTTCTGTCCTTGCTGGTCGGCTATCTCGCGCTGGCCTGGTACTACCCGTCGATCGCCCGACTCTTCACGGCCCGTCTCAATATCCTTTGCTCGACTCTAGTGTCTTTTCTCCGGGGCCAGACGGTATTCCCGCCGCGTTACTGGTCCTGGTTCAACAACGAACTCTTCAAGAGTTTCTGGCTGAAGTACGGCCATCTGCAGTTTGAACTGCCGCCGGCCGTTTACCTGATGCTGAAGATATTCTCCCTCATCTCCCTTTTGGGGCTCGGGCTCTTTCTGGTCAGGTGGGTATCGGCGCGGAAAATTCCCCGTTGCCGGGAGGGGGAATTGGTTATAACCCTGCTGGTATTCGCCGCCTTAGCGCTGGGGGCGTACTACTTGTTCTGGGGCCTGAAGGGGGCCAACACCACCACTCAGGGGAGACATCTGTTTCTGGTGATGCCGGCTTGGGCTATCCTCATTACTTTAGGTTGGAGTTCTCTCTTTCCTGCCCGATGGGATAGGTCAGTCGGTTACGGCTTGTTGGCCGCTTTCTTCCTGCTGGCCGTTGTCTCGATCCTGTTCTTTATCCTGCCCACGTTTTCCTGAACCGGGCCGGAAGATTTTTTTCAGCCAGCGCCAGAACCGCTGCCAGATGTTTCCTCTCAGCTTCCGAAGGATCTCCTCCCGCCGCCGCTCGATCGATTCGATCTCCTCCCCGGTGAAGTCTTTTCTCAGGAGGTTTTCATCCACCTCGGCTTCGAGGATCTTCAACAGGTCGCCTTCGAACCTGACCACCGTGACCTCGACCTCCCGCCAGCCCAGTTTGCGGCAGGCGGTCAACCGCCGGTAGCCGGCGACCAGCTGATTATTCTCATCGACCAGGATCGGGTTCAGCAGCCCGACCTTCCGGATCGAGTTTTCCAGGGGGGCGATATCCCCCGGATCCTTCCGGATCCTCGATTCATCATCAACTTTGACATTCTCGATCGGTAATTTCATAAATATCCCTCCGCGAGGAAATTTTTTATTTACGTTTCTTGGTTCAATCAGTATAATTGAAAATCATAAAATCACAACCTTTTTTTAGGGAGGATAGAAAATGAAGAAAAAGTTTTTTTCCATCGTGGTCCTGGGCCTGCTCTTTTTGAGTCCGGCAATCCCGGTTCCCGGCACTCCGGGGTCGGACCTGCCCCCGGAGTTGATCGGTTATCTCCGGGTTGAGAACCCCGACGAGATGATTCGGGGCCTGGAGGGGTTTCTCCAGGGTCTGGAAGTTCCGCCCCTGGCCGGGATGGTTTTGAAGATGGGGTTGGGGGAGATGATCGAGAACCCCAGCCTCTCCGGGGTTGATTTTTCCGCCCCCTTTATCCTGGCCAGTTTCCAGCCGGAGCAGCCCGATGCCTGGGCGGTTTCCATCGCTCTCGCCGCCCCGGAGGCCTATCACCGGACCCTGATCAAGAGCTGGAAGGTAAAATCCCAGAACGAGGATACCGGGATCACCGTTTACAGCCAGGAGACCAAGGAATTTGACAGCGAGGCCTTTGCTTCCGCCACCGCGGAGGAGCGGGTTGATGTCGATTCCTTTTACCGGACGGAGGAGAAGACCCTGGCGGTGTCGGTCGGGGAGAAACGGGCCTGGGTTACCCTCGACCCGGCTATCCTTCCGGCCGTCGCTTCCCTGCGCCCCGCCGATATTCCCGCGCCGGTCGACGGGGACCTGATTCTGGGGCTGCGGCTCCAGCCCCTTCTGGATATCGCTGAAGAGTCGATGGCCGGGCTTTTGTCTTCGCCGGCGATGGCCGGCTCCGCCGCCGCTTCCCCCTTCGGTGAGGAGAACGCCCAAGCAATGAACCGGGCCGTCTTCGATTTATACCTTAACTACGCTCGCCAGGTTGAGAACGTATTTCTCGGGATCTCCCTGGACGGCTCCGGCATCCGGCTGGAGGAGATGTATCGGGCCCGCACCGGCACCGGCTTGGCCAAATTTCTTGCCGCCCAGAAAACGGGAGAACTCACCCTGGCCCGCTTTCTCGAACCTTCGCCCTGGATGGCGGTCGCCGGACGGCTCGAGAAGCCGGAGTTGCTTCTGGAGTTTTATCGCCGGCTCTTCGGCGTTATGAACGAAATGACGGAAAAGATGGCCGGGGCCGGGAAAGAGACCGAGGTGGCCGTCCGGCTGGCCGCGGTCTGGAATTCCTATCTCCCCCTGATCGAGGACTACCTGAACCGCGTCGCCGGCGACGAGATGGCCTTTTCCATCTCTTCTTCCCCCGAATCCTTCATCTCGTCGCTCTCCCTGCAGAAGATTCGGGACCGGGAAGCCTATCGGGAGTATATCCGGAAAAGTTTCCTCTCCAACCGGGAGTTGCTGAACCCGGTCTTCGCCGAGTTGGGGGTCGTGATCGATGATTCCGGGATTGAGAAACCGGAGGTCTTCGAGGGGGTGGAGATCTACACCGTTCGGATGACGTTCGACTTCGAGAAACTCGCGAAGTCCCAACCCATCCCCGAAGACCAGAAGCAGCTCCTGGCCCTGATGAAATCCCCGCTGGTGATCCGGATGGCCGCCGCCGGCGAGCTGGCCGTGACCGCGATGTCCTGGGGGGGCGAACCCGACCTCCCGAAGATCCTCAAAAGGATCGCGGCCGGGGAGAGTTCGTTCGACACCTCCCGGCTGGGCGCTTCCTGGTCGGAAGCCAACGGGGTGGTTTACTTCTCCCTTAACCGTTTTCTCACGGATTTCCTGAAGCCGATGGTCGAGCGGGCCCCGTTCGATGAGGGGGAGACCCGGCCGCTGGAGGCGATCGCCGCCCTGGGCCGGCTTGACCTTCCCCTGGTCGCCTACCTGACCATTGACGGCCGGAACCTGAAGTCGGCGGTCGAGATCCCGATGGCGAAGATCCAGGCGGTCAAGGCGGTTATCAAATCGCTGGAGAAAGAGGAGGCGCCCGAGAAACCGGGGGAGGAATGAAAAGGGGGAAATGGGGAATAGCCGCCCGGCGCCGTCTCCTGACGGCCCTGTTCGGGTTGCTGGCGGTCCCGGTTTCGGGTTGCGGCGGGGAGGAAACCGGGCCATTGCCCGTCAGGGCCTCCGGGCCGGTCTCCCTTCCCGCGCCAACCTTGAGCGGGGAAGTTTCCCTGGCGGAGGCGATCCAATCCCGCCGCTCGGTCCGCTCTTTCTCTCCCCGCCCCCTGACCCTGTCCGAGGTTTCCCAATTGCTCTGGGCGGCGGGGGGGAAGACGGTGGACGGGGTTACCGGTCCGACTCGTTCCTATCCCTCGGCGGGAGGGATCTATCCCCTCTCGATCCTCCTCGCCGCCGGCGAGGTCTCCGGCCTGGCCCCGGGCAGCTACCGCTACGACTGGAAAACCCACTCTCTCCGCTTGCTCCGAGCCGGGGATCCGCGGCCCGCGCTTGCCCGGGCCGCTCTCGGCCAGGGGGCCGTCTCCCGGGCCCCGGCCGCCATCGTCATCGCCGGGGATATTGCCCGGACGGCGTCCCGTTACGGGGAGCGGGGGGAGGACCGCTACGTCCCGATGGACGCCGGCCACTCCGGCCAGAACGTCTCTCTCCAGGCCCGGGCCCTTGGCCTGGGTTCGGTGATCGTCGGGGCTTTCCGGGACGAGGCGGTAAAAGAAGTCCTGGGGCTGGAGGAGGAAACCCCGCTTTACATCATCCCCGTCGGCCGGCCGGCCTCCAACTGAGGTTGCCGCCGTCCTCGAACGGAGGTTAAGGAAGACAAAACACTTCCCCATTTTCCCGGCCGGAGGCCGGGAAAATGGGGAATAGCGGAGGAGGGACTCGAACCCCCGACACGCGGATTATGATTCCGCTGCTCTAACCGGCTGAGCTACTCCGCCACAACCTTATTTCCATATCATACTCAAGGGCAAAAGCAAGGTAATTGTGCGAAAAAATCCCGGTGGAATTGCGATCATTGAAAATACCGGCCAACAAGCTGATTCCCAGAAGAGAATTTTTGTCGTATCCTGACTCATATCTTACGCCGGAACTCTCGTGCAAGCTGAATACTCTATAGCCGTTGTGCTGATCAACTGGAATCACGCCGGAGATACCATTCGGTGTGTTGATCGGTTACTCCAATGGAAGCGACTCAATCCGTATGTTCTGGTCGTGGATAACGCGTCCGGACCGGTCGACCGGGAATTATTGATCAACACTCTCACCGGGAAGGCGGAACTGCTGCTCAACGCGAGCAACCGGGGATTTGCCGGAGCAAGCAACCGGGGGATCGAGCGGGCGCTGGAATTCGACATTGACTATGTCGCTCTCGGCAACTACGACGCGACCTTTACTGAGGAGGCAATGATCTGTCTGCTCGAAACTCTGGTCCGGAATCCGCGAATTGGCGCCGTCGGACCGCTCTTGCGGGAAGGAGAAAAAATATACGCGGGGGGTCGGGACATCGCTCGGTTTCTGGAAACGAGAAGACCCCTAGCGCGGTCAGGTTCTCCCCAGCAGCTTACGGTTGTGGATTATGTTCCCGGTACGCTTATCTTAATCCGGAGCAGTGTTTTTGGGCAATGCGGTTTCCTCGATGAAGACTATTTTTTCAGCGGCGAGGTGGCGGACTATTGCGCCCGGATAAGGGCTGAAGGCCTGAAGTGCGCCATAACTCGCGACGCGACCGTGGACCACGCCTTGGAAAAATCAACCCATCGCAACGACCTCTACGCCTACTATTCATTTCGCAATCGCTTTCTGTATGTCCGGAAGAATTATGCGGGGCTGAAATCCGTTGGCTTGCGGTTCTACTGGTCGCTCCTTACCGCGCTGGCGATTGCCCGGGCCGTACTGTCCGCCAATCGTCCGCAGGCCCGCGCCCTCGCGCTGGCCTGGAGGGAAGGCCTGGCCGGAAGATGGGGAAATCGCAACGAGCTGTTCATCCGAGAGGAAAAACAATAAATATATTGTATGTAATGACGGCGCCTTTTCCCGCGATCGCGGGGACGGACGCTGTATATCAGGAGGCCGCCCTGCTGAAGGACCATTTCGGCGGCGACCTGGTTACGGCTTATCCGTTCAAAAAGCCCCGCGCTTTGATTCCCCGGCAATGGTTCGGGCGTGACCTGGCCAGAGACGCGGAACGGATCCGGCAACAATATGACTGTATCCATCTGTACGGCGCCCGTTTCCTGAATTTCCCGTTCTTAAAAACAGTCGGGCTCCCGGTCGTATACACCGTGTCTGCTGCCCTGGGGATCGGACTCGGGAAAAGACCCCGTTGGCTCACTTATGTCGTCTCCGCTGATCCGGGCATCGTCGATACGGTCCGGAAGTCCTGGAACATCGGCGCCAGTCACATTCTTCCGGGTATCGCCCCGCCCGCTAAGAATTACGGACCTCCGCCCGGTCAACCTCCCTTCATCATCACCTGCGCGTCCGGACCCTGGACTCGGCGTCAGTTGCAAACCAAGGGATTCGTTCTCTTGCTGGAAACGGTGAAAAAATTACCGGATGTGCGCCTGCAGCTCATATGGAGGGGGCTCTACGATAGGGAGTTGCGCCAACTCATCCGCCGCCGCCGGGCAAGTGACCGGGTGAGCGTTATCAGCGGTGATGTCAATGTCAGCCGATACATAGCCGATGGTCACGCGGCCGTCCTGTTGGCGGAAAACCGGGGGCTGGTTAAATCTTATCCCCATTCCCTGATTAAAGCGCTGCAGGTCGGCCGGCCGGTAATTTTAAATGACCAGATCATTATGTCCGATTTTGTTCGAACGCACCGCTGCGGGGTCGTGGTCAAAAGCTGGAGTACCGCGGCGCTCTGCGAAGCCATCAAGGAACTGAGGGACAACTACTCGGAATTCCGCCAACCGGATATGGATATGGCGCGATGCTTCTCCACCAAGCGGTTTCTGGCTGAACACGAGAAGGTTTACACTCAGTTCGGCTCAACAGATAGATTCAACGGCGAAACTTAGAGTAAGGAGACCAATGGCCATAAAGAGCGCGGGACGCCTCTTCAACAACTGGATGATCCGGCATCTGCCCAGTCCGGTATATCACGCGCTCGGTCGCGGCTATTTCCGGTTTTTGCATCGTCACCGGGATGCCGAGGGAAAACCGCCGCGTCACCTTTCGTTTGTCTATGGCTTTGACCCCGGTTTTGATCATCTTGGCGAGGAGTTCGTCGATTACTTTATCCGGTTTTGCGCCCTCCAACCGGACCAGCGGGTTCTCGACATCGGCTGCGGGATCGGGCGGTGCGCCATACCGCTGACGCGTTTCTTAAGTACCAAGGGGGAATATCGCGGGTTTGACATTCGCCGGGACGGGATTGAATGGTGCCAAAAGAATATCGAATCCCGCTTTCCCAATTTTCGTTTTCAATGTATCAACCTCGCCAATCCGACCTACCATCCCGCCGGCGAAGAATTGGCTGATCAGTTCAGTTTTCCCTATGAAGATGCATATTTTGATCTTGTCTTCAGTAAATCGGTCTTCACCCATCTCCAGTCTACCATCGTCGAACGCTATCTCGGGGAGACCAAACGCGTCCTGAAGCCGGGGGGGAGCTGTCTCCATACGTTTTTCCTCCTCACCCCGGCCGCGCGGTCGGGTCTGGACGCCGGTACGAGCCAGTTTGATTTCCGCTACCCGGTTCCCCACGGAGCCGCGGTCAGCCGGTCGGAACCGGAGAAGGCGATTGCCTTTGAAGAAACATATGTCCGGGAAGTATACTCCCAAGCGGGCTTGGAGATTATCGAACCGATTCACTACGGATGCTGGAGCGGCGCCGGGAAGGGATTGAGCGGGCAGGACATTGTCATCGCCCGCAAATTATCATAACGGGGAAAATGGCAAAGCCTTTTTCCCGTGTTTATTTCTTGTGATGACGAAGTAAAGCAGACTGAAGCTATCCAGCGCCAAATCGGCAAGTTTCATCGGCAACAACAAGGAGTTTGTTATGGAAATAACGCTGAAAGAGGTCGCGGAAAAAATCGGCGGGGAAGTAATCGGAGATTCCTCGATCACCGTCCGGTCGATCTCCGGTCTCGAGCGGGCCGGTGAGGAGACCCTGGTCTGGATCGAGAAGCGGAGGCTGCTCCCGGCGGCCGAGGCCTCCGGGGCGGCGGCGATCATCGTCCCGGCCGAGGTCGAGACTTCTTCCAAGCCCCTGGTCCGGGTAAAGAATCCCCGGCTGGCCTTCGCCCTCCTGGCCGGGATCTTCTTCCCTCCCCGGAGCTTCGAACCGGGGATCTCCCCCGACGCCACCGTCAGCCCCGCGGCCCGGATTGGGGAAGGGGTCAGTATCCAGCCCCGGGCGGTGATCGAGGACGGAGCGATTATCGGGGACCGTTCGGTGATCGGGGCCGGGGCCTTTGTCGGCCGCGGTACCCGGATCGGCGCCGATACCCGGCTCTTCCCCCAGGCGGTGATCAACGACAACTGCGTCATCGGCGAGCGTTGCCTCATCCACTCCGGGGCGGTGATCGGGGGCGACGGCTTCGGCTACGTCGCCGACGGCGAGGGGCGGAACGTCAAGATCCCCCAGGTCGGCCGGGTGGTGGTTGAAGACGACGTCGAGATCGGCTGTAATACCACCATCGACCGCGGAACCTTCGGCGACACGCTGATCCGGCGGGGGGTGAAGATCGACAACCTGGTTCAGATCGCCCACAACGACCTGATTGGCGAGAATACCGTCCTCTGCGCCCAGGTCGGGATCAGCGGTTCGGTCAAGATCGGCCGCAACGTGATCCTGGCCGGGCAGGTCGGGATCGCCGACCACGTTGAGATCGGCGACCGGGTGATGATGGCCGGGAAGTCCGGGCTGGCGGCCAAGAAGAAAGTCGGCCCCGACCAGATCCTCCTCGGCGCCCCGGCCCGCCCGCTTCGGGAAGCCAAGAAGCTCCACGCCTGGGAGTCGAGGATCGCGAAAAAGTTGATGGCCGGGGAAGACGTCGATTCCGGCAGCCAGTAGCACAGGCGGCTCGCCTGTGTAGCTCCGCCGCGCCCCCCTAGCTTTCTTGCCTGTGGCCAGCCAGTAGCACAGGCGGCTCGCCTGTGTAGCTCCGCCGCGCACCCTAGCTTTCCTGCCTGTGGCCAGCCAGTAGCACAGGCGGCTCGCCTGTGTAGCTCCGCCGCGCACCCTAGCTTTTCTGCCTGTGGCCAGCCAGTAGCACAGG
>JAVCCZ010000159.1 GCA_030765265.1 Candidatus Erginobacter occultus
AGAGACCTTCCGGGTAATCGGTGTCCCGGCCGAAGATATCCAGGGTACCGTAGGCCCGGTCCGCCGCCATCCCGGAGTTGATCGTCGCCGTCCCGACCAGGATATCGTCGGTCCCGTTGTTCCAGAAAGCCCCCACCTCGTCCCCGACTGCGGGATGGTAGTTATTGGGTAACCCTCCCGTCTCCGTAAAGTATCCCCAGGTCCCCAGCATCTTCAGCTGGTTGGGCCCGCCGGTGTTGGGGACGGGGTTGTATTGGCTCTCAAAATAACCGAAAGCAAGAGAAGAGGGCGGAACTTGGACCAATAGCAGAGCAGAACCCAACAGAGAGACCAGATATGCGCTTATGCATCCCTTCATCAATGGCACCCCACTGCTCCGTGCAGATGCCGTTTATTTTACGGCACCGTTCGGAAATCAGCAAGACAACGCCGCCCACGGCTTGTCGCCCACCCTGGCCACGGCTAAAGCCGTGGGCTACGGGCCCGGGTTCAGGGCAGGGCGATCGCCAGACCTTCCCAGCGGTCGATGGTCTGGGGGCCGATCTCCCGGATCCGTCCGGCCAGGTCTTCCAGGGAGAGGTAATGGCCGTTTTTCTCACGCTCGGCGACGATCTGCCTGGCGATCCTCGGGGTGACCCGATAGAGACGTTCCAGCTCCAGCGGCCCGGCCGAATTAACATCCACCACCTCGGCGGAAACCACTGCTGTCACCCAACAAAAAATCAATACAGCCGCCAGCAATATTCTTAGATTCAGTTTCATCTTGTCTTCTCCGTAAATGTTCTGGATGACACGGCTCGCGGGCTGCCTATCCAGCCACGGCTAAAGCCGTGGGCTACAAGCCGTGGGATGGGCTTGGGCCGGGAAACGCGACCGGAGGATCACCCGAAGCATTTCCTCTTCTTCCATCCGGCGATAAGACCCGTACCTCCGATTAACCCCAAGATTACCAATGTCGCCGGCTCGGGAGCCACGTGCAGCGGCTGGTCCCGGTCGAGGTTTAGCCAGAAGGAAGTGCCATCCCCCTGCCAGACGCTCCAGTTGGTCGAATCTATGGTCGCCGACCAGATGGTCATCCCATCGAAGATCCTCCAGGTAAAATTATATGGATCGGTGGAGCCGGTCGGAGGGCCGTAAAACTCCGTCATACCAAAATAAGGCCCCATTTCATCAGTCAGTATATCTGCCCGTAAACGCAGTGTCCCGGACTGATCCCAGGCCGCCACTTCACTTGAAGGGCCGTAAACCCCGGTGACTATGTCACCGTAGATCATATCCCACTGCGCCGTCGGCTCCGGATCCGGGAAATAAGCCCCCAGCGCCGGCACCGCCCAGCAGAAACAGAAACCCAAACCCAGTAGAATCAATCTAATCGAGCCAGCTCTCATCATAATAAAAGTCATCATAACATTCCAATCTCAATAACAAGACATTCGCTTCAGTAGGATCTACCCAACGCTTTTTCTCTCAACCTCGAATCATTCAGAAGTAAAACCGCGAACGAGCGGCCCTAAAATTTCCCTCCGGGGAAATTTTACAGGTCGATCCGACGCGTCTCACCTTCGTTCTCCCAGACCGGCGGTCCGCCAACGGGATAGACCTCCCTCCCATTGA
The DNA here is from genome assembly GCA_030765265.1 of Candidatus Erginobacter occultus. GTDB lineage: Bacteria > Auribacterota > Erginobacteria > Erginobacterales > Erginobacteraceae > Erginobacter > Erginobacter occultus. The sequence continues at coordinate 1,615 of JAVCCZ010000159.1, forward strand.
CCCGGATGGTCAAATAATCCCCTTCCCGCGCCCCCTCCTGGACAGCAACGGATTGAGGATCGTCGGCATAGACCGCCATCAGGCCGTAACCCCCCTCCTCATCCACCACAAACCGCCCGCAGAGGGTTTCTTCCGGGGCGAAAAATTCCACCACGTCCCCCACCGCCAGGTCCCCGCTGCCGTAAACCATAATGTAGCGGTAGCTGGGGAGCGGCTCCGCCTGTTCTTCAACCCCGGAAGGAAGAGAGGCCGCCGGAAGCAGAAGGAATGTGGCGGCGAGAAAAATCACGGACCGATTAATTTTTCCGGTGGACATTTTCATTTTTTGCCTTTTGCCTTTTTACTTTTGCCTTTTTACTTTTGCCTTTTTACTTTTTCTTATTCCGGCTCCTGGTAATTTATCGTCAGGGTCTGGCCGTCCTTGAGCCGGATCCAGGCTCCCGCCCCGGGTTGGACAAAATGCAGGGTCTGATAACGCGCGGGGACATTGCAGTCATACGCCTTCACCCTGTAAGGCGGAGGGTACATAATCTGGATGGCGGCAATTTTATTGAAGTCGCTGTCTTCCAAGTTGAAAGCCGCCTTAAGCATAGTCGGGATATCGGCATAGCCCCGGTCCTGTCCCAGGTCCGAGGGCCCGTCGGCATTATGATCCTTGCCCTCCACGTAAAAGCGGGTCCTCGGCAGAATGCCAGCCAGGTTCCAGCCTTGATTAAGCCCGATCGCCGGATAGACTCCGGAGCTGGGAAATACTCGCGGTCCCTCCAGGATCAGGACGTCAGTTTCGTCCATATGGAGCCAGAGCCCCTGGTCGGGGCTGATGTAATCGAGCGTGGACGTCCACTCCGGCAAGTCTCGTCCGTATACCTTCCATTCGCCTTCCGGATCTCGGGTCTGGGCGGCGATCATATTCGAGGCCAAATCCCGAAACCGGGCCCCGGAGAAGAAATTTCCCCAGCTGTTCCCGCTGATCCGTTCCTTGGTCACCCCCCCAAGAGCCGCCGACGGGGCGTTATCCTTGTACCAGGCGGTAGTTACCGAGTAGCTGACCAGGTTCCATCCCTGATGCAGCGGTATTGCCTGGCCCCCCGCGGCGGGGTCGTTGGGATCGGAGAGCCGGCCGGTCATCTGGTAGAAACGGTAGTGGTCCATATTCGTCCAGCCGGAGGCCGAGCGGATTCCGTCCGCCCCGTGCAGTCCCCCGGGGTTGTGCTTCTCCAGGCCGAAATAGTCCTCCCACCAGTTGGGCAGGCCGTCCCCGTCATAATCGTCGTTGATCTCCAGGTGGCTTAAGTTCGCCTCCCAGTCTCTCCCGGTCATCAGGTAGTTGTAGTAGTAGGTATCAGCCAGTTTCCTCTGGTAGCCGGCCGCTTCGCCGCCCATCAGCACTTCATCCGGCCGGTCGTCACGGAGCAGCTCGTTGGCGGTGAGGGCGATCTTCAGTACTTGCTGCAGGTGGATGGGGTCGGGAGAAGCCTTGATTATGAACTCCGGACCCTCGAGGTCATACTCCAGCAGTCCGGACTGGGACTGGACGTTGAAGTTCCCGGCCGCGTCGGTCGCTTTCACCTCCACCGTCCCCCCCGCTTCCGTCCAGACCGTCCACTGATACTCGAATTCCCCCACGTGACTCCCGCTGAGCCAGGTCATATTCTGGTCGCCGATCCTGACGTAATTCGGCCGGCCGTTGTTCCCCAACACCCCCGAAAGATCGCTGACCTCGAAACCCACCGTCACCACACCCCCCATCCCCACCTTGGAGGGGATAGAGGTGAAGTTGGTGATCGAGGGGGTTTCCTTGTCGATATAGTAGGTCTCCGTCCGCAGATTCTCGATGTTCCGGGTGGTCTCATACGGGGCGTCAACACCGTAAAAGATCAGGTTCTTCTCCACGAAACTCCCCTCCCCTTCCCCCGTAATCGCCACCGGTCCGGTATACATATGATAAACTTCCGGATCGTCATCTTCATCCACTCGGTAATAGATCGACCCCGGCTCGTTGAGCGACATCAGGACATTCCGGTCGGTATTGTAGTAACTCCCGGCCGGATTGACCGAGGTCACCGGGGCGGTGGTGTCGGGCTCGATCGTCGCGCTGTAGTCGACCACGCTGCCGGTCACGTTCGTCCCGTCGCCGTCCGAGATCAGGGTCCCCTCGGTGAAGTTGATGTTTGTTACGCTTAAGGGAGCGTCGGGCCGGACCTTGAAATTCAGCCGGTAGATCTCATAGGGCTGGAGCTGCGGGTTCCAGTTCTCCCCCACCTGATTCGCCTTGAGATACTGGGTGGTGACCAGAGACCCATCTGAGGTATAGTTGACGTTCACGTAGTTCGTCTCCCAGGTCACCCCCGGAGCCACTTGGGCGATCCGGTCGGTAAGACTCATATTCTGCAGGTAGTCGGAGTTCCATCTCACGTAGGCGTAGATCTGGGAGATGTCGGTTACCTGCAGGGGTTCCACCTGGAAACAAACCGAGTAGCTGAAATTCCGCTCCAGCTCCGTCTTCCCCCCGATCTCCAGCAACCTCATCTCCACCGCCCCGAAAACCCGCCCTCCGGAGAGCAGGATCAACAGCACCCCCAGCGCCCACCCCCATCTCCAGACCATCTTTTTAACTTTCATAATAACCTCTCTGAATTACTGGGTTCTCCTGCCGGTAATTAATTTTGCTTTCTTCTTCAGTCGGCCCGCTTCCACTCCACGCCCACGGTTCCGGTGGCGGAACCGGGGTTGTAATAGATGTCCCGGGCTTGCACCTCGATCAGGTCCCACCCGTCGGTGTTCCAGGAATCGTTCCCCGCCAGGTCGTAGCCGTGGACCTGAACAAAGGAACTCTCCTCAATCCCGGTTACCAGGTAGGCATAGGTATAGGCCAACCCATCCCGAGCCTGAAAACCGGCTTCCCCGCCGCCGTGACCCCGTCCCAGGTAAACCTTGGTCAGTTCGGTATCCAGTTCCTCCGACGCTCGGAACTTGATCTCCAGCGGCCCCCCGGAAGGAGCGGGGTCGGGGAGGAAACTGATCGCGGTATAGGTGGGCGGGGTATAGTCGATCCTCACTGTGAGGCTGGTGTCCGTTCTCTGGTTGCCCACCAGATCGACCGCCTTGACGGAGTTCGTTCTGATCCCCTCGGCGTCACCGGCCTGGGTGGTATAGCTGTAAACATACTCCGAGGGGCCGCTTTTATCCCCGCTGATTCGGGTGAATTGGTGGTTATTGACCGTAACTTCCGGGTCTTCGGCCAGCTCCTCATCCACGCTGAAACTCACCCGAATCTCGCCGCCCAGCTTGGCATAGCCGTTCACCGGCAGAAGCAGGACCGGGTCCGAGATCGTCGGCCGGATCTGGTCCACGATGTAGGTCTCGGTGTGCCAGTCGCTCCCGGCGAACTCCGAGTTTCCGGTATCGTCCCGCCCGAAGAATTTCAGCACGGCAATGATCTGTCCCGGATGAGTCTGGGCATTAAAAGGCAGCTGGACGGTCCCGTCTTTCTCCACCCAGGTCCCCTCAACCGAGGGGGGAACGGCCCCGTCCTCACCCACTGAGTAGAACACCCTTTCCAGGTCGTCATAAGCCGGCACCGTGACCTCCCGCAACGCCACCAGGGTGGAGTCGCCGAATTTCAGGGTCTTCCCCGCCGGATCGGCGTAAGTATTGGGGGGGGTGGTATCCTCGACAATGGTCACCGAGGCGGAGGGCTTCTCCCCGGTGATCGAACGCACCCCTCCGGTATCCAGCCGCTCGCTCACCGCCGCCCCTTCCCGGAAAGAGAAGGTTGAGGTTCCCAGGCCGGCGTCCCCCGCCACCCGGAAACCGAACTTGACCACATCATAATCACTGTTCGCCCCGATCGTGAAATGGTTGGGGCTACCCGTTACCGTGATCCCCTTCTGGTAGATCACCCAGCCCTCGTTGCTCCGGTCGATCTCGCTGACCGCGAAGGTGTAGCCGGTAATGTAATCGGCCGTCAGGGCCACCGCGGTGTTCCCCACCCCCTTGAAATCCGCCGGGTCATAGTTGAAGTCCACCTGCACCCCGGCGATCTTCACCGGTTCGGAGGCATTGTTGCGCATAAAAATCCTCGCCTCATAAACCCCGTTGCGCTCCCATCCCGCCGATTCCAGATCAAAGTGCAGCGAAACATCGGCCAAAACCGGCGTGACCAAAAGCAGGCAGAGCAAGATACCCCAGCCCATAGTTATTTTTCGGACTTTCATCACCATCTCCTCCTTCGCTTCAATATATTTTTAACCGCAGAGCTAAAGATTATCTCCCCCTGCCTCTCCCCCTTTTTTTACCGCGGAGGCGCGGAGTACGCAGAGATCACTCAAAGTGTTTTATTTATTGGACCGGCCGCTTGATTCCTTCACCGGGTACCCGCATATTTAAAAGTCCCAAATCGGTTCAGGTCAGGGCAGCGGGGCGTAGGTCACACCCAGGCTCTGCATCCGTTTCCAGATATTGAAGTCGTGGCCGTCGATGACATCGTCGCCGTTGAAGTTCCCCTCGTCGGAGAAGCGCGCGCCGCCCCGATGGTCGGAATCAGGGAAGCCGACCAGAGTATCCCACTTCAGGATATCGGTGATATTGATCACCGCGGTGCCGTCGGCGTTCCCGCCCCCCAACATCAGGTAGCGCTCATCGTGCCCCGTCACTGCGAGCATCGGGCTCGACGCATCCGGATCGGACGACCGATACGCCTCCACGAAACTCCCGGAAAGCTGGTCGGAGAAGTTGATCTCCACCACATCTACCGTGCTTAATGCCACCGCCCCGGCGCTGATCATCGGCAG
>JAVCCZ010000010.1 GCA_030765265.1 Candidatus Erginobacter occultus
ACGGCGAGGGTGAAGAGTTCGGGGAGGGCCTTTTCCAGGGCCTCTCTCCACGGCCCCTCTTCCCGGTCCCTTTTCAGGAAGTTGACGTGGACGTTGCCGTCGCCGGCGTGGCCGTAAGAGATGATCTCCAGGTTGTGCTTTTCCTCGATCTTCTCGATCCCGGACAGGAGTTCGGCGATCGCCATCCGGGGGACGACCACGTCCTGGCTCGCCTTGACCGGGCTGACGGTCTTAATCGAGTCCCGCAGTTTCCTCCGGGTCTCCCAGAGCTGCTCCTGGTAGCGGGGGGAGTCGGCGACCCGGATATCCGCGGCCCCGCCTTCCAGGCAGAGCTCCCCGATCGCCTGGTATTGCTTCTCCACCCGTTCGGGGTCGTCCCCGTCGACCTCGATCAGGAGGTGGGCGGCGGCGTCGTCGAAGGGGACCGGGTTCTGGAGGACCCGGCGGCTGATCTCCAGGCATTTGCGGTCCATAAACTCGATCGCGGTCGGGTCGAGGCGGCGCTGGAGGATGGCGGCCACCGCCTCCACCGCCTTCCGGTAGGAAGGGAAGGGGACCAGCAGGTCGACCCGGATCTTCGGCTTGACCAGGAGCCGGACGACCATCCGGGAGGCGATCCCCAGCGTCCCCTCCGAGCCGATCAGGAGATGGAGGAGGTTGTAGCCGGTGGCGTTCTTGACCATCTTTCCGCCGTACTCGATGATCTCCCCGCCGGGGAGGATCGCTTCCACCCCGGTCAGGTAATCCCGGGTCACCCCGTACTTGACCGCCCGGGGTGCGCCGGCGTCCTCGGCCAGGTTCCCGCCCAGGGTGCAGCTGTCGAGGCTGGCGGGGTCGGGGGGATAAAACAGGGACCGTTCTTCCACGGCCCGGTGGAAATCCTCGGTGATCACCCCGGCCTCGGCCACCGCCATCATATTCTTCTCGTCAATCTCCAGGATCCGGTTCATCCTCTCCAGGCTGATCACCAGCCCGCCGCGGACGGGGACCGCGCCGCCGGTGACCCCGGTCCCCCCTCCGCGGGCGAGGAGGGGGAAATGGAATCGGCGGGCCAGCTTGACCAGGGCGGAGATCTCCTCGGCCGTTCCCGGCCGGACGGCGGCTTCCGGGGCGGAGGAGAGCCCGGGGGTCTCGTCCCGCCCGTAGTCCTCCAGTTCTTCGGGCCGGGAGAGGAGGTTCTCCGTCCCCACCACGTCCTCGATCCTGGGCAGGATTTCACTGTCGATCTTTCGGTACATCGGTTTGATAGTTTTCTCCGGAATAAAAAATATTGACCCAACGGACCGGCTTGCCCCATAATAACACGGTTGCTTTACACAGGGAAACTTCTTAATTATTGCCCCCCGGGTGATTGAGCCGACAGAGATGGACCAGAACCGGATCGAGAAAATCGTCGAGGAAGTGCTGAACCAGAAGGGCGTTATCGTCCAGGCCCCTGCCAATGAGGTCCCAATGACCGGTGTAACCGAAAAGAAAGGAACGGTGAAGAAGCTCGCCATCGGCGCCGACCACGGCGGCTTCCCCCTCAAGGAGTATTTGGTCCGGTTCCTGGAGGATAAGGGGTACCGGGTCGCCGACCAGGGGACCTCGGGGACCGAGGCCGTCGATTACCCCGACTTCGCCGCCAAGGTGGCCCGGGCGGTTGCTTCCGGCGACTGCGACCGGGGGATTATGATCGACTCCCTGGGGATGGCCTCGGCGATGGCCGCCAACAAGGTCCGGGGGATCCGGGCGGCGATGTGCTACGACCTGACCACCGCCCGCTCCAGCCGGGAACACAACGACGCCAACGTCCTCACCCTGGGCGGCAAGATCCTCGAGCCCGCCCTGGCGGCCGAGATCGTCTCCCTCTGGCTGACCACGGATTTCGCCGGCGGCCGCCACTGGCCCCGGGTCAACAAGATAATGGCCCTGGAACGCGGCGGGAGATGACCGATAATCCGATTTTCGAAAGCGAAGCCCAGAAACTGAAATTTTACGGAGTTAAATTTTAATGGATACCCAATTACTCGTTGACCGGGTTACCCGGGAGGTGATGGCCGCCCTGAACAGCCAACCGTCGTCGGTGCCTTCGGCCGACTCCGCCTGCAACGTGGAAAACGGACTCAGCTGCCTGGAATGCGGGCAGTGCGTGACCAAGCGGCCGGACTTTATCGACGGCCTGGTCACCGGCGGGGTCTGCCGGCTGAGCACCCAGCTGGGGATCGGCCCGGTGGAGGCGAAGATCGCCCGGATGATCGATCACACCCTGCTCAAGCCGGAAGCGACCGAGGAGCAGGTCACCGAGCTCTGCCGGGAAGCGGCGACGTACTGTTTCGCCTCGGTCTGCGTCAACCCGATCTGGGTCGAGCTCTGCGCCAAGCTGCTCAGGCGTTCCGGGGTCAAGGTCTGCACCGTGATCGGCTTCCCCCTGGGATCGACCACCAGCGAGACCAAGGCTTATGAGACCCGGGATACCATCGGCAAGGGAGCGGGCGAGATCGATATGGTGATCAACGTCGGGCTGATCAAGTCCCGCCAGTACTCCCGGGTCGGGGAGGATATCCGCTCGGTGGTCCGGGCCACCCGGCCCAACATCCTGGTCAAGGTGATCCTGGAGACCTGCCTGCTGTCCGACGAGGAGAAGGTCAAGGCCTGCGAGCTGGCGGTGGACGCCGGGGCCGACTTCGTCAAGACCTCCACCGTTTTCTCCACCGGGGGGGCCACCGTCGAGGATAACGCCCTGATGCGGACGACCGTGGGGCCGGAGATCGGGGTCAAGGCCTCCGGCGGGG
>JAVCCZ010000131.1 GCA_030765265.1 Candidatus Erginobacter occultus
AAAGACGTAAAAGGCTTCCCTTGGTAAAAATAGTTTGTTCAGAAAGTTTGCTTAACCAGTCGCTCAAGCAGACCGGAAGGGCTGATGCTACTGTCGAACGTTTTTAACTTCGCCGAGGTTTTCCGGGGTAGCATAGTTTTTCTCTAGGCCTCTTCCGGCCGCTTAGCTCTACGATAGGCTATGAAAAGAAATTCTAATCTCCCATCAATATCTACTCTTGCTATTTTGCTTATTTCAGCAATGTTCTTTCTCGGTTGTGATGGCTTCATGCAAGTCCGGGTGAGAGTTTACGAGTGGCAAGATCCTCCCTCTTCCGCTACAAGTTCGATATATATTTATGAACCCCCTCCTCCTTATTTAAAGCTTGCTCCGATTGAAGGGGTTCAAGTTACGTCATTTTACGGGAAGGTGAGCTCTGATGGAAAAATTGATGAACGATATACACTCTTTGGGAAAGATATTACGAATACTCCAGAAGATGGATATTTCGTTTTAGGTGGAATATGTGCTCCAGGGACAAAATATGTGGCACTTCGTGTTGAGCACGATAATTTTATTCCAGTTGAGAAAGTTTATGTTCGAGATGCAGACGGGAATATAGCAATTGTGCTTATGATTAGAAAAATATCTAATAGTGAAATAGATAATCATCAATAAGCCTATCCAATCGCTCAAGCAGACCGGAAGGGCTGATCCAACTATCAAACGTTTTTAGTTCGCCGGTGTTTACCGGGATAGCATGGTTTTTTAGTCGGCCCCTTCCGGCAGCTTAGCTCTACGTTCGCTTGCGATGAAGAAACGTCCATTCGCTAAAACACAAAAATATGTTGCATAATGCAGTATTTTGTTGCATTATGCAACAAAACTAAAAGATGGAGATTTAATTATGACTACCGCAGTAAGAATTTCTGATAAATTGGTAAGGGAAGCGAGGCTTGTCAGTGCCGTTGACAACCGCTCTGTCACCGGCCAAATCGAGCATTGGGCTAAAATCGGTAAGTGTTCTGAAGAGAACCCTGAACTAACTTATGAATTAATACGGGATATCCTAATTGGGGTTGAGGAACTAGAGCAGGGCAATTATTCAAAATACGAATTTGGTTAATCCAATATGGTTATCTTACAATCAGGTTCATTTAAAAAAAAGGTACGAAGGTTTAGAGAGCAGGAAAAACTGATTCTCGACAATCAAGTTCGCAAGATAGTTAAAGACCCAGCGATAGGACAAGAAAAAAAGGGTGCGCTCAGAGGTATCTTTGTCCACAAATTCAAGATACACGCCACACAGTATCTTCTTTCTTATCGATTCGTCGGTGATGATCTCGAACTGATAATGATTGGTCCGCACGAAAATTATTATCGAGACTTGTCTAAATATCTTAAAGGCCGATAAATACAAGCGAACCAGGCGCTCAAGCAGACCGGAAAGGATAACCCAGCGATCAAACGTTTTCAACTTCGCCGGTGTTCTTCGGGGGAGCATAGTTTCTCAGGCTGCCCCTTCCGGCAGCTTAGCTCTCCGTTAGTTTATCGATGAAGCAACAGAAGGAACAAAACTATGTGAGTTTGGGTGAGTACATCGCACCTCAAGCACGTCGCTTGCTGGACCGGTTACAAGAGGACGGTATCAGATACCGCCTGGCCATCATTGATGAGATTCGCCGGGCCTGGCCGTGGGGACATCACGGCACATTCACCAGAGTCGCCATATTCGTAGATCCTGCCCAGCTGGCTGAAGCCCAAGAGATCCAAACTAAATTGCTCAAAATTGAGATCTAACAGAGGAGCTGGGTAACGACGGTCAGCCCCGGAGGGGCTGGGTGAAAGGGGAGAGGGGGCCGGCGGTTCAACCGGCGGGGGGAGAAGATTTCTTCGCGGCGGGTTTTTTCGCTTTCTTTTTTCCGGCCGGCTTTTTCTTTTTGGTGGCCGGTTTCTTCTTTTTCGCGGCTTTCGCTTCCAGGCGGGCGACGGCGTCTTCCAGGGTGATGCTTTCGAGATCGGTATCCGATTTCAGGGAGACGTTGGTCCGGTTGTGGTTAAGGTAGGGACCGTAGCGGCCGTCCATAATCCGGACCGGCCCGTCGTCACCGGGATGCTTCCCCAGTTCCTTGAGGGCTTTCTTCCCCCCCTTGGCCCCCCGGGCCGGCGCCTGGGCCATAACTTCGAGGGCTTCTTCAAGCGTGACCTCGAGGACGTTATGGGGCTTCTTCAGGGAGGTGAAGCTGCCGTCGTGGAGGAGGTAGGGACCGAAACGGCCCAGGCCGGCCTTGACCGGATTCCCGGTTTCCGGGTGGGTGCCGAGGATCCGGGGGAGCTGGAGGAGGCGGAGGGCGGTCTCTACGGTCACCCCGTCGAAAGAGATTTCTTTGGGCAGCTTGACCCGTTTCGGCTTCTCCTTCCCCGCGCCGTTCTCTCCCTTCTGGATATAGGCGCCGAAGGGACCGAGCTTGAGATAGACCGGGAGGCCGGTCTCGGGGTCGTCGGCCAGTTTGCGCGGCCCCTCTTCCTTCTGGAGCATCAGCCTGTTTACCAGTTCCTCGGAGAGGTCGGCGGGGGGGATGTCGGCGGGGATCGAGGTCCGGACCGCCTCGCCGTCTTTCTCCCAGGCCAGGAAGGGTCCGAAGCGGCCGATCCGCACCTCGACCGGAGGGTCGCCGATGGTGAAGGCGACCAGTTCCCGGGGATCAACCTCCGCTTCCTTGGTCCGGACCCGGCCCTGGAGGCCGTCCTGGCCGAGATAGAATCGGCGGAGATATTCCAGCCAGCCCTGGTCCCCCCGGGCGATGTTGTCGAGCTGGTTCTCCATCCCGGCGGTGAACTTGATATCGACCAGGTCGGCGAAGTGTTTTTCCAGCAGCCCGGTGACGGCGAAGGCGGTGAAGGTCGGGATCAGTTCCCTGGCTCTCCGGAAGACGTAACCCCGGGAGATGATGGTATTGATGATTGAGGCGTAGGTGCTCGGCCGCCCGATCCCCTCGTCCTTGAGGACCTTGACCAGTTCCGCCTCGGTAAAGCGGGCCGGCGGCTTGGTCTCCCCGGTCCGGGATTCTAGTTCCCGGCAGTCCACCTCCTCCCCGATCTCCACCGGCGGGAGTTGATCGCTCCGGTCGACCGGTTTCTCGTCCGGTCGGTCGGTGCCCCGGGTATAGGCTTTGAAGAAGCCGGGGAAGTCGACGATCCGGCCGTTGGCCTTGAAGAGAGCCTCCCCGGCAGTGATCGAGACGGTCTGGAATCGGAGGCGGGCCGGCTTCATCTGGGTGGCGATGGTCCGCTTCCAGATCAGGTCGTAGAGGGCCGCCTCCGGGCCGGCCAGGGGAAGGCTTCCGGGGGGGCGCATCTCCCGGCCGGCGGGGCGGATCGCCTCGTGGGCTTCCTGGGCGCCCTTGTCCTTGGTCCGGTAGCGCCGGGGCTGGGGGTTGAGAAACTTCTCGCCGTAAAGGGATACGATCCTTTCCCGGGCGGCGGAGATCGCCTCCTGGCTCAAGTGGACGGAGTCGGTCCGCATATAGGTGATGTAGCCGTTTTCGTAAAGTTTCTGGGCGATCTTCATCGTCCGCCCGGTGGCCAGCCCGAGCTTGCGGCTGGCCTCGATCTGGAGGGTGGCGGTGGTGAAGGGGGGGTAGGGGTTGCGGACGGTCGATTTCTCCTGGAGGTCGGAGACCCGCCAGGATTCCGTTTTTAAGGCCGCGACCAGGCTTCCGGCCTCTTCTTCGGTCAGCAGGAGCCGATCCTTGCCGGGGGGGAGTTTCCCGGTCGCCGGGTCGAAGTCCCGGCCCGTGGCCAGGATCTTCCCCCCCAGGGAGTGAAGGAGAGCCTCGAAGCGGTGGGCCGGAGAATCGGGCCGCTTGTTGAGCAGGGCCTTCAGGCTGAGAAAGACCGCGGGATGGAAAGTCCGGCGTTTTCGTTCCCGCTCGACCAGGAGCCTTACGGCCACCGATTGGACCCGTCCGGCCGAAAGCCGGGGGGCGATCTTCTTCCAGAGGAGAGGTGAGAGGGTGTAGCCGACCAGGCGGTCGAGGATCCGTCGGGCCTCCTGGGCCCGGACCAGGTTCAGGTCGAGTTCCCGGGGGGCGGCCAGGGCGTTTTCGATCGCCTCGGCGGTAATTTCGTGGAAGACCATCCTCCGGACCGGGCAGGCGGGCTTCAGTACCTCGGCCAGGTGCCAGCCGATCGATTCGCCTTCCCGGTCCTCATCCGTCGCCAGGTAGAGTTCGGAGGAGTCCTTGACCAACTTTTTCAAGGCGGCCACGGTCTTCTTCTTGGCCGCCGGGATGACGTAGAGCGGGGAGAAGTCGTCGTCGACATCGACTCCCATCCGGGCCCAGGGTTTTCCCTTGCAGGCGGCCGGGATCTCGGCGGCGGAGGAGGGGAGGTCGCGGACGTGTCCCAGGGAAGACTCCACCCGGAAGCCTTCGGGAAGGAAGGACCGGATCGTCCGGGCCTTGGTCGGGGATTCGACTATAACCAGCCTTTCCATCGCAATGTTCTCTGTTTGGTTCCGATTACTGATTACCGATCACCGATTACCGATCACCGGTCCGCGGAGCGGGCAACCTGTATACCCCAAGCCGACCGGGAAACAAAGAATAAATTTGATTAATCGCCCTGACCCCGATAATTAGTTGCCTGTCGGGTTGGCTTCCCATAGACTGATAAGGTATATTTTTCGGTGATCGACCAATTACAGCGGCCAAGCAAGATGATTATCAATCGGGTATTACAACGCTTCCGGATCTGGATATCGTACGTCGCCCTGGTGCTGACCGGGTTCGTCTGTTTCGCTTTCTTCCGGTTTCCCCTGAACTTTATGCGGGTCCGGGGGAAGGTCCACGTCCCCAAGCGGGGTAAGAAGGTGCTCTTTGTCTCCAACCACCTCTCGATGTACGACTCTTTCCTGATCGCGGTGGCGGCCTTCTTCCCCTCGATTTTCACCCGTCCCTCCCGCCCGCCGGTAAATTTCGCCGCCGAGGAGAATTTTTTTACCCGCTGGTACGTGAGGATTCTCCTCAAGCTTTTAAAGACGGTCCCGGTCAAGAAGGGCCGGAACGACCCCTTCCTGATGAGGAAGTATTCCGAATTCCTGGAGAAAAGGAATATCCTGATTTTTTATCAGGGGACCCGGTCCTTCAACCTGAAGCAGATCAAATTCGGACCCGGTTACGTGATCGCCAACTCGGAAGAGGAACTGACGGTGATCCCGGTTTACCACGAGGGGATCACCCGGATCTTCAGCCGGGGAGGTCCGAAGACCAGGGGGATCTGGCGCTGGCTCCCGCGGAGCTTATTCCATCGGACCACGGTCAGTTTCGGTCCTCCGATTACTTTTGAGGACCTGATGGGGATAGAGAACCAGCGGGAGCGGATCGAGGCGATCAACGAGCGGATTATCTACCGGATCGAGGAACTTCAGGCGGCTTCGGCCGGTCCGGCGGCCGAGGGGAGCGGCTGATGGACTGGGTCTCCCTGCTCGGCTTTACCGCCGCTGCCTGCACCACGGCCGCTTTTCTCCCCCAGGCAATCAAGGCCTGGAAGACCCGGGGGACCAGGGATATCTCGCTGGCGATGTACCTGGTCTTTATGACCGGGGTCACCCTCTGGATGCTCTACGGGATCCTGATCTCCGATTACCCGGTCACGATCGCCAACGCGGTCACCCTCCTGCTGGCGCTGACCATCCTGATCGCCAAGCTGAAGTTCGGCTGAACGTATCTTCACCGCGGAGGCGCGGAGGGCGCAGAGAGAATTTAAATTGAGATTGCGTCGTCGCTCCGCTCCTCGCGATGACAATTTATTTTTTCTGGGAAGCCGGATATCAACTCAATAATCCTCCGCGCCCTCCGCGCCTCCGCGGTGAATATTAGTTTCTGGGGAGGGGGACGGGGTTTTTCGGGGGCTTTCCGGACAGCATCGCGGCCAGGTTCTCGGCGGCCATCACCGCCATCCGGGACCGGGTCTCGACCGTGGCCGACCCGATATGGGGGAGGAGGACCACGTTCTGGAGGGTGAGCAGGCCGGGGTGGACGTGCGGTTCCTTCTCGTAAACGTCGAGCCCGGCCCCGGCGATCTCCTTTTCCCGCAAGGCCTCGGCCAGGGCCTCCTCGTCGATCACCGGGCCCCGGGAAGTATTGATCAGGAAGGCGGTCGGCTTCATCCGGCGCAGTTCCCCCCGGCCGATCAGGCAGCGGGTCTCCTCGGTCAGGGGGACGTGGAGGGTGACGAAGTCGGCCTCCGCCAGCAGGCGCTCCAGGGGGAGTTTCTCCGCCCCGGCCCGTTTTTCCAGTTCCGGGCACCGGCCGGGATCGAGATAGACCACCTTCATCCCGAAGGCGGCGGCTTTCAGGCCGACCGCGGTCCCGATCCTCCCCGCCCCGACGATCCCCAGGGTTTTCCCGTTCAGCTCCACGCCGAGCAGGAGTATCGGACCCCAGCCGGTAAACTCGCCCCCGCGGAGGAATCGGGTGGCCTCGGGGATTCGGCGGGCCACCGCCAGGATCAGGGCCCAGGTCAGTTCGGCGGTGGCGTCGGTCAGGACCCCGGGGGTGTTGGCGACCCCGATCCCCTTTTCCTTCGCCGCCTCCAGGTCGATATGGTTGTAGCCGACCGACATCGTGGCGATCGCTTTCAGAGTGGTGGCCTGGTCGAGGAACGAGCGGTCGATGGTGTCGGTCAGCAGGCAGAGCAGACCGGCTTTCTCCCGGCAGGAGCGGACCAACTCCTCCGCGGTCAGAACCCGTTCTTCGGGGTTGACCTCGACCCGAAAACCCGCCGCTTCCAGGATATCCAGACCCGGACGGGGGATCGAGCGGCTGACAAAGACTTTTTCCGGCATAATAAAACTCTCAAGACTGAGGCTGATTTTTTCGGGCGGTGCTTTGTTGTATTGCCCAAAGACAGGTTGTGATATTATTATATACCATCATCCGCTGAAAAAAGGAAAAATTATGAGCCCTTCGCTCTTCGACCGCTATCTCAAGCTTGTGAAGTTTCTCACCCTGGATATCTGGGTCAAGGAATACGACGCCCTCTCCCGGCTTCGGAAGTGGCTGCTCCGTCTCCTCCAGGTCACCTATATGGTCGTCCGGGGTTTTTTCAAGGACAGCTGTCCGCTCCGGTCCTCGGCGCTGACCTACGCCACCCTCCTTTCGATCGTCCCCCTCCTCGCCTTCTCCTTCGCCCTGGCCCGGGCGTTCGGGGTTGACCTGACCCCGCTCAAGAGCTTCATCATCGACAACCTGGCCCTCGGCAACGAGGAGATCGGGACCCGGATCTTCGACTTCGTGGAGAATATCCGGGCCGGGACCCTGGGGCCGCCCGCCCTGGCCCTGCTGGTGGTGACGATCATCTCGGTGATGGGGAACATTGAGTTCGCCTTCAACCACATCTGGGGTATCCGGAAGTCCCGGTCGATCTGGCGCAAGTTCAGCGATTACCTCTCGGTGGTCATCGTCGTCCCGCTCCTGATCGCCGCCGGGGTGGGGATCGCGGCGGTCCTCCGTTCCCACGCGATGGTGGAGACCGTCTTCCAGTTTCACTTTCTCCAGAACCTCTTCTGGCATTCGGTCAACCGTCTCCTGGTCTGCGTCGGGTTTACCTTCCTCTACCTCTTTATGCCCAACAAGCGGATCCGGTTTACCGCCGCCCTGCTCGGGGGTTTGGTCGCCGGGCTGCTCTGGCAGGCCGCCCTCTGGGGGTACATCACCTTCCAGGTCGGATTCGTGCGCTACGCCGCCATCTACGGGGCCCTGGCCTCGATACCGATCAACCTGGTCTGGATCTACATCAGCTGGAATATCGTTCTCCTGGGCGCGGAGATTTCTTTCGCGGTCCAGAATGTCCGGACCTTTTCCGGCGAGGAAGAGGCTCTCTCCCGCTCCTGGGCCTACCGGGAACTGGTGGCCGTCAACCTCCTGGTCCGGATCGCGGAGCGGTTCCGGGACGGCGGACCTCCACCGGGCCCGGATGAACTGGCCAAGGATCTGGAGATTCCGATCCGCCTGGTCAACAAGACCCTGGAGCAGATGACCAGCGGCGGGGTCGTGAGCGAGGTGACCGGAGAACGCCCGGGTTACCAGCCGGCCCGGGACCTGTCCCGGCTGACCCTGCAGGAGGTGATCGCCGGCCTCCGGCAGGCTGGTGGTCCGGAAAAAGTTCCCCCGATCCTGCGGAAATCCCCCGCCGTCCGGCGGATCGAGGAGATCGTCGACCGCTCGCTTTCCGAACACGGCGGCTCCCTGACCATCGGGGACCTCCTCGCCTCCGCCGACTGACCCCCCTTTATTTTAAATTAGACCATTAGCCGCTGGAAGAGGGGGCGGACGAGGCCGATCGCCCGGTGGGGGCAGGTCTCGTGGCAGCAGAAACAGCGGATGCAGCCGGAAAGCTTGATCGCGGCCTGGCCTTCTTTCATCGAGATGGCGTTGACCGGGCAGACCCGCTCGCAGTCCCCGCAGCCGACGCACTTCTTCCGGTCGATCCGGGGCCGGGTGGTCAGGAGGCGTTTGGCGAGTGGCATAAAGGGGACCGCCCAGCGGGGGAAGGCGTGACGGCGCCCGGGGGGGACCCGGAAACCTTCCGCTTTGACGGCCTCGATTGTTTCCCCCCGGACCTCGACCCCGGAGAGGTCTTGCTCCAGCAGCCCCCGTTTCACGCACTCGCGGACGGTGGGGATCGTGAGCGGATCAACTCCGATGATTCGGCTCAAAACCAGATCGACCGCGGCCGGACTGGTCCCGGCCACGACCAGCCCCAGCTCCCGCCGATCCCCGGCGCCGGGTCCGGCCCCTTCCATCGCCCAGACCCCGTCGACGATGGTCAGGGCCGGGTTGGCGAACTCGCAGATATCGACCAGCATCGAGGCAAAGTCGTCGACGTCGGGGAACTTGGCGTGGTAGGCGGGCTTGATCAGTCCCGGGACCAGGCCGAAGAGGTTCTTCACTCCTCCGGTCAGGAGGGTGAAGGAATGGGTCTTGAGCTTGGGGAGGTTGATGATCACATCGGCTTTCAGGGCGCAGTCGATGATCTCGATCCGCTTCACCAGTCTCCCCCGGGGGAGGGCGACAGTTTGGCAACCGGCCTCCAGGGCCAAATCGGCCCCGGTCTCCCGGGCGACCCGGTCGAGCCCGCAGGCCCGGTAGAGCTTGAGCAGCGTATTCCGGGTATGGGCGAGGGCGGCCCCGGGGCTGTCCCCGATGGTCGGCTTCCCGCCGGCCTTCTTCACCAGTTCCACTACCGCCCGGACCAGGGCCGGGTGGGTGGCGACTACCTCCTCCGGCCGGGCTTTTCTCAAGAGGTTGGGCTTGAGCAGAACGGTCTGGCCGGGACGGACGAACCTCTCCATCCCGCCCAGCGGCTCCAGAGCCCTTTCCAGGGCCCGCCGCGGCTCCTCCCCGAAATAATGGGGACACCTCTCGATGGTAACTAAAATGACTGCCCCCTTTTTTTGATAAAAAGCCCCGGTTCCGGAGGTCGGAACCGGGGCTTTTTCATTACGGGGGGTTAGAAGTAAAGAACCAGTCCGCCCCGGGCCTGCATATGATTCAACTCGACCTTGTCGTTGGAATCTTTCCACTCCGGCTTCAGCCAGATGTAACGAAACTCCGCCCGGATACCGATGGACTCGTTGAAGAGGATTTCCGCTCCGCCGCAGGCGTGGTAGGTAACGCTGCCGTCCAGGACGTCGGAATCAACGCCTGTTTGATCCCAGTTAATGAAAGTGTAACCAGCACCGCCGCCGCCGTAGATGAAGGCCACATCCTCGATCGGGATGCCGATACGGAGCGTGCCCGTCACCGGGATGAGCTCGATCTTGACATCGGAAAAGTCCTTGAACTCGGGCTTGTACCAGTCTCCCCCGAGATCGAGCTTGACGAAATCGCCAAGGCAGAATACCAGTGACGCGCCGCCGCCAAATGCCCCGTCGAGTTCGGCAATATCGTCGTCGCTGAATTCAAAGGCATAGATGCCGTGCAGATCGAGCCCGACCTGGGCCATCGCCGCGGTGCCGAAGGCCAGCACCATCGCCACGCTGAAGATAAGTGCTTCTACTCTCTTCATTATGCTTCCTCCCTGTTTGAGGTTTCCCCCGCATTAACCCCTATTCTGGACAAATTATTACTGTTTTACCGGTTATAGGTCAACAAAAAAATTCAGAAACTTACCACGGGAGGTTCCGCCGCCGTCTCCTCGGCTTCGAAGTAGGCCTTGGGCTGTGAGAGACCGCGGATCGAGGCCCAGAGGGTCCCCGGGATCTTCCGGATGTAGGTGTTGAACTCCCGGGCGGTCTCGTTGTAGCGCATACGCTCCACGGCGATCCGGTTCTCGGTCCCCTCCAGCTGGGCCTGGAGAGTCTGGAAGTTCTCGTTGGCCTTGAGCTGGGGGTAGTTCTCGACCGTGACCAGGAGCCGGGAGAGGGCGGAGCCGAGCTGGCCCTGGGCCTCCTGGAATTGGGAGAGGGCTGCGGGGTCGGAGAGGGTCTCCGGGGTGACCCGGATCTGTCCCGCCCTGGCCCGGGCCTCGGTCACCGCGGTGTAGGTCTCCTTCTCGAATCCGGCCACCCCCTTGACCGTCTCCACCAGGTTGGGGATGAGGTCCATCCGCCGCTGGTACTGGTTCTCGACCTGGGCCCAGGCCGCCGCGACCTGTTCGTCGAGGGTGACCACGCGGTTTAAACCGGAGACCACGACCGCGGCCACGATCAGGAGCGCCAGGACCA
>JAVCCZ010000213.1 GCA_030765265.1 Candidatus Erginobacter occultus
AATTTCCACCCGGAAGCAGCTGCTGGAAGTCGAGAAATCCGCCGACGGGGTCATTGTCGGCAGCGCCCTGATCAGGCCCTTTCTGGAAACCCGCGGGAAGAATCAAGGGCTGAAACAATCCCTCCAGGTTCTCGACAATCTCCTCGCCGTTTAGCCCGACTTTCGCGACTGAGCTGGTCCTGGCCTCGCGACTCCCGGGGAATCAACAAAAACATCCCCGAGACCCATCCGGCATTCAATCGTATCTCTACCTCGTCACCGGACTGTCGCCGTCTCGGCCGAAGTAGGTCCGGGTCAGATTCCGGATCGCCCAGAGACCGGTCGAAGAGCGGAAAATCCCGTTCTCAACCAGGGGTTCCCCGGAGAACGGGGCCGGAATCGGGCTGTCGCCGTTCCGGCCGTAATAGATCCGGCTCACACCCCGTACCGCCCACATCCCGGTGGCCGGCCGGAAGATCGCCGCGGAGGTCCGGTAAGGCCCGGGGCCGAGATACCACCGGTAGACCGCCGGAACCGGTCGGTCTCCGGCGATGCCGTAATAGAACCGGGTCAGGCTCCGGACTGCCCAGAGACCGGTACTCCTCCTGAAGACGGCAACCTCGGTCGTTCCGTCATCGTCGTAATCTCCCGGAACCGGCCGATCGCCGCTTTTGCCGAAATAGAATGAGGTGACCGCCTTGACCGCCCACAACCCGCCGGCCTCCCGGAAAACCGCCGGATCGCACCGGCCGTCCCCGTCATAATCGCCCGGCACCGGCAGATCTCCGCTCACCCCCAGATACAGCCGGGTAATATCTTTAACCGCCCAGAGACCGGAAGAGGGCCGGTAGACGGCTATATCGGCCAACCCGTCGCCATCATAATCTCCGGGGACGGGGAGATCGAAGAGTCTCCCGAAGTGAACCCTTCCCAATCCTTGGACCGCCCAGAGACCGCTATCCTGCCGGAAGACGGCGATCTCCGAACTGCCGTCCCCGTTATAGTCGCCGGCGGCGATCACCAGATATTCCGGCGTCGGGAAAGGCGTCGGGGTCGGGGTGACGCTCGGGGACGCGGTCGGGGTCGCGGTCGATACCGGGGTCGGGGTGACGGTCGCGGTTATGACCGGGCTCGGGGAAGGTGAAGCCGTCGGTGACGGAGTTGCCGAGGGAGTAGTTGTCGGGGTGAGACTGGGAGTGGGGGGATAGGTTGGAGTCGGGGCAAGGGTGGGGGTCGGAGTTAGCGATGAAGTCGGAGTCGGCGACGGCGTCGGGGTCATACTCGGGGTCACTGTCGGAGTCGGGGTGGTCGTCGGGGTCGAAGTCGGCGTCGGACTTCCCTGGGCAATGCCGCAAAGCGAGAGGTCGGTGTAGGTATTTCCGTTCAAACCCACGTAAAGTACCGTGCCGTCCGCCGTCACCTCGGGCAGAATCACGTCCAGATAATAGTAGGTATCGTAGCCGATCCGGATCCGATCGCCCTCCTCGATCCCGAGCGGCTCGGCCCGGGCCTCGAAACGGAGCTTGATCTGGCTGGCGGCCGGCATCAGGCCCCCGTCAAACCAAAAATTAAGTTTGTCGGGGACGTAGCCGAAATCGGTGGCGTCGTTCCAATCCACTCCCCGGATGGACCAGCCGTTGTTGACGGCCGCCCGGGTCTGGAAGATCTCGATGTAGGTGATCTTTTTCACCAGCAACGGTGAGACGCAGGGAACGGGGGTCGGGGTAATCGTCGGTGTAATCGTGGGGGTGGGGGTAAGACTTGGCGAGGGCGTTATCGAGGGGGTGGGCGTGATAGTCGGCGTCGGTGTAACCGATGGTGTGGGTGTTTTAGTCGGGGTTGGGGTTAGGGTAGCCGTCGGGGTCACACTGGACGTTGGTGAAGGAGTCGGCGAAGAAGTCACGGTGGGGGTGGGACTCGGAGTAATACTGGGCGTCGGGGAGGGAGTCGCCGAGGGGGTGGTCGTCGGCGTCGCCGACGGCGTGATCGAAGGTGAGGGAGAAGCGGTCGGTGTCGGGGTCGGCGTGACCGAAGGCGTCGGCGAGGAACTGGGCGAAGGAGTGGGAGTCACGGAAGGTGACGGGGTCGTGGTCGGGGTAACCGACGGCGTAACCGAAGGCGTGGGCGAGGCGGTCGGCGGCGGAGTGGCCGTGGGCGGCGGAGTCGGGGTCGGGGTAATTAAGCGGATATCGATGTCAAAAGCACTGACCGCTCCCTCGAAGCCGTCAACCACGGCGTAGTAGGTGTCGACCAGCGCCGGATAGGAGATCAGTTCGTCGGCCGTCCCCGAGTTGGTGCTCTCGGCCACACAGTCCTTGATGGAAGGATTGTCGCAGAGCAGGAGATCAAGATCGGCGGAGAGGTTGGTGAGATCGATGGCGAGGGTACCCGGAACGGCGAGACTGAAACTGTAGACCAGGTCGGGTCCGGTCTCCGGAAAAGTGATGCAGCTGTAAGCGTCATAGTTGTCGGCAAAGGAGGAGCTGTCGCCGCTTCCGGAGTAATCGAGGGCAACGACGATCGGGGCGCCGAATGTCTCGCCCACCGGGGATGGAGTCGGGGATACCGTCGGCGATGGAGTCGGGGTCAGGGAGGGGGTCGGAGTGGTATCGACAAATGTCCCGTCCCCTCCCCGCCAGACCATCCCGCCCCGGCCCCAGGAGTTGCTGACCCCGGCCCAGAGGTAGCCGCTCCAGCGGACCAGGTCCTGGACGGCCATATTGGTCTGCTCGTCGAAGCCGTTTTCGTTCACCTGGGTCCAGGTCCCGAAACTGCCGTCATACTGCCAGACCTGGGCCCCCGGCTTGTTGCCCCCGGCGCCGAGGGCGTTGCCGGTGCCGACGTAGAGATCCCCCCCCGCTTCCTCCATACAGCGGGTGGCGTCGAAGTAGTACATATCGGCGGCGATGTCGGGGTTGACCTGAAGCCAGTCGGTCCCGTTGGTCGTCTCCCAGACCTGGCTCCCGCTGTTGGTGTTGGCGGTACCCCCGTAGAGCTTGCCGTCGTAAACGAAAAGGACGCGGACATCCAGGTTGTCGGCCCCCACCCCGAAACCGGCGGCCGCCACCATAGACCAGTCCGCCGAAGTCGGGCCGTCGTAACGCCAGACCTGGCCCCCGCTCTGGTTATTGTAGGTCCCGGCGTAGAGGTCGTCGGCATAGACCGCCAGGGCGCGGACCTGGCGGTTCTGGCTGTCGCCGAAGCTGTTGGTGTTGATCTGGCTCCAGGCCGAGCCGTCGAATCCGAAGACCTTGGCCTTGCCGTTGGTCCAGGAATTGCCCGCCCCCAGGACCAGGTCCCCGTCGAACTCAGTCATCGAAGCCGGGATCTTCAGATCGCCGTCGCCCAGGCCGGCACCATCGGTCAAAAAGGTGAAGGCCGCCCCGTCATACCGCCAGATCTCGAGACCCAGAGCGGAATTGTTGCGGGCCCCGATGTAGAGATCGCCGTCATAGACCTCCATACAGTAGGGGATCTGGTTCTGGCTATCGGAGAAGCCCCCGGCGGTCA
>JAVCCZ010000169.1 GCA_030765265.1 Candidatus Erginobacter occultus
CCGGTTCTCGATCGAGGGGACCGCGGCCTTCATCGGCCTGGACTCGCCCGCCGTCTTCGCCGGCAACCATATGAGCGTCCTGGAAACCTTCGTCCTCCCCTCGATCATCCAGCCCCACCGGCCGGTGACTTTCGTGGTCAAGAAGGAACTCCTCGACTACCCGGCTTTCGGCCCGGTCCTGGCCGGACGCCGGCCGATCGTGGTCTCCCGCCAGGACCCCCGGAAGGACCTGGAGACCGTGCTCCGGGAAGGCGAGCAACGCCTCCGGGGGGGGACCTCGGTGATTGTTTTCCCCCAGAATACCCGGACGCCGGACTTCAACCCCGCCCGCTTCAATTCCCTGGGGGTGAAACTGGCCCGGCGGGCCGGGGTCCCGGTCATCCCCTTCGCCCTGCGCACCGACGCCTGGGGGACCGGGAAATGGCTGAAGGATTTCGGGAGGATCTCCCCCGACCTCCCGGTCCGGATCAGTTTCGGGGAGGCCATCCGGGTGGAGGGGAACGGCCGGAAAGGACAGGCCCGGCTGGTGGAATTCATCTCCCGGCGGGTCAACCGGTCCGGCTCATAGCCAGGCGAACCAGTTCAGGCCGAGGATCTCGGAGGCCGTGGCCAGGCCGAGAACAACCACGTAGACGATCAGGATGGCAAGACCGATCGCCGAAGAGTGCTTTTTCACGAAAGGGAATTGTGAAAGAAAGAGGCAGGAGGCGAATCCGGCGATCCAGAACAGCAGCGTAACCGCCAGGATAAGCTTCTGGGGCGGGCTGAACGGGGGGAAGAGCTGGGAAATTCCCCAGAGAGCGGCGGTTATTACAACCACCAAAAGCAGGAAAACCTCTCCCCGCCGGCGGAGATAACTGATCATTGATGACCTCCCGGTTTATTGCTGAAGCTCAACGGTAACTTCCATCGTGTCGTCCACCCGGATATCGATCTCCCGCCCCCGGAGCACCTGCTCGGCCGCGATCTTCAGATCAAGGGTCTGCCGGAGGGTGGACCGGCCGGCGAGCACCCGCCCGGCATCGAGATCAAATTCATAACTCCCCTCCAGGCGGTGAAAGGATCCACTCAGCCCGGAGCGATCCCCGGATCCCGAACCGGGAGACTCCTGACGGTAATCCCCGGCGTAAACAATCCGGGCGACCCGGTTGCCGCGGCCGGCGAAGCCCTGAAAGGTTGAATCAATCTCCACCGACCACCGCTCGCCCTGGTCCCAGGGGCGTCCCAGGCCGGGGCCGGGGACGGCGACCGTCCGGGTCCAGGAGGTGCCGGCCGGGACCGGTTCCCGGGGAAACTCCGGCTGCATCCGCTCCAGAAAGGCGTCGAACTGGAGCGAGGGAAAGAGGCGGTCGGGCGCGGGGGGTGTCCGGGATTCGAGGATGGTACCGCGGTTATCGACCCGGAACTCGAACTTTTCCCCGGCAATCCCCCGGAGAGGATACCCCTCCCCGCCGGACTCCGCTTCCTTGATCACCCGGTCACCCTCGGAGATGGTCAGACCCCGGTCGGTGAGGAGGGCGGTCATCTCCCGCTCCCGGATCCGGCTGACCGAGGTTAATTGGAAATCCCGGTAGCTTAAGGAAAGCACGGCCTCTCCTTCGGGGGTAACCTCCTCGACCCCGACCTCCATCAGGTAGCTCCCCTCCACCCGGACCGGGAGGGAGATCTTATCCTCCTCATCTCCCCCTTCCTCCATCGTCATCGTCACTTCTCCCCCGCCCTTGAGCGACACCCGGTAAGTCAGGACCTCGCCCGGGCGGAATTGATAACGAAAAAGGATCTCCTCCGGGGGCGGCGGCTTGCATCCCGTGGGCAGGATAGCGAGCAGAAACGCCGCCGCCAAAATCAGGACGGCCGGACGCCGGATCCCCGGTCCCGGCCGGGACGAAGAGATTGTTCTCCCAGCTGTCATAAACTTTTCTTCTCCCGCGAACACCCTATTTCAATCGCTATCGGGATCGAGTCTTTTTCGATTCTATAAGATATCCGGTTTCTAACTCTGGTAGTCGTCAAAACACCCCGGGCCGTTGTTTACCTTTCCGGAAGCCCCTGGGATCTTTCCAGCAGCTCACTGACAATCGGGGCCATATCTCCCTGGCCGGCCAGTCTCCGCAGGGCGGCGATGACGATCTCCTTGTAAAACCATTCAATCTCCGGGCTGTTGACCATCTCCACCAGGGCCTCGGCCGACTCCCGGACCGGGGTGTGGGCCAGGTCCCAGATCGCCGCCTGCCGGATCGGATCCGACAGGCCGGCATCGTTGAAAATTTGCACCAGCGGCTCGACCACCCGGCGGTCCCCGATATAACCCAGCATCTGCATCGCCGGCATCCGGTCTTCTTCCTTCCCCGAACGGACCTGGCTCAGGATATAGCCCTGGTAGCGGTTGTAATTATGGTCGAAGCGGCAGAGCGCCTGGGCCGCCTGGAGTTTCAGGGGGACGGAATCGGTCTCCTGCCAGATCTTCTCCGCCGCCGCCGCCGCCGGCCGGTAACGGATAAAGGCCAGAACCTCGAGCAGGCATCCGACCGCTTCCCGGTCGCCGGATTCCAGGGCCGCCAGCAGCGGCGGCCCCACCTCTTCCCCCATCCCGGCCAGGAGTGCGCGGGCCCGGAACCGCTCGGACGGCTCCGAAGATCCCAGGTCCCGGATCAGCTCGGCGACCTCCGGGGGTTTCTCCCTCGACGCCGCCTCCTCGGCCGGGAGAAATACCGGGATACCCGAGTAAAGAAATCCCAGGATGATAACGATGATAATTTTTTTCATAACTATTTACCCCCTTTCCCCCGCCTCAATCCAGATCACCGATTACCGGTCACTGATTACGCCTTTTCCATACTAACTATATCCCATAAACTCCCCGGGGAAAAGAATATTTCATTCCCGGCCGCGGTCCGGGGAGGAACCGAGGCCCCATTTCTCCAGTTCGGGGAGCAGCCGGTAATCGGTCATATCGTAATGGAGCGGGGTGACCGAGATGTAGTTCTCCAGCATCGCGGTATGGTCGGAACCGTGGTCGTTCGAGGGCCGGTCCATCTCCCCCCCCAGCCAGTAGTAAGGCCTCCCCTTGAGGTCGATCCGCTGTTCCATCACTTCCCGGAACCGGGCGATCCCCTGGTGGGTCACCTTCACCCCCCGGATCTCGCCTTCCTTGACCGCGGGAACGTTGACGTTGAGGAGCAGCCGGGCGGGTTCTTCCCTCGCCAGCACCTTCTCGGCCAGAGACCGGGCAAAGCGGGCGGCGGGTCCGTAATCGGGGTTGACGAAGGTCCCCAGGGAGACGGCGATCGCCCGGATCCCCAGGATCGCCGCCTCGGTAGCGGCGGAGACGGTCCCGGAATAGATCACGTTGGTCCCGGTGTTCGGCCCCAGGTTGATCCCGGAGACGACCAGGTCCGGGGTCCTCGGAAGGAGGGCTTTCACCGCCACCTTGACCGAATCGGCCGGGGTCCCGTTGACGGCGTAGCCGTAGAGCAGGTCATCGCGGTAGATCTCTTTCGCCCGCAGCGGCTCGGTCAGGGTGATGGCGTGGCCGGCGGCCGAACGCTCGGAGTCGGGGGCAACGATCGCCACCTCCCCCAGCTTTCGGATCTCCCGCCAGAGAGCGTAAAGCCCCCGGGCGTTGATCCCGTCATCGTTGGTGAGGAGGATGTAGGGCTTGGTCATTATCGGCTTTCCTTTTTTTCAGCCGGGGACGGACGGGGCCGAGCGGAGCCGTCTCCAGACCGCCCAGAGAAACCACCGGCAATACTCCGGCCCCACCTTCAGAACCCGGAAATGGGACTTGCCCCCGGCCCGGTCTTTCCAGACCGTGGGGACCTCGGCGATCCGGAAACCGGCCAGGTAGGCCTTCACGGTCAGTTCCAGCCCGGTAGTGTAGTTGTCCGATCTCAATATCCCGATCCGGTCGAGGATATCGGCCCGGTACATCTTGTAAGCGTTGGTGGCGTCGTTGGTCGGCAGCCCGATCAGCAGCTTCAACGCCCCGCCGAGGAACCGGGAGAGAAAATGCTTAACCCGGTCGTGGTGCTCTCCCTCACCTCCCGGGATGTAGCGGGAGGCCGAGACCAGGTCGTAACCCTCCTTGATCTTCTCCAGCATCTCCGGGATGGCGGCGACGTCGTCGGCCAGGTCGGCCATCATCGCCACGATCACCCCCCCCTCCACTTCCTCGTAGCCCCGGTTGATGCACCTCCCCAGCCCGTGGTTGCCCCGGCGGTTGACCAGGACGAGGTCGCCGCTCTCCTCCTGGAGCTCCCGGACGATCTCCGCCGTCCGGTCGGTCGAGTTGTCGTTGACCACGATCAGCTTGTGGGGGATCTTCACCCGGTCCTGGATCTCCCGGATGGTCTCGATGGTCTGGGAGATGTTGAGTTCCTCGTTATAGGCCGGAACGATGATATTGAGGAAGTAGGGATCAGTCATTAATTCTTCTCCAGGATAATCGTCACCGGGCCGTCGTTCTCCAGCCGGACCAGCATCTCTTTTCCGAACACCCCCCGCCGGGGCGGAAAGCCGGCTTCTTCCAGACACCGGCAGAAATAGTCGTAGAGCCGCTCGCCCTCCGCCGGGGGGGCGGCCCCGCTGAAGCCGGGCCGCCGTCCGTGCCGGCAGTCGCCGTAGAGGGTGAACTGGGAGACGGCCAAAATCTCCCCCCCGGTCTCCCGCAGGGAGAGGTTCATCTTCCCCGCTTTATCGGGGAAGATCCGCAGCCCGGCGATCTTCTCCGCCAGCCAATCGGCCTCACCCTCCGTATCCCCCCGGCCCACCCCGAGCAGGACCAGCAGCCCCGGCCCGATCCGGGAGACCTCCTCACCTGCGACAGCGACCGAGGCCGATCTCACCCGTTGAATCACCGCCTTCATTGCCCTATACTACCGCCTGCCGGATAAATTTCAATTCAATTCAGGGGTTGAAGCACGGTATGCCGTGCCCCAACGAATCGTCGATCGGATGACACCGCGAACAAAAAAGAACGACCGCCGCCGAACCTGCCGGATCTGCCCCCGGGCCTGCCCGGTGGACCGGGCGGCGGGAGAGCTTGGCTACTGTCAAACCGGAGCGGGCTTCGCGGCGGCGACGATCTGCCTCCACCGGGGGGAGGAACCGCCGGTCTCCGGGCCGGCGGGGATCTGTAACGTCTTCTTCGCCCGCTGCAACCTCCAGTGCCTCTACTGCCAGAATTACCAGATCAGCCGCAATCACGGCCCCCTCCCCTCCTCTCTCGACTCCCCGGAGGAGATCGTTGACCGGATCGAAGCGATCCTCGCTGAGGGGGCGAAGGCGGTCGGCTTTGTCTCCCCCTCCCACCGGATCCCCCGGATGCGCGAGATCATCCAAGAACTCCGCCGGCGGGGAAGGAACCCGGCGATGATGATGAACACCAACTGCTACGACCTCCCCGGGACCATCGCCGCCCTGGAAGGAGAGATCGACCTCTACCTCCCCGACCTGAAGTACCGCGACCCCATCCTCGCCCGGGAATACTCCGGGGCGGAGGATTACCCCGAAGTGGCGGAGGCGGCCCTGCGGGAGATGTACCGGCAGAAGGGGACGGAACTGATCCTCGATGATGACGGCTCGGCCCGCTCCGGCCTGATCGTCCGCCACCTGGTCCTCCCGGGGGCGGTCGAGAACTCCAAGGCCTGCCTCCGCTTCCTGGCCGAAGAACTCTCCCCTGATCTTCATATCTCCCTGATGTCCCAGTACCACCCGACCCCGGCCGTCCGGGACCACCCCGACCTGGGCAGAACACTCCGGGAGGAGGAGTACGGGGCGGTGCTCGAGGAGATGGAGCGGCTGGGGTTTACCCGGGGCTGGGTCCAGGAACTTGACAGCCCCGGCAGTTATCTCCCGGATTTCAACCGGCCGGCGGTCTTTGCGGACTGACCGGCTGGTCGGGACGGATCCGGTCGCCGGCCTTCACCTTCCCCCCGGCGATCACTTTCACGAAGATCCCCTCCCGGGGCATCACGCAGTCGCCGGTCAGTTCCCGGATGGCGCAGCCGCTGTGGCATTCCTTCCCGATCTGGGTCACCTCGAGGACGACCTCCTCCCCAACCCGGAGCCGGGTCCCGATCGGGATGGTGAAGAGCTCCAGCCCCCGGACGGTCAGGTTCTCGGCGAAGTCTCCCGGGCGGAAAACGGGCGGCGGAGCGCCGGGAGCCGCCCGCTTCATCGAACGGGCCAGCTTCTCCATACTCTCCACCGCCAGGAGGCTGACCTGGCGGTGCCACTTTCCCGCGTGGGCGTCCCCTTCCAACCCCCAGCCGGTCCGGAGGATACCCTCCCCGACATTCTCTTTTCTCACCCCTTTCCGGTCGCTGACGCAGACCGCCGTCACCTCGCCTGTCAGTTGCTGCTCCTTCACGGGGAGACCTCCGAGTCCAGCCAGTCGAGGTACTCCTTGCTCCCCCCGGCTATCGGGAGAGCCACGATCTCGGGGACCTCATAACTGTGGATGGATTGAACGGTGGCAATCAGCGGCTCCAGAAGTTCCTTCCTGGTCTTGGCGATCAGCAGATGCTCTTCCGCCCGGTCGATCTTCCCCTCCCAGCGGAAGAGGGACTCGCCCTTGGGGTAGATCCCCACGCAGGCCGCCAAGCGTTTCTCGAGCAGCGCCCGGGCGATCGCCCTCGCCTCCTCCCCCTCGGGACTGGTAATCATCACCACGATAAACTCGGTCATACCAGACTCCTTAAACTAATAATTTGAACCGCAGAGAACGCAAAGAACGCAAAGATTTATTTGTAGTATATTCGACGCAGACTAAAATTCGACGTTCTCAGGAGTCTTAATCCGATGGAGATATCAATTTAAATTATCTAAGATTTCTCTGCGTCCTTTGCGTTCTCTGCGGTTCATTTTCTACCCGCAGCGCAGGGTACGGAGCCGGTTGAGGGCCGCGGCGACCTCGAAGCGGCGGGGCCGGGCCAGGTTGCCCTTCATATAAACGCTGACGGCGTCCAGCCCCTCCCGGTCGAGATCGGCCTCGACCAAATCCAGGATCTCCCCCAGGGTTCTCTCCCCGTCGATGTAATTGCCCAGGGCGTAGTGGAGGATGTCCCCGACCGCCCGGGTCTGGCTGATATCCACCAGCTGTTCGACCGCCGAGAGGTCGATCCACTCCTCGCCGAAGCCGATCAGTTTCCGGCTCTTGGCGGCGATCTTCACCTTCTTTTTCGGCCCCCGCCGGGGGTCGATGCTCTCCGGCCGCGGAAACCGGGCCCGGACGTTTCCGAAATGCTCCCCGCCCTCGAAACTCCGCCGGGTGGAGAAGTTCTCGGCCACCCGCCTCGCCTCCGCGGTCTTGTCCTTCGGGACGTACTCGTCCATCATTATCACGGTATCGGCGACGTCGAAGTAGTCTCCGCTCCCGCCCATCACCAGGATCGTCGAGACCCCGAGGTCGCGGTAAAGCTGGCGGACCTTGTCGATAAAGGGGGTGATCGGCTCCTTCTCCTTGGCCACCAGGGCCTGCATCCGCCCGTCGCGGATCATAAAGTTGGTGGCCGAGGTATCCTCGTCCATCAGCAAAAGCCGGGACCCCGCCTCCAGCGCCTCCATTATCCCGGCGGCCTGGGAGGTGGAGCCGCTGGCGTCGGCGGAGGAGAAGGCGGTGGTGTCGATACCCCGGGGCAGGTCGCGGATAAAGGGGCTGATATCGACGGAGGAGATCGACCGGCCGTCCTCGGCCCGGATCTTCACCCCAGAAAAGTCGGCCACCACCAGCTCGCGGCCGTCGCCGGGGATGTGGTTGTAAACCCCCTTCTCCACCGCGTCGAGGAGGGTGGATTTCCCGTGGTAGCCGCCGCCGACGATCAGGGTCACCCCGGCCGGGATGCCCATCCCCGTCACCTTTCCCCTCCGGGGACAGACGAACTCGACTTCCAGCCCGGGGGGAGCTTGGAAAGCCACCGCCTCCCCTTCCTTCAGCGGGCGGTCGTCCACCCCCGAACGGCGGGGGAGGATGGCCCCGTTGCCGACAAAGGCCGCCAGCCCCTCTCCCGGCAATGACCGGCGGATGAAGTCGGCGTCCTCGGCGGTATCAACGAACTTCTCCAGCACCTCCCGGTCGAGGGCGGAGAAGTAGAGGGTATTGGCAATCAGTTCGGAAAGTTCCCCGAAGAAGATCTCCTCGGCCTGCCGGCCGGAGATCCGCCTACCCCGGGCCGGAAGTCCGACCACGAACCGGGCCTCAACCCGGTCGGCATCGACCGAGATCGCCGTCCGCTGAAGGATCTCCTGGGAGGGCCGGTCGATCTCCAGTCGTCCGCTGTGCCCGGTCCCCCGACGGCCCTTGACCACCCGGCCGGCCTGGCGGAAAAAGTGGCGGTTCAGACAGTCCTCCAGGGCGGCCTGGCGGACCGGGGTGTCAAACAGTCCGGCGGGGAAACCGGCCGCCGTCCGGGGGACCCGGACCGCCGCCTGGCTGGGGGGGGCGAAGGGGTCGCTGGACGTAGTCGATGACCAGGGTGTAGCCGCCGAAGTCGTAGCTCCCCTTCAGGTCGCGGTAGAACCCGTAGGGTTTGCCGTCGATCCGGCGGAGCGCCTCGCGCAGCTGTTCCTTGCCTTTCATACCGAATTATCGGGAAAATCTTATCGCGTTCAATCTTTGGCCGGCGCGGCCGTGGGTTTCTTCTCCGGCGTTTTCTTCTCCGCCGGCGATTTCGGCGGCGTCGGCTTAAAGACTTCCTTGTCCTTCTTCTCCCCATCCCGGTAGCTCTTCGAGCGGTAGTCGGTCTCGTAGAAACCCGAACCCTTGAAGATGATCCCGGCCCCGGTCCCGATCAGCCGCTTGACCTTCCCCCTGCAGCGGGGGCAGCGGGTAAGCTTGCGGGCCTTGATGCTCTGAAACTTTTCGAAGTGAAGGCCGCACTCCTCGCAGTCGTAATCGTAGGTAGGCATCTGCTTGATTCCTTATCCGGTTATTTTCTCGGAAGGGAAAAATAGTAGGCGAATATTTCCTCTTGTCAAGGCCGTTGCCGGGAAGTTAGACTAATTCAGGATGAACGCCAATCAATTACAGGTTTATCTGGAGGAAAAGCGAGGGGTAATCGAACTGGCCCTCGCCGACCTCCTCGACCGGGGTGAAGGCATCCCCTCCCGGCTGAGGGAAGCGATGGCCTACTCCCTGCTCGGCGGGGGAAAACGGATCCGCCCCATCATCGCTCTTTGCGCCTGCCGGGCCGCCGGCGGTCTCGAGGCCCCGGCCCTCTGCGCGGCCTGCGCTCTGGAGATGATCCACTGCTACTCCCTGATCCACGACGACCTCCCGGCGATGGATGACGACGACCTCCGCCGGGGCCGCCCCTCCCTCCACCGGGCCTTCGACGAGGGCACCGCCATCCTGGCCGGCGACGCGCTTTTAACCCTGGCCTTCGAGGTCGTCGCCCGCGACCGTTCGCTCTCTGCCGCCCGGGCCCGGGAGATCATCGCCGAGCTGTCCGCGGCGGCCGGCGACCGGGGAATGGTCGGGGGGCAGCAGGCCGATCTCGACGCCGAGGGCGGGGAGATCTCCCGGGAGGAACTGGCCCGGATCCACTCCCGGAAGACCGGCGCCCTGATCACCGCCGCCGCGGTCACCGGGGCGATCGCCGGGGGCGGGGAGAAGGAGCTGGTCGGGATGATGCGGGCCTACGGGGGGGAGATCGGGCTCGCCTTCCAGATCAAGGATGACCTCCTCGACGTCGAGGGAAATGAGAAGGCACTGGGCAAGGCCGTCGGCCAGGACCGCCGGGGAGGGAAGGCAACCTATCCCGCGGTCTGGGGGATCGAAGAGAGCCGCGAGGAACTGAAACGGGCGGTCGTCCGGGCCGAAGCGGCCCTGGAGGGACTGGGGGAGGAAGCCGAACCGCTGCGGATGATCGCCCGCTTTATCGCCCGGCGGGAGAGCTGACTCTCTCCCGCAGCCAGGAACCCCACTCCTCGACCCCCTCCCCCGTCCGGCAGGAGATCTCGATCACCCCGATCGCCGGGTTGATCGCCCGCAGGCCGGAGTAGAAGGCTTCCCGGTCGAAGTCGCTGTGGGGGACGAGGTCGATCTTGTTCAGGACCACCACCTCGGCCTCCCGGAAGAGGAGCGGGTACTTGGTCGGCTTGTCGTCCCCCTCGGCCACGGAGATCAGCCCGATCTTGGCCGTCTCCCCGAGGTCGAAACTGACCGGGCAGACCAGGTTGCCGACGTTCTCGATGATCAGAATATCCAGCGCCGCCAGGTCGATCTCCGGCAGGGCCTTTTTGATCATCAGGGGGCTTAAGTGGCAGCCCCGGCCGGTGTTGATCTGGAGCGCGGGCAGCCCCAGGTTCCGGAGCCGGACAGTATCCTTGTCCGAGGCCAGGTCGCCCTCAATCACCCCGATCGCCAGCTCACCCCCCAGTTCCCGGTAGGCGGCCTCGATCAGGGAGGTCTTCCCCGACCCCGGCGAGCCGATCAGGTTGAAGGCGGCCACCCCGCGGGCCAAAAATTCCCGGCGGTTCTCCGCCCCGATCCGGTCCTCCTCCTTCAAGATATCTTCTTTAATCGCGATCTTCATTTGCCTATTCCCTATTCCCCATTCCCTTTTCCCTCCAGATAATCGAGATACAACTCGTCTCCGGCGAGGATCTCCAGGTCGATCCCGCCGCAGCGTCCACAGGTGAAGGCGAGGTCGTCCCCGGCCTTCTTTGAGCCGCAATCGCGGCATTTCACGGCCAGGGGGATCTTCTCGATCTTCAGCTCCGCCCCGGCGAACTCGATCTCCCCGATCAGATGGGAGAAAGCGGTTTTCAGGGTCTCCGGGATCACCTGCCGAAGCACCCCCACCTTGACATAGACTTCCGAAACCTCCGTCAGCCCCTCCTTCCGCGCCGCCTCCCCCACCAGCCGAACCAGATTATCCGCAATCGTCCACTCGTGCATAACCCATTGAACCCCCCTCAATAGACAGTTCAGGTATGACGTGATTTATCTATCAAGGATTCCGGTTGGTAGTTGATTTCGTAGGCGTCAAGGTCCCGGGCGACCCGGGTATTGGGGAACTCCTCCCTGGCCTCTTCCAGCATCTCCCGGATCGAAAGGTAGCGGGGGCTGATATGGACCAGGACCAGCTGTCCGACCCCGGCCTTCCGGGCCAGCCGGGCGGCCTGGCGGGCGGTGGAGTGGCCCTTGGGTCCGCTCTCGGAGTCCATATCGTCGGCAAACATCCCGTCGTGGATCAAAAGATCGGCCCCTCGGACGAACTCCTCCGCCCCGGGAAAGGGCCGGGTGTCGACCATATAGACCACCGTCCGTCCCGGCCGGGCCGGGCCCAGGACCTCCTCCGGCTTCACCACCCTTCCCCCTCCCAACGTCACCTCCTCCCCCGACTGGAGCCGCTTGTAGAGCGGGCCGGCCGGGACCCCGAGCCGCTCGGCGGCGGCCAGGTCGAACCTACCGGGCCGGGGATATTCCTTCAGCCGGTAGGCCAGGGTGAAGACCCGGTGATCGACCGGGAGGGCGTCGATCCGGTACTCGGCTTCCTCGATCACCGGCCCCCCGGAGATCTCCCGGACCTCCAGGGGATAGGCGACCCCGAACTTCAGGTATTTCCGGGAGAGATCGACGTAACCGCGGATCCCGGCCGGGCCGTAGATGGTCAACGGATCGGTCCGCGAGCCCATACTCATTGTCATCAAGAGCCCGGCCAGGCCGATCACGTGGTCGCCGTGGAGATGGGAGATAAAGATCGCGCGGAGCCGCGCCCAGCCCAGACGGGATTTGGCCAACTGGAGCTGCGTCCCCTCACCGCAGTCGAAGATAAACATCTCCCCTTCCCGCAGCAGCGCCGCCGCCGGCAGCATCCGCCGGGAAGTCGGAAACGCCCCCCCCGATCCCAGGATCACCGCTCTCATTATAGATCCATCCACTTTTTATCCTGTCGTTAAAACCGCCTCAGTTTGCGGGATTCCCCGGTTTTGTCAACCGGGAACTACCGGACGGGATTTACGGTTAGCGGGAAAACCCCGGCGGCGAGGGACGGGAGGACGAGAGAAGCGATTGACCGGGCACTTCCCTGCACAGTCGGAGGGGACCTTCATCCGGTGTTTCGCCTTCGCCCACCTAGACACTGACCCAAGCCAACCCCTCGGAAAACTCGCCCGCGGCCCGGAACCGGGGGGTTATCGCCACCCGGCCGGATTGATCGATATACCCCCGGAGGAAACCGTCGGCCGAGGGGCTGTCGACGAAGGCCGCCAAGCCTTCACCGAATCCGGCAAGCATACTTAACTTTGTCTCCACCAAGTTCGGGATGGGCACCGGGAGATACTGTGGGGGGATCATAGTCAGCGGTGAGCGACGACAGCCGGCACCGCTTGGCGCGAATTACCGGTTTTCCCAGTAATCCGGGTCGCGATGCAGATGCATTACGCCTATGACCGCGATGAAATCAGGTTTAATTCGGAATAAAACGCCGAAGGGAAAAGTCCTGGTCAGGCATCGTCGGACATCCCCCTCGACCAAGGCATAGAGCTCGGGATTCAGTT
This sequence comes from Candidatus Erginobacter occultus, assembly GCA_030765265.1. Taxonomy (GTDB): domain Bacteria; phylum Auribacterota; class Erginobacteria; order Erginobacterales; family Erginobacteraceae; genus Erginobacter; species Erginobacter occultus. The sequence goes on from JAVCCZ010000169.1 coordinate 12,505, forward strand.
CAATCCGATTCAGGGCATCCTGGACGGCGGCGAGAAAACGCTTGCCGAGGTCTGGTTGTTGGGATTCGTACCAGACCGCGGCGTCAATCATCTCCGTATCGGCATCCGGATGAAATCGGATGGGCTTCATCCGAGCGCCGCGTAGGCTTTAGCAACCACATCCGCGACCTCGCGCAACTCGACCGCGCCCTCGTCCATCTCCCGACACCGCTTGCGCAGTTCGTCGCGCCACGCCGGGGAAATAGCTTCTCCCAGGCCGGCGTCAAGGCTTTCAATCAGGCGCTCGGCCACGAACGCCCGCGCCTGCGGGGAGAGGGCCAGGGCTTCTGTTATGACCTTTTCTGCTGTTATGCTCATACTGAAATAATACTCCATTCTGCCGCTCAGATCAATTTTTTGATGCGAACGAATTTCGCTAACAGGGACGACGGACATCCCAGAGCGTGGCTGATCTGGGATATTCTCAATATTTGTTATCGGACAGTGAGGGATGGGCACCGGAAGATGTGATTGCTTGGCGATTATGAAACTTGAACTCTGATCTGCTTCCCCAAGGCCTTAGCAAATCTTTCCAGAGTGGAGAGACGGATGTCCTCGGCGTGGTTCTCAATCCGGGAGATCGCCGATTTTTGGGTATTTAACTTCTTCGCCACCTCTTCCTGGGTCAGACCGGCGCTTTCCCGGACCTGCTTGAGCAGGACTCCGATTTTGAAGTCGGCATAGCCGATATCGAAGTTCTCCGCGAACTCGGGGTCGCGGGCCTTCCTCTCCGCAACATATTTTTTGACATCGCTCATCACTTCTTCCTCCCCAGGTAATCTCTCTTTCTGCTTTCCGCCAGAGCGATGGCTCCGGCTGGAGTTTTTCGGGTCTTCTTGGAGAATGCGTAGTTCAAAACGATCAACCTGGCCCCGTCGAAAAAGCCCAGCAACCGGAAGATCTCCCCGCCGGTCCGGACCCGGACTTCCCAGATATCATCGGTGGCGACCAGTTTCTTGAAATACTGCGTCGGGACCCGTTCAAGTTCCTCCACCAGTTGTAATACCCAGACAACCTTCCGGGCTTGTTGGGCGTTGAGTGAATCAATAAATTCCTTCACCGGACATCTGCCTGATTCCGTCCGGTAAAAGATGATCGCCCTCATAACCCTAAGTTAACATATACGTGAACCAGGGCAACAAAAAAATATAGAAAGTAATTCCCTCTTTCAGTAACAAAAGGCCCGGAAGGGATGCCCCCTTCCGGGCCTTGAAACGGGGACGACGGGACTCGAACCCGCAACACCCGGATCGACAGTCCGGTACTCTAACCAATTGAGCTACGCCCCCAACAACTTAATCGCAAGCAACTTATCCGAGCCGGAGGGAAAAATCAACCATATTTTTTCCCTTGAACCGGTTTCCGGCCGGATGATTGGAAAGCAATACACACATTCCTGGCGGGAGATACCCGGGCACAGGCAGGAATGCCTGTGCTACTCTGGCCGGCGGCCATATCACCTGATGGGTTACCCCGAATAGTAATGATTTCGCGCAATATCGGATTGCTCGACAAAGATTTAGGTTATAGCCACTTTTCCGAGGATATACAATTCAGGTATTATTTATTAAGACAGAAACCCCGGGTTAAATCACCGGGAGGAAAGGTCGGCCAGGTCGGCGTCGATCCGGGCGATTTTTCCCTCACGAATATCCCGGGCGGCTTTTCCGGCGACGACAGGACCGACTACGGTCTTCTTCCGGCCGTCGCGGTAGGTCAGCCGGTAACGGATCACCTTCGTGCCGGAAGAGCTTGAGGCGTCCCCGCCTCCGGGGTGGTGATAGACGACCAGGGTCCGGCCGAGGAAGAGAAAGGCGAAGGATCGCGCGGGGAGACGGAGCTTTTCCTTCTGGCCCCCGTCGGCCGGGATGTCGCGCTCGGCGGCCTCCTGTGTGAAGAGCCAATCCGGAAGGGCAGGGTCGAGTCGGAAGGCGAGCTTGCCGTCCCCGACGAGAAGGAAGGGCTCCGCCCCGGCGGTCATCAGGGTCAAGATATGGATCATCTCCCCGGTCACCCCGCTCAGCCGGGGCTGGAGGCCGCGCCCGTGCATCGTTTCGTCCGGGAAGGCGGAGGAGACGATGAAGGAGACGTTCTCCAGGGGGCTGCGGCCGTAAACCTCGGGGGAGAGAAAGGGCGGAAGCATCGTGAGCAGGTCAGCGAAGAATTCCCCGTGGAGGCCGGAACGGAGCAGCTCGAGCAGGTACTTAAACTCCATATGGGTATAGATCGATTCGTTCTCGATCCAGCCCGGGCCCCAGGCCTTGACCCTCCCGATCTCGAACGGCGCCGCCTCGAGCGACTCGCAGACCTTATACATCTTCAGCTTCCCGTCGAAGAGCCCGGAATCCCGGACCGCCCGGTAGATGCTCCCGGCCCCTTCGGGATGGACCCGGAGATAGTGGACCGGCCCCTCGAGGAAGAGGGGGAGCGGTTCCTGGCGGAAGGAGAGCGGCTCGACCAGGGGGAGTCCGTCGGGGTTGAGCAGGATTTGGCCGTCGCTCCCCCGGCGGCGGCGGAAGCGGGTGACCCGGTTGACCAGATAGGTATAGGGGATCCCGGCCGGGTTGAAGACCCGGCGGCGGTTCTCGGGGAGGTAGATGAGCTGGACCACCTTCAGCCCCGATTCGAGAAAGCAGGCCAGTTCATCCCGACTCAGGGTCTTCTCCCCTCCCCCGATCCCGTAGACGGTGGCGGCACGGTACTTCTCCTTCAGGGTATTGCTCAGGTCCCAGTAGCGGCGGGGGCCGATCTTGCCGGCAGCCCGGCGGGCGACCAGACGGGTCAGGCCGGCGATAAAATCGGCCAGCTCGGAATAAACCCGGACCGGCCGCTCGAGGCCGGCGAGACAGGAGAGGAGGAATTCCAGGGCCCGCTCCAGCTCGAAGGTCTGGCAGAGCGAGGAACCGACGATCCCGGGGAGACCGTTCATCGAGTCATTCCACCCGGGCTTATCGGCCTCCATCTCGATCCCGATCCCGGCGGGATCGAGGGTGGCCAGACGGTTGGCGACCAGGCAGAGCAGCTTGGTCAGAAGGCAGGTGTAGTAAACCTCGCCCTTCCCCCCCTCTGTCCGCATCCGGGCGGGAAACTGTTCGCGGGAGGCGAGCAGTTCGGCCTTCTTCCGGTCCCGGGCCACCGCGCCGTAGCGCCTCACCCCGTCCGGGGTGAGGACGAACTTCTCCGCCCGGGGGACGACCAGGTCGGGGTTGTCATAGAAATAGTATCGGCGGTTGTTGAGCAGCAGATCCTCCGCCCGGTCGGGAAAGACGGAGAGAAAGACGTCGAGGAGGTCGAGATTGTAGAGCCAGTGGTCGACCCAGTAGCCTTCGTGGACCCCGGCGGAGTCCTCCTCGACGCAGTAGCCGAGCAGCTTCTCCAGGAGCCGGCCGGGGTTATCCGCCCCACGGATCTTCAGTTTTCCGGCCGCCATCGCGAACTGTCCCGGGGAGAAGGAACCGTCGAGCAGATCGCCCAGCCGGCGGGATTTCTCCTTCCCGGCGATACTCTTCAGCCAGCGGCGGCAGCCCGCCCGGTTCCTGACCCGGTAGGTGACCTGGTTGACCTCCAGGGGGTTGTAGCCGTCGGTCTGGATAAGGTTGAGAAAGAGCCGGATGTTCTCGTCTTCAGTCTCGGGAAAAAACCTGACGTCGCAGCGCCGGTTCTGGTTGACCGACCGGTAATGGCCGGTCCCCTGGGAGTAGTAGGTGGGATCGAGGACGAAGAAGTGGTAGTCGCGCTCGAGGTCGCCGTTCTGCCGGGAGTAGACGTAAAAGGCCGACTTGCCCTCGGCGGTCGGGAAGACTACCGGCATCCCGCCGCGGATCACGTTGTCGAGGAAGGTCTGCCGGCAATAGTTGTCGAAGTCGGGGCTCCCGGACGCAGTAAAGCTCTTATCCCGGATCGCCCGGATGATCCGGGAGTTCTCCTTCCGCCGGGCCGCGAGGTATTCCGGATCGATCCGGGCGAGCAGAACGGGGATCTCTTCCTCCCCGGCCTGGCCGATCACCGAGTAGATCCGGAAGGTCTCTTCCGGCTTCAGGCGGAAGGGGGAGACGGCAAAGGCGCAGGGGGTCTTGTTCTGCCGGGCCTGGGGGAGACGGGAGACTTCCCCCGGCCGGAGCCGGGCCATCCGCCAGGGCCGGTCGTAGATCTCGCTGTCGGAGAAGATCGCCGCCGGGTCGACGATATACGACGTCCGGCCGGGATCGGGCCGGGTGGAAGTGAAGGCGGCGTAGAAATTCCCCTTCCGGATCTCCTCGATCCGCTCGACATCGGCCGGGCTCTGCTTGAGGCGGAAGAGCGGGACCCCGCCGGCGTCAAAGACCCCGATCATCCCCTCGATGTGTCGGGCGGTGGTCTGGAGGATCTCCTGGTCGCAGCCGAAAGGCAGGATCCGGGCGACTCCGTCGACGACCTCCCCCTCCAACCCGCGATCCGAGATATTGCGGAGGGTGAGAACCCGGACCAGGGCAGGATAATCCTCCCCGGGGAGGGTGAAGTAAACCACCTCGGTCTCCAACCCCCGCCGGGGGGACCGCTCGGTCAGGGTCAGCTCGGCGGAATCCACCGCCATCGTCTGCCGAATATTCCTATCCCGGCTCTTGCGGAAAGGTTCGTAGATCCCTTTATTTCCGCCCCGGATAAAGGTCCTAAATCCCTGCTGGGCCACCGTCTGGAGGGCCCGGTTGAAGGAGAGGAACTCCAGGATCTGGTTGTTCTTGTCCCCGACCCCGGCCGAGCAGAGACACTGGCCCCGACTGACGTAGTAGGCCCAGAGCGGTATCCCGGTCTCCCCGGCGATCCCGGGCAGGAAGTTGGAGAAAGAAGGCTTCCAATTGTAATCTTCAAGAAGAAATATTCCCTCGGGGGTGGTCCGGCTCATCGGTATTCCTCCAGGGGCTGCGATTTTTGGGGGGATCTTTACCTTACCGGGTAATCTCGACCCGGTCAAGGGAAAGGGAAACTTTGCCTTGCCTTGGGAGGAAGAGCGGACTATCTTCATAGCGCCAACAGATCGATGAAAATTGCCGTCGGACAGCTCAACCCCACGGTGGGGGATATCGCCGGGAATCTGGCCAAGCTTGAGGCGGCCCTCTCCGGGGCGGCCGGGAAGGCAGACCTGGCGGTTTTCCCGGAACTCTTCCTGACCGGCTACCCCCCCCGAGACCTGCTGGAGAAATCCTGGTTCAACCGCCGGGTGGAGGAATCCCTGGCCCGGGTCGCCGCACTCTCCCGCCGTTTCCCCGATACCGGGATCCTCCTCGGGGCCCCGATATCTTCCGGGCAGAAGGTGGGAAAGGGGATTTACAACGCCGCCCTTCTCTTCTCCGGGGGAGAGATCGTCCACCGCCAGGCCAAAACGCTCCTGCCCAGCTACGACGTCTTCGACGAGACCCGCTATTTCGACCCGGCCCCCGGGCAGGAACCGTTCTCCTTCCGGGGTGAGATGCTGGGGATCTCGATCTGCGAGGATATCTGGAACGACCCCGGGTTCTGGCCCCGGCAATACTACCGGGAGGACCCTATCCGGTCCCTGGCGGAGCAGGGCGCCACGCTGCTGATCAACATCGCCGCCTCCCCCTTCACCGCCGGGAAAGACCGGGTCAGGTTCCGACTCTTAAGCGGCCAGGCTAAACGCTACCGGATCCCGCTGCTTTACGTCAATCAGGTCGGGGGGAACGACGAGCTGATCTTCGCAGGGTCGAGCTTCCTTCTTGACCGCGAAGGGGAACCGGCGGCCGTCCTGAAGGATTTCGCCGAAGAAGTCCGGATCGTCGAGACCTCGGCCGCTGGACGGCCGGGACTCTTCCCGGACCGGGAACGGATCGATTCCATCCGGCGGGCGCTGGTCCTGGGGATCTCGGACTACTCGCGTAAATGCGGTTTTTCCTCCGCCCTGATCGGGCTTTCCGGGGGGATCGACTCCGCCGTCACCGCCGCCCTGGCCGTGGAGGCGCTGGGTAAGGAAAACGTGACCGGGATCACGATGCCTTCTCCCTTCACGGCGGAGATCTCGAACCGGATGGCCGCTGGGCTGGCCGCCAATCTGGGGATTACTCTCCACGCGGTCGAGATCTCCGGGATATTCGCCGGTTACCTGGAAGCTCTCGGGGAGGAATTGCCGCCGGGGGAACCGGCGGCCGACCTGGCCCGGGAGAACATCCAGGCCCGGATCCGGGGCAACATCCTGATGGCCTTCTCCAACCGCCGCGGCTCCCTGGTCCTCTCGACCGGGAACAAGAGCGAGATGGCCACCGGCTACTGTACCCTCTACGGGGATATGTCGGGGGGGCTGGCGGTCCTCTCCGACCTTCCCAAGACCGGGGTCTACGAACTGGCCGGCGTTCTCAACCGGGAACGGGAGGTCATCCCCGCCGGGACGATCGAGCGGCCGCCCTCGGCCGAGCTGAAGTCCGGCCAGACAGATCAGGACACCCTCCCCCCCTACCCCATCCTCGACCGGATCCTCTTTCATTACATCGAGGAAAATCTCTCCGAAGACGAGATCATCGCCCGGGGGTTGGACCCGGCGGCGGTGAGCTGGACGGTGGAGGCGGTCAACCGCAACGAGTATAAGCGACGCCAGGCCCCCCCGGGGCTGAAGGTGACCGGGAAGGCCTTCGGGAGCGGTCGGCGGATGCCGATCTGCGCCCGGTACTAATTCTCAACCCGGTCAGGGCAGCTCGACGATGTTACTCAGCACCACGGGGTCGGCGTAGGGGTTGTCGGATGCTTGCACCAGGTAGAGGGGCCAGCCGGACGGAACGACCAGGGAGAGGGTGAACTCCCCGGTTTCAGCCGTGAACAGCCCCGGGTTGGCGTGGTCGACCAGGACCCGGTTATCCGGGGTCTTTCGGGTATGGACGGCGAGCCGGGGTTCGCCTTCGTGGGGCCGGAGCCGGGCGTAAGAAAAGACGAGACTCGCCCGGTCGGACCCGGCCACGGCGATCCGGTAGGCATCTCCCGCCTTCGGCTGGAATTCCGGATCCGGCAGAAGCGACTTCCAGAAACAACCGACCGGAACCGGTTCACTCTCCGCCACCGCTTCCTCCTCTCCCTCCACCGCCGTCTCGGTCAAATCCTCCCCGACCGTGGAGGCCGGCGGCGGATTCTCTTCCCCGGCCGGATAAAGTTTCGGAAGCGTAAAAACCAGCAAAACCAGGGTCAGTATCAGCCTTGGCATATCGGACTCCTTAATTATCTCCGCCCCGGTCCGGTCCGGCCGGATTGGATTTATTTAATTCAGCCCGAATGATCCGGGCCAGTTCATCTTCCTTCGCCGGTTTTTCCAGTATCCCGGTAATCCCCAGGGCGGCGGCGTTTTCCCGGGCCCGGTGATCGAGCCCCCCGCTGACCAGGACACAACGGAGCCGGGGCTGGATCTCGAGGATCCGGCGGTAGAGTTCGAGACCGTTCTCGTTGTCAAGCATCAGGTCCATCACCACCAGGTCGGGGGAGTGGCGGCTGAGATAGTTCAGCGCCTCCTCCCCGTCGGCGGCCTGGGCAACTTCGTAACCGAGAGAGGACAACCGGCCGACCAACCCCCTCCGGTCGGCATCGTCGTCATCGACCACCAGGAGCCGCTCCCCGGTTCCCGAAACCCGGGAAGCCGCGGATGGTTTATCCTCCAGAGCCCGCAGGTAGATCATAATCACCGTCCCTCGTCCCGGCTCCGACTTCACGTCGAGATAGCCCTGATGGTCTTCGATCACCCCCGCCACCACCACCATTCCCAGCCCGGTCCCGGAACCGCCCATCTCCTTGCCGGAGACAAACGGGGTAAAAAGCTGCTTGATCTCTTCCTCCCCCATCCCTTTCCCCGAATCCTCAACCTTCAAAATCGCGTACTCGCCCCGGGGGACCTGCTGAAATCCCCGGTAAGGTTCCTCGAGGGATACGGCGGCGGTGGAGACGCGAACCTCCCCTCCTTCCTTCATCGCCTCGCACCCGTTCTTGACCAGGTTCATCAGCACGCTGTTCAGCTGGGGAGCGAGACCCTTCACCGGCGGCAGCCGATCCGCCAGGTCGAGAGTGATCCGGGCGGTGGGGAACCGGTCCTCCAGGGTCTTGCAACCCATCGACTGGATGTAAATCCTGACCAGGTTGTTCAGGTCCAGCGGCTGCAGCTCCAGGCGGCCCCGGCGGGCCAGGGATAAGAAGTTCTGAACCAACTCCGAGGCCTGGGCGGCGGCGTTCTTGATCCGTTTCACCGGACCCCGGAGATCGCTCTCGGGGGGAAGCTTATCGGCGATGAAATCCGGGTAGGAAAGCACCGGATTGAAGAGGTTTTTCAGGTCGTGGGCGATCCCCCCGGCCATAATACCCAGGGATTCCATCCGGGCGGAGAGGGCCAGCTTTCTTTTCAGGTCTTCCTCGTCGGCTTCCATCCGGCGGTGCGCGGTGACGTCGGTCCCGGAGAGCACGATTCCGGCCGGGACGCATTCTTCTACCACTGTCAGATGCTTCTCCCCGAATAAAATCCGGCGGGGGCCCCGCGGACCCGGAAACTCGACTTCCCGCTCCGGGGTGTAACTGTCCTTCTGATGCTCCTCCAGGTAGGCGGCGAAACCGGCTTTCCCTTCTTCCGCGGCCAGGTCGAAGAGTTTAACCCCTTCCAGTTCCGCTTTCTCCCGGTCGAAAAGGTTGAGAAAGGCCCGGTTGATATCCTTGATCCGGCTTTCCCGATCGAGGAGAACGTTGAAGGTCTGCGCTTCCTCGAAAAAGAAGCGGTAGCCGGCTTCCAGCAGGTGGACCCGCTCCCGGAGTTCCTCGATCTTCAGACTCCGGACCCCCTTGATTTTATCGATCTCTTCCGCGGCCAGGGAACGGAAACGGAATCGGATCTTCTTCAGCTTGATCAGAAGCGCGATCAGCCAGACCAGTAACAGCAGGGCCAGCCCGGCCAGGAACAGAGCTATTGTCTCCCACATTGACCCATCCTCCCGTCTTAACCCCGGGATTTTCCCCGGTTAAGCTTCACCCGACCCCGCCAGTAATCGAGAATCGCTTTCAGGGTGTCGTCGATACCATATTCGGGCCGCCAGCCGGTGGCGGCGGTGAACCGGGAATGGTCGCCCCGGAAGATCGGAACATCGGTAGCCCGAGTCCTCTCCGCGGACGGCCGGACTTCAATCTCCAGATCGCTCAGCTTCAGCAAACGGTCGAGGATTTCCCGGATCGGGTAGGCCCGCCCGGAACAGATATTGTAAACGGAGCCGGAATCGCACTTCCCCACCGCCAGCCGGTAACCCCGGACCATATCCCGGGCATCGGTAAAGTCCCGGGCTGGATCAAGGTTCCCAACCTCCAGAACCGGCGGCTGGAGCCCTTTTTCGATCCGGGCGATCTGGAGGGCGAAGGAGGCGGAGACAAACCGGGGGCGCTGGCCGGGGCCGATGTGATTGAATGGCCTCAAGACCACCGCGTCAAGGCCGCGGGTGCGGGCGTAATAAAAAGCCGTCTCTTCGGCGCAGAGCTTGGTCAGCCCGTAGATCGAGGCCGGCCGTAGGGGCCGGTCCTCGGTGAGCGGCATCTCTTCCGGCCGGGATTTCCCGTAGACCTCGGCCGAGCTGACCAGGATCAGCCGCGCTGAGGGGGCGGAAGCGGCGGTCGCGTCGAGAATGTTCAAGCTGCCCTTGATATTGGTCTCGAAGGCCATCTGGGGGTCGCTCTGGGCCATCGGGATATGGGTGGTCCCGGCGAGGTGGAAGATCGCATCCGGTTGGAATTCCCCGATTACCCTCCCCAATTCCCGGGCGGCCAGAATATCGCACTCTTCGACCTTGACCCGATCGAGGAGAAAGACCGGGTGGTCAAGGACCGCCCCGTGGCGCTCGATCCCGGCCACCTCCCAGCCCGCCTCGATCAGCGATTCGGCCAGGTGACCGCCGGCGAAGCCGGCGATCCCGGTTATCAGGGCCTTTCTCATCTCGATCCACTGATTGCTTTTTTCAATTACCCCCGCCCCGGCCCCTTTTTAATCCACTAATCTTCACCAATCTTCGCCAATCTATCCCCCGCCTCGGCCCATTTTTGGTCCACTAATTACACTAAAAAATCACTAATTTAATTATTGCTTTCCCCCGCCTTGCCCCCTTGTTGGAACTTCGAACTTAGAACTTTAGGCACTTCAAACTTGCCCCCTAAATCTTACCCCACTTGATCAGGTCGTTGACCCGCTCGATGTCGGCGTCGACCATCATCTCGATCAGGCCCCCGAAGTCGACTTCCGGCTCCCAACCCAGGACCCGGCGGGCCTTGGAACTGTCGCCCTGGAGGAGCTGGACCTCGGCCGGACGGTAGAATTTCGGGTCCACCACCACGTGCTTTTCCCAGTCGAGGCCGGCCCGGGCAAAGGCGATCTCCACCATCCGCTTCACGGTGTTGGTCTCCCCGGTGGCGATCACGTAATCTTCCGGGGTCTCCTGCTGGAGCATCAGCCACATCGCCCGGACGTAATCCCCGGCGAAACCCCAGTCCCGCTTCGCCTCCAGGTTCCCCAGTCGCAGTTCCTTCTGGCGGCCGGCCTTGATCATCGCCACCCCCCGGGTCACCTTCCGGGTCACGAACTCCAGCCCCCGGCGGGGCGACTCGTGATTAAAGAGAATCCCGGAGACGGCGAAGAGGTCGTAGCTCTCCCGGTAGTTGATGGTAATCCAGTGGCCGTAAACCTTGGCCACCCCGTAGGGACTGCGGGGGTAAAACGGGGTCGACTCGCTCTGGGGGGTTTCCTTCACCTTCCCGAACATCTCGCTCGATGAAGCCTGGTAAAAACGGATCTTCGGGTTGACCAGCCGGATCGCCTCCAGCATCTTGGTCACCCCGAGTCCGGTCACCTCGCCGGTTAAAACCGGCTGATCCCAGGACGCGGGGACGAACGACTGCGCCCCCAGGTTATAGACCTCGTCGGGGGTGGAGATTTCCAGGGCCTTGATCAAGGAGTTCTGGTCGATCAGATCCCCGGAGATCAACTCCAGTCCCCCCTGGAGAAGATGTTCAAGGCGTTCGGTGGTGATGGTGCTGGAGCGGCGCTGGAGCCCGAAGACCCGGTAACCCTTCTCCATCAGAAATTCTGCCAGGTAGGAACCGTCCTGACCGGTTATCCCGGTAATCAAAGTCTTCTTGTTCATATTTTCTCCTCAACTGATTTTCTTGAAATAACAATGCTTGCGGCAATAATCGCCGGCGGTTAAAGTAGTTTTTGACGTTTTCCCGGAGACCAATACTACGGTAAGATAGGGAGAAATCAAAGCGGAAAGATACCTTGAGCGGATATTCCCACCAGATCCTGCGGCTGGAAAACCCGGTAATGGAATACGCCTGGGGGTCGAAGACCTTCATCCCCGAGCTGCTGGGCCGGCCCGCACCGGCCGGACGGACGGCGGCGGAACTGTGGATGGGGGCCCATCCCCGGGCCCCCTCCCGAGTACAGACAGATGGTCGCCCAGTCCCCCTTGACCGCTTGATCAGCGAGGACCCGGAAGGGACCCTCGGACCCCGGTCGGCAGACCGGTTTCAGAAGAAGCTCCCCTTTCTTTTCAAGATTCTCGCGGTTGAGCGGCCACTCTCAATCCAGGCCCATCCCGACCGGGAGCAGGCCCGAGCCGGGTTCCTCAGGGAAAACGCCGCCGGGACTCCCATCGACGCCGCCGATCGGAACTATCGCGATCCTCAACCGAAGCCGGAACTGCTCTGCGCCCTGACCCGGTTCGAGGCCCTCTGCGGATTCCGGGAGCCGGAGGAGATCGCTGCCGCCGTCACCGAACTCGAACTGGAACCGCTCCTGCCGGAAGCCGGAGAATTTTGCCGATCTCCGGATGGGGAGCGGCTCCGGTGCCTCTTCCGGGCCCTGCTCACCCTCCCGGCCCAGGAAAACAATTCCCTCCTCGGCCGGATCGGCGAACTGTCCGTCGGGAAGAGGGAAATCCGCTCGGTTTCTCCCCGGGTCCGGAACCTGGTCGCCCGCCTCGGGAAACTCTACCCCGGAGATCTCGGGGTCCTCGGCCCGATCTTCCTCAATTTCGTCCAACTAGAGCCGGAGGAGGCCGTCTACCTCGCCCCCGGAGTACTCCACGCTTATCTCCGCGGGGCGGGGGTGGAACTGATGGCCGGCTCCGACAACGTCCTGAGGGGAGGGTTGACCGCCAAACATATCGATGGCGCCGAACTGGCGAATATCCTTGCCTGCCGCTGCGGCCCGGCCGCCGTCGCGCGGGCGGAACCGGGGGACGGGGTGGAATTTATCTATCGAACCCCGGCCGCCGAATACCAGCTTTCCCGGCTCCTCCCCGCGCCCTCCTCGCCCTTCCGGTCCGGCGACCGGCGGGGACCGGAGATCGTCTTCTGCTACCGGGGAAGGGTCCGGGCGGCCGGCAATCGCGGACCGTCGGTCGCGCTGGTCCGGGGAGACTCGGTCTTTATCCCTTTCGGAGCCGGGGCGTACTCGCTCCGGGGCGAAGCCGTTCTCTACCGGGCGTCTCTCCCGGAAATTGGGAGCTGACGCCGGCGGATAAATTTTCGACTTGACTTGGCGGAGGGTTCTGCTAACCTGCGTTATTAATATCCTTAGCCGGGGTAAAGAAAGTATATCCAATCTAATTCAGCGCCGGGCGCTGAATTATAAATCGCAAACTTTCCAGAACAAGGAGGAAAGGAAATGGCCAAGAAGACCAAGAAAGACATTATCGCCCAGATCGCCAAAGACGCGGACATCAGCAAGAAGGCCGCCGAAGCGGCGTACAGTTCCCTGGTCGCCCAGGTTTACAAGGGCGCCAAGGCCAAGGTCGGGATCACCCTCCCGGGCCTGGGAAAGTTCATCAAGGTCCGGCGAAAAGCCCGCGCCGGCCGCAACCCGGCCACCGGGGAAAAGATCAAGATCCCGGCCAAGACCGTCGTGAAGTTCAAGGTCTCCAAGGCCGCCCAGGACGCAGTCGTCTAAGACCCGGTCAGTTGGAAAAAAAAGACCGCGGCAGCAATGCCGCGGTCTTTTTTTTTATCTCCCGGTTTCCCTGGCCAGGCGGGAAAGATACCCGGCCAGTTCCCCGGTCAGACATTCTTTCTTGAACCGCCACTCCCACTGCCCGGTGGCCCGGCCGGGGATGTTCATCCTCCCCCCTCTCCCGACTCCCAGCGGCTCCTGGAAGGGAACGATCACCGTATCGGCCTTCGATCGGAAGACGGTTTCAATCATCCCCCAGTGAATCTCCCGGGCGCCGACCCCGAGAAACTTTCGAACCTCTTTCTTCTTCTCCGGTTTCAGCGACCGGTACCAACCCCGGCAGGTGTCGTTATCGTGGAGCCCAGTGTAATAAGCGCAGTTTTTCGGGACCATCCCCGGGTGGTGGTAGCTCCCCGGAGCACCCTCGAGGCCGAACTGCAGTTCCCGGATTCCCGGGATAGAGAATTCCGACATCAGGCGGTCGACCGGCTTTTCAATCTCGGCTTCCAGGGCCTCGGCGATGATCGGCAATGACTGCCCCAGTCGTTTTCCCAGCGTCCGGAAGAGAGCGGCCCCCGGGCCCTTCACCCAGACGCCGTTCCGGGATGAGGGCCGCCGGGGTGGGATATGCCAGCAGGCATAAAAACCCGAGAAGTGATCAACCCGGACAACATCGACCAGGCTCAGCACCCGCCGAAAACGCCGGTACCACCAATCGTACCCGTCCCGGCGCATATTCTTCCAATCGTAGAGCGGGTTGCCCCAGACCTGTCCCGTCCGACCGCCCTGGGGCGGCGGTACTCCGGAGAGGGCGGACCGGCGGCCCTGGGAGTCGACCAGGAATAAAGCGCGATTGGCCCAGGTATCGGCGCTGTCCCGATTGACGAAGAAGGGGAGATCCCCGACCAGGTCCAGACCCCGCGAGTTGACCTGCCGGCGGAAGCGATTCCACTGCCGGGAAAATAGGTATTGCTGGAAGCGAACCTCCTCGATCCTTTGGGATAGTTCTTGCCCCGCCTCCTTCAGTGCCTCCCCCTCCCGCCGGACCAGGGGAGCGGGCCATCTGTACCAGGGCCGGTAGGAAAGCTTTTCCTGGAGAGCGACGAAGAGGGCGTAATCCTCCAGCCAAAAAGAATTTTCTTCCCCGAACAGTTTAAAATCCCTTCTTCCGGACACCGAGGCGCCGGAGAGAAACTGCCGGAAGGCCTTTCGCAGCAGTCCGCGCTTGAAGCGAATCACCCGGCCGAAGTCAACCCGGTCGACGGGGAAGGAGGGGGGTGAGACCAGGTCGCCGGGGGCGAGCAGGCCTTCCTCGACCAAAGCTTCGAGATCAATCAGCAACGGGTTACCGGCAAAAGCCGAAGCCGAGGAATAAGGACAGTTGCCCGGGCCAATCGGGCTTAAGGGCAGGATCTGCCAGAGCTTGATCCCCGAATCGGAGAGAAAATCGGCAAACCGGAGCGAATCCGGGCCGAGGTCGCCGATCCCGAAGGGACCGGGGAGCGAGGTCAGGTGGGCCAGGATACCACCACGGCGGGGAAAACGCATATCCGTCACCTCCCGGAATCCCGGGTCGCCCGGGCCAGCTGTTCGGCAATCGGCGACGAGATCATCTCGGAACGAAAACGCCATTCCCACTGCCCGCTCCCGGCCCCCGGCGTATTCATCCGGGCCTCGCTGCCCAGGCTGAGGACATCCTGGAGTGGGATAATCGCGGTGGCGGCCGGGGATTGCTGGACGGCCTCGATGAACCACCAGTTGACCTCCCGCCCCTTTCTCGCTCCCAGGCGGGCGCGGACCCGGTCCCGGTCCGCCCTCGGTCGGGAGGAAAACCAGCCGCGGGCGGTGTCGTCGTCGTGGGTCCCCGGGTAGGCCGCGCAATTTATCGGGTAATTGGCGGGGAGATGGGGGTTGCCGGGCCGGCCGGAAAAACCGTGCTGGAGGATCCTGATCCCCGGGTAGCCGAGTTCCTCCAGCATCAGTTCGGTCCGGGCCATTATCTTCGGCTCCAACGCCTCGGCGATGATCGGCAGCGGTCCCCGATTCGCCTCCAGGGACTTAAATAGAGCCGTCCCCGATCCGCTCACCCAGCGCCCCTCGGCCGAGGTCCTGGCTCCCGGCCGGACGTGCCAGCAGGCGTAAAAGCCGGAGAAATGATCGACCCGGACGATATCGAAGGCGGCCAGCATCTCGGAAAATCTCAGCCGCCACCAGGGAAAACCGGCATCCGCCATCGCCGGCCAGTCATAGAGCGGCATATCCCAGATCTGGCTCACCCCGAACCGGCTGGGCGGAACCCCGGAAAGTTCCCGGGGCCGGCCCCGTTCGTCGAGCAGGAAAAAACCGCGGTGGGCCCAGACATCGACGCTGTCGTGGTTGGCGAAGAAGGAGATGTCCCCGATAATCTCGATCCCCCGGTCATTGGCGTACCGGCGCAGCCGCCGCCATTGCCGGGAAAACAGATACTGGTAAAAGCGCAGCTCCGAGATGACGGTGGAAAGTTCCTCTGCGGCCTTCCGGAGGGCGGCCGGTCTCCGGGAGGCGAACTCCTCCGGCCAGCTCGTCCAGGGCTTTCCCCGGAAGCGATCCTTGAGAGCGGAATAGAGGGCGACATCTTCCAGCCATTGAGCTTTTTCCCGACAATAATTTTCCAGGTGCCGCCGCTCCCGGCTGCCCGCGTCGGCGAGGAAATTTTGGTAGGCTTTCTTCAGCAGACGGCTCTTGAACTCGGCTGCCCGCCCGTAATCCGCCCGGCCGGGAGAGAACCCGGGGGAGGAAGAAAGTTCACCGGCCGAAAGCAGCCCGTCCCGGACCAGTTCTCCGGGGCTGATCAACAGCGGATTTCCGGCCAGGACCGCGGGACTGGAGTAAGGTGAATTGCCGAAACCGAGCGGGGAGAGGGGCAGAACCTGCCACAACCGCTGGCCGGAAGCGGCCAGGAAATCGACAAAGCGATAGGCTTCCTCCCCCAGGTCGCCGATCCCTCCCGGGGAGGGCAACGAGGTGGGATGAAGCAGGATACCTGAGCGGCGGGGAAAGATCATAACAGAATACAGAATTCAGAATTCAGAATACAGAATGAAGGCATTAGATTTACCGATAGTCCGGGCCGGGACTACTCCAGCAGGCGCAGCCTGGGGATTTCGTACTGGTCGGCGATCCGGCGGTCGGCCTCCTCCAGGTCGGCGGCCCGGAAGACGATTTCCCGATCGAACTCCTCGAAGCGGAAACGGTGGAACTCCCCTTCGGGGAAACGGAGCGCCTCGGCCACATCCTCGATTCCCCCGATCGGCCGGCCGTTGACCTCGGCCAGGACCAGGTCCTCCAGACCCTGGTAACCGAGATTGACCTCGTCGGGAAGAACCCGGTTGAGCAGTACGACTCTCTCTCTTCCCGGCCCGATCCGGCGGGAGTTATAATAGTTATGGTAGAGCAGCTTCTTGTTCCCCCGCCGCACCCACTGGTTTCCCCATTCCCGGAGATAATCCCGGGTCAGTTCCTGGATTATCACCCCCCCGACAATCAGGTATTTGGTCGGTTCCCGACCGCTGTAGGGCGGGATCAGGTAATCGGAGAGGAGCCAGCGGCGGAGAACCATCTCCAGTTTTACCGTCTCTCCGTCCCGGACCAACTCCAATTTCACACGGTCGCCGGGAGAGTAAAACCGGGTGAAGAGATCCCGGTAATCGAGCCGCCCCCAGCGGGTATCCTCGTAATACCCCTCCAGGTCGAGGGGCCGGCCGTCAACCGCCAGGAGGACATCACCCGCTTCCAGCACCCCGTCGGCCGAGGACCGGGGATAGACGGAAGTGATATAGATCCCGCCACCGTTATCCGGAAGTTGGAGGAACTTTCGGAAGGCGGGGTCGCGGGTGGGGACGGAGAAAAAACCCGGGTCGGGGAATCCGGCGTAGCCCTCCGGCTTGATCTCCGGTAAAAATCGCCGGATAATCGCCGCCGGGATGATAACGGCATACTGGCGCTGGCCGTCATAGGTCATCGTCAACCCGACCAGCTCCCCCCCGGCGACCACCGGCTCGCTCCAGCCCCCTCCCCGGTCCTCGAAGTTGACCGCCGCCCCGAAAGTCAGGAAACGATCGGGACTGAGGTAATACTCCTCCACCGAGACTTTGACGATCGCGCCCGGAATGGCCCGGATCCGGTCCGGTTCGGCGAAGACCAGGAACTGGACCGGCTGATCGAGTTCCACCGTCTCCGCCAGCTCGACCGGGGAGAGATCATTGAAGAATGATTCATCTTCAACGGATACCGTCGCCAGGTCGACGTCGTAATCGATCACCTCGACCCGGCCCTGATAATAGCGTTTCTCCCCCCGTTTCTCGACCTTGATCATCGTGGCGTCCTTGACGATATCCGCGGTGGTGAGGATCCGCCCGGGGGAGATCACGCAGCCGTAGCCGGCCCGGGCGCTCTCCCGCGTCCGCTTCCAGGGACTGGAGTGATCGGTCTCCTGGCTGGTGACGTGGAGCCGGACCGGGACCGGTTCCGGCTCCGCCGGGGCGGAAAAGAGCAGCCCGGACCAGCCGAATAGGCAGATAGTCAGTTTCACCGCCAGGTTCATCAGTTCATTCATTCTCCCTTGATCCCATCAAATTGCTTTCGGGGAGTTCGGGCACAGGTTTGGCCGGGCCGGCCAGATGACGATCGGCGGGGATCCGGTATCGCTGAAGAATTGTCGCATGCTCCGCTTCCGCCGCCGCCGCGTCGAGAACGACCGGGGGACCCGCCCCGTCAAACTCGATCAGGTGATAATCTCCCGCCGGCCGGGCGAAGGCTTCTTCCAGGTCGGCCAGGCCTCTGATCTTGACGCCGTTGACCCGCTCGACCACCTCCAGGGAGAGATCGGAATAGTACTGGTTGACCGGAGCGGGAAGAACCCGGGAGAGAACGACGATCTCCGGACGCTCGAGGTAGATCCGGTCCTGGTTGTAATAGCTGAAGTAATAGGGTAGCCGGGGATCGGCGCGACTGGACCAGTCGTCGCTCCAGGCCTGGAGATACTCCCGGGAGAGCGGCTGAAAGAGGAGACCGCCGAATATCAGGTATTCCGGCCGGGTTTCGTACTCGTTCCCGGTCCGCAGGGTCTCCCGCCCCGACCGGAGGAGGAGGGGAATAATCATCTCCTCCCCGTCCCGGACCAGGTCCAAGGCTACCTCTTCCCCGACCTGCTTCCGTTCCACCACCTCTTCGAGAAAGTAGCTCTCGCCGTCAATCAGAATCGTCCCGTCGTTGAGAATCGGATTGCCGTCGATCGCCAGGAGGATATCCCCGGGGAGGACGAACCCTTTCGCCGAATGCCCCTCGAGCACGGCCGCGGCCGCCACCCCGGTCTTCCCCTCCGGCAATCCCAGGTACTCCCGGTAGGCGGGGTTGAGGAGGTTGGCGGTAATGATTCCCAGATCGGGATAGCCGTCGTAGCGGCCGTCGGTGAGATCCTCGAGGAAGTGTCGGATCACGGTGATCGGAATCACGTGGCCGACATTCTCCGAGGGCTGGACACCCTGGAAGACGATCCCGACGATCTTTCCCTCCCGGAGGGCCGGGCCGCCGGAGTTGCCCGGGTTGACGGCGGCGTCGATCTGGACGACCAGATGATAATCCCGGGCCGAATGATTGTAGAGGGCGTAATCGATCCGGGAGACCACCCCCCGGGTGACCGTGATCCTCCGCCCTCCGGCCGGGAAACCGTAAGCCTCGACCATCGATCCGAGCGGGGGGATCTCCCGGTGAAAGTCAAGGTGGGTGGTATCGGCGAAGAATTCGGGGTCGAGGACCTCGAGCAGGGCCAGGTCGCAATCGTGGCCGATATGGGAGACCACCGCCCCGTAGGGTGTCCCGCTGTCCTCCTTCTCGACCTCCAGGTATCGGGAGTCGCTGACCACGTGGGCGCTGGTCAGGATCCGGTTGCCGGGGATGATCACCCCGGAACCCCGCCCGAGGGAAAAATCCTTCTCCAGCCAGGGGGAAGCGTAATCCGGTCTCTGGCTGACGTTCTTGATCTTGACGATCGCCGAACGGATCCGGGGGATCTCGTCTTCCTCGAGCGCGAAGACAGACAAGAGCGGAAGGAGAACCGAACCGCAAACCAGCGAAACCAAAAGCTTTCTCATCTCATCCCACCTTCACCAGGCGGTAGTTTCTGGTACCGAGACCGGCCAGTTCGGCAGCGGCCAGAAAAGGTTCCAGGTCGACCCCGAAGAGGGTCTTGAACTTGTCCGGGAGACGGGGGAGGCAGCAGTACTGCCCGGCGATCTTTTCCGTCACCCGCTTATTCGAGACTCGGACCCGCTTCGCCACCGCGGTCGCGCCCGGGATCAGGGGGGCCTTCCGGATCAGGTCGATCGACGCCTGGTCAACGGCCAGGATATCCCGGGAGGCGAGGATCCCCTGGTCGGGGACGAAGGGGGGTTCGGTCCAGTCGCAGCAGTCGCAATCGGGGGTGATGTCGAGGAGGAAATTCAGGTAAAGCGCCCGGTCCATTTTCCCCTCCAGAACCGCCCGGGCATAGGCGGCCGACTTTTCGGCCATCCGCTCCGATTCCCCCTTCCAGATCACCGGGATCGCCCCTTCGGGGCAGACGGCGATACATTCCCCGCAGCCGATACATTTTTCCCGGTCGATGACGGCCTTCCCCGCCCGGTCGAAGACGATCGCCGAAACCGGGCAGTAACGGATACAGGTTCCGCAGCCGACGCATTTTCCCTTTTTTACCACCGGTTTCAGATCGCTGTGCATCACCTGTTTCCCGGCCGGGGAGGCCAAGCCCATACTGATGTTCTTGACCGCCCCGCCGTAGCCGAAGGCCACGTGGCCGGTGGCGTGAGTGATCACCAGAAGGCTGTCGGCGGACCGGACCGCCTCCGCCACCCGGACCGGACGGCCGCCGATCGCCAGGCCCTTCTCCTCGAGAAAACGATCGGCGATCACGATCGGGGCCCCAATGTTTTCTTCCGTAAAACCGTGGCGGCGGGCGGTCTGGAGATGGGCGGCGGTCCGGTGGCGGCCGCCCCGGTAAAGGGTGTTGGAATCGGTAAGGAACGGCCGCGCCCCCAGTTCCCGCAGCTTTGCCACCAAACGGCGGGCGAAGGCGGGTTTCAGGTATCCGGTATTGCCCTCCTCCCCGAAGTGGACCTTGACCGCCACCCGGTCGCCGGGACGGAAGATCTCCCCTCCCCCGGCCCGGTCGAAGAGGTCGGAGAGTTTATCCAAACCCGACCGCCCGGCCCGGGCGGAGGAGTCGGCGTAATATATTTTGGCGGTCATAGCAATAACTTCAGTCCATCCCCGGAGCCCGGCAAACCATCCCTGGTCAATATAACTCGATAGCGATACCGATCCCGATAGCGATAGAGATTAGTCGGCGAGGTTCAATCCCTATCGGGATCGCTATCGGGATCGTCTTCTTCCCGGTTCGAGGAAACCAGCTTAACAAATTCCTCCTCGGAAATAACTTTAATTCCCAGTTTCTCCGCCTTCGTCAGCTTGGCTCCGGAATTCTCCCCCGCCACCACCAGTCCGGTCCGGGAGCTGACCGAGGAGGATGGCCGGCCCCCGAGGGAAACGACCAGTTCTTCGGCTTCCGGCCGGGAATATTTATTCAGGGCCCCGGTAAAGACCACGGTCTGTCCGGACAGTTTCCCCGCCGGGCGGGCGGATTCCGCCGACGGGCCGACGCCGACCCCGCTCTGCCTCAGCTTCTCCACCACCTCGCGGTTGCCGGGCTGAGAAAAGAAACCGGCGATCGAGCGGGCGATCACCGGCCCGATCTCGGGGATCTCCTCCAGTTCCTCCGGGGCGGCCTCCGCCAACCCCTCCAGGGTCAACCCTTCCCCAACCAGGACCCGGGCGGCGGTCCGGCCGACGTGGCGGATCCCCAGGCCGTAGATCAGCCTTTCCCGGGGCCGGTTCTTGCTGGCGGCAATCGCCCTCAAGAGGTTGCCGGCCGACTTTTCCCCCACCCGGTCGAGCCGGACCAGGTCATTCTCTTTCAGCCCGTAGAGATCGGGCGGCCCGGAGACCAGGCCCCGTTTTACCAGCTGGTCGATCAGCTTCGGTCCCAACCCCCGGATATCCATCGCCGTCCGGGAGGCAAAATGCCCGATCCGTTCCCGGATCTGGGGGGGGCAGGTGATGTTCAGGCAGCGGTGGGCGACCTCCCCCTCCGCCCGGGTGACCGGGCCGCCGCAAGCGGGGCATTTCTCCGGCATCCGGAATATTTTCTCCTTTCCGGTCCGCTTCTCCTGGAGGACCGAGACCACCTGGGGGATGATCTCCCCCGCCTTCTCCACCAGTACCCGGTCCCCCGCCCGGACGTCTTTCCGGTC
Organism: Candidatus Erginobacter occultus; assembly: GCA_030765265.1. Taxonomy (GTDB): domain Bacteria; phylum Auribacterota; class Erginobacteria; order Erginobacterales; family Erginobacteraceae; genus Erginobacter; species Erginobacter occultus. The sequence goes on from JAVCCZ010000169.1 coordinate 33,826, forward strand.
GATCTCGTCCTGGTTGTGGAGGCTGGCCCGCCGGACCACCGTCCCCGAGATCTCCACCGGCTCCAGTTCCGCCACCGGGGTCAGGGTCCCCCGCCTCCCCACCTGGACCGAGATCTTCTTCAGGGTGGTCTCTTTCTGCTCGGCGGGAAACTTGTAGGCGATCTGCCAGCGGGGCGATTTCGAGGTCTCGCCCAACTCCTCCTGGAGCCGGAAGGAGTCAACCTTGACGACCAGGCCGTCGACCATATAGCCCAGACGCTTCTTCTTCTCCCGCCAGTCGCGGCAGCAGGCGATCACTTCCTCGATATCGCGACAGTAGCGGTAATTCGGCTCGACCGGCAAGCCCAGTTCCTCGAGCTTTTGCAGAAGTTGATGCTGGCCCTCCACCCCGAGCCCGCGGGGCCGGGGGGCGGCGTAGGTCCAGCACTTCAAGGCCCGGGTGGCGGTGACCGCCGGGTTGAGCTGTTTGAGCGAGCCGGCGGCCAGGTTCCGGGGGTTGGCGTAAACCGCCTCTCCCCGTTCCTCCTGGACCCGGTTGATCCGGGCGAACCGGTCCTTCTCGATGTAAACCTCTCCCCGGACCTCGAGTTCGGCGGTCGCCTCGCCTCCGTCCAGCTTCAGGGGGACGGCCCGGATGGTCTTGATATTGGCGGTCACGTCGTCCCCGGTTACCCCGTCGCCCCGGGTGGCTCCGGCCTCCAGCGCCCCGTTTCGGTAGTTCAGGGCGATCGAGATGCCGTCGATCTTCAACTCCACGGTATAGGAAAACTCGGCCTCCGGGAGCAGGCGCCGGTTGCGGTTCTCGAACTGCCGCAGTTCATCCTCGGAGTAAGTATTGTCGATCGAGAGCATCGGGATTCGGTGGCGGAAGGGACGAAACTCCTTCAACGCTTCCCCCCCCACCCGCTGGGTCGGCGAATAGGGGGTGATCAGCTCGGGGTATTCGGCCTCGAGATCGACCAGTTCCCGGTAGAGACGGTCGTACTCCCGGTCGGAGATCTCCGGGGAGTCCTTAACGTAGTAGAGATAGTCGTGGCGCCGGATCTCCCGGCGCAGCTCTTCGATCCGTTTTGCCGCCGCGGTCTTATCCATCCCGCTCACCTTCCCAACGCCAGCCGGTCGGCCAGCCAGTCCGGGAGCCCGGGTTGATCAGTATCCGATCTCCCAGCTCAAGACGGATCTTATTCCCGGGGATGTCGGAGGTAACGGCGTACTTCATAGGGAATGACTCAGTTTGCGCTGCCGGCAAATAAACTGCGGAGGGAGCCCGGCGGGGGAGCCTTGCTCCCCCGCCGGGACAATCGGGGCGGGCGGATTCGAACCGCCGACCTCACGGACCCGAACCGTGCGCGCTAGCCGGACTGCGCTACGCCCCGGACTATAAAAGACCGATTACGGGATAAGGGATCGGCGCCGGTTTGTCAAGTGACATTTGTTTTCGCTCGGGGTAAATCGAGCGGGGCCAGGCGGCGGGCGAGGGCGATCACCGCCCCCCCGACCACCGCGACCAGGACGCAGCCGAGAACCGTCTGCCAGCCCTGGGGGAGCTGGGGACTCATATTCCCCCAGTGGGGGATCAATTTCGGCATATAGTGGGCCTTCCAGGGCCAGAGGGCGAGCAGGCTTCCCCCCATCAGGCCGCTCAAGACCGCCATCGTCCGGTCGTGGTAGCGGTGGAGGATCCGGC
>JAVCCZ010000041.1 GCA_030765265.1 Candidatus Erginobacter occultus
ACGGCGAGGCCATCCCGACGCTCGGACTGGTCGCGGTCTATGGCCTGGTCGAAACGGGTTCAGACGGACTGCCGCAAGTCAGGGCGGATTATATCCGGGTCTGGGACTGGGGACGGTTTACCTTTATGGACTACGGGGTCGATCAGAGCAACCCGCGGTGGGTCGCGCTCCGCCGGGTCGAAAAGGATCGCGTTTACCGGTCCCACCCGACCCGAAGGTATTACGAAGACCGGCTGGGGCCGCGGCCGGAGCCCGGGGCCGGCCGGTCGCCTGCTCCCTCTGCGCCGGGGGATTCTTCGCCGGCGGAAGGAGACCCGGCCGGAAAATCCGTGCCGGTCACCATCCTCTATACCTCGGAGAGCAAGGGGTGCTTTCTTCCCACCACGGCGGTCGAGAACCGGCTGAGCGAGGAGGGGAAGCTTTCGGCGGGGGACCGCTACGGGGGCTTTGCCGCCCTGGCGGCTTACATCCGGGGGGTGCGGGAGGAGGTGGAAGGCCGGGGCGGGGTGCTTTTGCTCGTGGACGGCGGGAACTCGCTGGTCGGGAGCACCGAGGGGAATTTCTTCCGGGGGCGGTCGAGCGTGGAGTTTATGAACCGGATGGGATACCACTCGGTCACGGTCGCGGACCGGGACTGGTCGCTGGGGACCGGCATCGTCGAGGAGCTGGCCGGGTTGGCCGCCTTCGCCTTCCTGGGCGCCAACGTCGTCGAGGAAGCCACCGGCGGCCTTCCCCCCTACCTGAAGCCGTACGCGATCGTCGAGGCCGGGGGGCTGAAGATCGGGATCATCGGTTACGCGCAGCGCCGGCTGGATCTCTGGGTGGACCCGGCCCTGATCGCGGGGTTGAAGGGGGACCGGCCCACTATCGTGGCCCAAAGATACATCGACGAGATGCTCGGGCGGGGGGTGGAGCTGGTGGTCGCGGTCGATCACAGCGACTGGAACCGTTACCTGGAGATGCCCCGGACGGTGGCGGGGATCGACGTGCTGATCCACGGGAAGGCCGATTGGGCCAGCCCGCAATCCTCGGGGTTCGCCCTGGAGGATATGCTGGAGATCGAAGAGACCCGCGTCTTCCCCGAGGTGGACAGCCGGTTCGCCGTCGGCCGGATCGACCTGGTCTTCGACCGCGGAGGAGGGAAGATCGCCGGGGCGCGGGGCGAGCGGCATTTTCTCAACCTGGAGGAGGTCCCCGAAGACCCCGAGATCAAGACCCTGGCGAAGGAGTACGCCGGGAAGCTGGGCGGGGAGCTGGAGGAAGTGATCGGGAAGGCGGCCGGGGAGCTGACGATCGAATGGGACGGGGAGTGGAACACCTCACTGGGGACGCTGGTCTGCGACGCGATGCGCGGTTACGCCGGGACTGACGTCGCCATCCAGAACGTGGGGGCGATCCGGGGGGATATCCGGCGGGGGCCGATCAGCCGGGGGGACCTGGAGGCGGTCCTGCCGTTCAAGAACAACCTGGTCACCTTCAAGGTGAAGGGCCGCTACATCTACTTCTGCCGGATCCTCCAGCGGCGGACCGGGAAGCCGCCGGCGCCCTGCATCTACGTCTCCGGGGCCCGGCTCGACCGCAAGCCCGGCCTCAAGGTCCGGCATATCACGATCAACGGGGAGGAGATCGAGAAGGACCGCTACTACACCTTCGCCACCAACAGCTACATCCATAACACCAAGCTGCTCGACGACCGGGTCTGCCGGGATATCCGGGTGTGGGACGAGGAAATCAACGAGATCGTGATCGATTACATCAGGAAAAATTCTCCGGTCTCGCCGGCGGGGAGCCGGAGTGAAGAGATCCCGGCGGGAGGCGCGCAATGATCATCCTCTGCGGGCTGCTGGCGGCGGTGGTGGTGCTGAGCGGGATCGCTCTGACCGGGCGGGGCGTGGTGGCCGACAGACCGGTCTCCGCGAGCTCCTGCCGGGTGAGGGTGGAGACCCCGGGGCGGGAGATCCCGGCCGGACCGGAGGCCTATACCACCCTGGATTTCCAAGAGGAGGTTCTCGCTTTCAACCGCCGGACGATCGGCGGGGCCTACCGGGAACTCGGGAGCCGGAACCCCAGGTGGGACTCGGCGGCGTTGGAATTCCTGGAGAACCTCTCCCGGGAGTTCGCCCACCTCCCCGGCCGGCCTTCGATGGAAGAGCTCCGGGCGGAAGGGGAGGGATTGATCGAGGCCGGCTGCGACGATCCGATGGTCTTCTACGGTTACGGGACCGCCCTGCAGTGTACCAACGACTGGGACGGGGCGGAGAAGTACGTCCGATTGGCGCTGGACGGGCTGATCGAGCGGGGCTACCCGGTCAACCGGACGCTCTTTGCCGTCCGGCGGCTGATCGAGATCCACGGACACCTCGACCGGAAACAGGAACTGCGCGAGTTGCGGGAGCTGCATTACCAAAAGTTCCTGGAGACGCTCCAGAGCGATATCTACCGCGAGGGCGAAGAGCGGATCCTCCTCGAACACGTCGCCTCCGGGCTCGACCTGATCCGCGGCTACAGCCCCAGCCGGCTCGACGAGTTCACGGAGACGATCAAAGACCTTCCCGGGATCGATCCCTGGGTGAGAGACACGCTGGCCGGGAAGGCGCACATCAAGCTGGCCTGGGCCACCCGGGGGGGCGGCTGGGCCCATACCGTGGACCAGGAAGGCTGGCGGGGTTTCGAGGAACACTTGAGCGAAGCCCGCCTCCGCCTCACCGCCGCCTGGGAGAGGCAGACCGGCTATCCCGAGGCCGCCGCCCATATGGTCACGGTGGCAATGGGAGGCGGCGCGGAACCGGGCGAGTCCGCGCGTTTCTGGTTCGACCGGTCGGTGGCCGCGCAGTTCGACTACGAGCCGGCCTACAACAAGCTCTTCTGGGCGCTCCGCCCCCGCTGGGGCGGGAGCCACGACCGGATGTACGCGCTGGGTTTGGAGTGCCTGAACACCCGAAGGTTCGACACCAAGGTCCCTCAAGAGCTGATCTGGGCCCTGATCAAGATCGAGCGGGACCTGATGGACGATAGCTACTGGCGGAAGGACGGGGTTTACGAGAACGTGGAGGCGGTCTTTGCGGGGATCGAGGAAGAACCCTCCCGGAGCGAGAAGGATAAGCGGTACCACAGATCCCTCCACGCCGCCGTCGCCTGGTGCGTCGACGACTTCGACCGGGCCGGGCGGCTCCTCGACGAACTGGGCGACGAGGTGGACGAGCAGGCCCTGGAGGATATGGGGACGAGCCTGGCGGGGATGAGAGTGGATATCGCCAAGGCCCGGGAGCGAGGGGAGGCGGATGGGGACGGGGAAGAGTAAGGCGGCGGTTATCTTGATCCGGGCACCGAAGAATGCTATAGT
>JAVCCZ010000185.1 GCA_030765265.1 Candidatus Erginobacter occultus
GCCTTCGTTGGCGGGGGTCGATTGGGGGAAGGTCCGCCGGCTGGCCCGGGCCAACCGGCTGACAGGTCCGGTCTTTGACGGGCTCGACCGGGCCGGCCTGCTCTCCGGACTGCCGGAAGATATCCGGAAGGGTTTCGAGGCCGACTACCTACGCCAGGTGACGGAGATCCGTTCCGCCCTCGCCCTGGCCGACGATCTCGCCGCCCGCTTCGCGGCGGCCGGGGTGGGGCTGGTCGTTCTCCGGGGGTTGGCCCTGGGCCTGACTGTCTATCCCCGGCCCTTTCTCCGGTCCTTTTCCGACCTCGATCTCCTGGTCCTGAAAACCGACCTTCCCCGGGCGAAAACGATCCTCCGGGAGGCCGGCCTCCGGCCCGCCCCGGGGACCTTCCCGGAGGGTTACTTCGAGCGGCACCATCTCCACCTCCCCTACCACCACCCGCCGACCGGATTCCCGGTGGAACTGCACTGGGCCCTCGACCACCCCTATACCCTCTCCCGGGTCGACTACCCGGCCCTGCTTGCCGGGCGGCGGGCCGCGGCCTTTGAAAGTTCGACCATCCCGGTCCTGGGGGATGAAGACCGGTTGATCACCCTCGGCTTCCATCTCGGCAAGCACGTTCCCTTCCTCCCCGAACTCCTGGGCGAGTCTGGATTCCCCGCCCTCCTTCTGCGGGGGGGCTGGCTCCTCTGGGTTCTCGACATCCGTCAGGTAATTATGGCCGCCGGTCCGGGGATGGACTGGAACTCTCTCGCCGAACGGGCCGGCCGCTGGAATTTGGAAGAGGAGACGGCGGCCTGCCTGCGGGCGGCGGCCGCGGTTTACCCGGAGATTTCCTTCCCGGGGTTGCCACCGGCGCGTCCGGCCCGTCGTCCCGGTTTCACGCGGAGAGAACTCTACCGGAGACAGTTGATCTATCTCGAGAAGAAGCGGTCTTCCGACCGGTTCACCCGGTTCCTCTTCGGTCTCCAGGGCGAAGGTGTCTTCCGTCCGGTCCGGATCCTCGACCTGGGCCGGTACCTCTTCCCCGGCGCCGCCTGGCTGAAGAAGCGCCGGCGGAACCGGGGGATCGTTCTCCTCCCGGCGGCGATCGGCCATACTCTCGCGGCGGCCGGGAAGCTGGGTTTGAACGTGCTGGATTACCTATACTGCCGGCTCCGGCCGTGGTAACCTCTCTTCTCGTTGAGAACCTTTCCCCGGAGACAGAAGCGGCAATGATCAGGTGCGTGAAAGATATCTCGCCGGAAGCGGATCGAGAGCTCTGGGCGTTGCCGCCGGGGGCGGGCTACCGCTTTCTCGGCCGCCCTTTCGAGGTCCGCTCCAACTCCAACAGGCTCACTCGCCTGGTCGATGATATCTACGGGGCCTTCCGCTCCCCGGTCCCGCTTCCCGATCCGGTCGTCACCTACTTGTTGGAAGACGGCGGGGACCGGGAGACCCCCTATTCGACGATCGACCCCGGTTTCGACTCTTTTCTCTGCTCCGAACCCGGGCGGGCGATCTCCTTCTGGGGTGCCCAGCTGATGTGCGACCACCTCTTCCGTCTCCCCTTTCTCTTCCTCCACGGGGCGGCCCTGGAGAAGGCCGGCCGGGTCTTCGTCTTCGCCGGGGAGAGCGGAGGGGGCAAGACCACCTTGATCATCGCTTTGGGGAAGGAGGGTTTTTCCTTCTTCTCCGACGAGTTCGCCCCCCTCTCCCTCGACGGGGGCGAAGTCCATCCCTTTCCCCGCTCCCTCCTTCTCGGCGGGGAGAACCTGGGCCGGCCCGGCGTTCCCGGGGAACTTCCCTTCTTTTTCGATTACCAGGAGCAGAGGCCGGGAGATCCCGAGCCGCCCCGGCGTTTCATCCTCGCGCCGGAGAAGGTTTTCCCGGCCATCGGGCGATCCCCCGCCCCGCCGGCCGCCTTCTGCCTGCTCGACGGTTTCTCGGATACCGCCACCGCCGCCCGCCCGCTGCCTGCCGGACGGGCGCTGGAGATGATCTTGAAATCGGCGGTCAATACCGGTTATCTTGACCCAGCCGCCGCCGTCCGGGCGGTAGAGATGCTGACCGGGCTCCTCTCCCGGGTCCCCGCCATTCTCCTCCGGCCGGGGCCGCCGGGTGAAGACCCCGCCGCCCGGGCCCGGGTTATCGAAGGGCTGGCCTTGGGTTCCCCGGTCGGAGTCGGAGACCTGGAAAAGATCGGGCGCCGCTGCCTGGCGATCCTGGAGCAGGAAAAAAATCAGTCCACTAATTACACGAATTAGCACGAAAAGAAATGAAAGAAAGTCTGAGAAAACGGCCGGATCGGTTGTCGCGAGAGATCCAGGAACACCTTCGGGTTCCGGGGGCGGATCTGAAGTCGCTCCGGGTGTACTTGATGGAGAGGGAGAATCTTTCCTTCCTGGAGGCCGAAGAACTGGCGGGAGCGGTGGCGGAGAGACTTGATCGGGAGAAGTTCCCCCCGATCACCGAGATGGAGCTGATGCTGACCGAGGAGTGCGACCAGCGCTGCGATTACTGTTTTGTCGAGGGGAAGAACAACCACTACCGGATGGACGGGGAGACCGCGCGCCGGGCGGTTGAATTTCTCTTTTGCCACTCGCGGAAGCGCCCCCGGCTGAAGATCCTCTTCTTCGGCGGCGAGCCGCTCCTCGAGTATGACCGGTTGCGGGAGGTGGTCGAAGACGCCGAAGCCCGGGCCGCCGAAACCGGCCAGTCCGTGATCTTTAATATGACCACCAACGCCTCCCTCCTCGACCGGGAACGGTGCGAATATCTCGCCGCACACCGGGTCAAGTACCTGGTCAGCATCGACGGCCCCCGGGAGGTTCACGACCGCCACCGGAAAAGGCCCGACGGAAAAAGTTCTTACGGTCTGATCGCGGAAAATATCCCCCTGATGAAGAAATACCAGCCCTGGCTCGGCGCCCGGATCACCGTCCACCCCGACACCGCCGGGGAGCTTCCGGAGAGCTTCTCCCACCTGGTCGAACTGGGCTTCAGCCAGTTTCTAATCGGACCCGCCACCGGTATCGAGTGGACCGGGAGGGACCTCGACCTCTACCGGGACTCGATGATCGAGATTGCCCGGCGGCTGAAAGCGGCAATCGACCGGGGCCGGAAGCTGAGGGTCAACGCCCTGGAAGAGAGCCTCAAGATGCGGGCGGGAAAGAAGCTTTACCGGGGCTGCCGGGCCGGCCGGCAGTCGGTCACCGTTACCGGGGAGGGGGAGATCTATCCCTGCTCGAAGATGCTCGGGGTGATGGGCCGGGAGGGGCTCAATCCCCTGGGCAGCCTGGCGGAGGGGATCACCGCGATCCACGACCGCCTCCGTTACTGCGGGCTGATCCCGACCGCTTCTTCCGCCTGCGAAAGCTGCCGGTGGGAAGATATCTGTACCGGTGGCTGTTTCGCCGTCAACTGGCAGGAGACCGGGGAGATCTTCCGGCCCTCCCCCTCGGAGTGCCGGTTCCAGGAGCGGATCGTGGAGATAATGAAAGCCGCCGAGCCGATCCTGGGGGAAGAGTACTTCCGGGCGGCGGTGAAGAACCTCCAACGGAAATTATCCTGAGGGGCCGTTGCCGATCCGATGAAAGAATATAACGGCGCGATGATGCAGTATTTCCACTGGTACACCCCGGCCGACGGCTCGTTGTGGCGGCGGCTGGCGAAGGAGGCCCCCGCCCTGGCCCGGGCCGGCATCACCTCGCTCTGGCTGCCTCCGGCGTACAAAGGCGCCGCCGGCAAAGATGACATCGGTTACGAGGTCTATGACCTCTTCGACCTGGGCGAGTTCGATCAGAAAGGCTCCGTGCGGACCAAGTATGGGACCCGGGGCGAATATCTCCGGGCGATCCAGGCGGCGCAGAAAGCCGGGCTGCAGGTCTATGCCGATATCGCCTTCAACCATAAGCTGGGGGGCGACCGCCTGGAGGAATTCCGGGCGCGGCCGTATAACCCCGACAACCGCCATCAGGCCATCGGCGCGCCGCAGACTATCAAGGCCTGGACCAACTTCACCTTTCCCGGGAGGAACGGTAAATACTCCTCTCTGCAATGGCACTGGTGGCACTTCAACGCCGCGGATTTCAACGCCCTGGCCGGGGCGGCCCCGGCCGTCTATCTCTTCGAGGGGAAGCAATTCCACGACAACGTCGACCGGGAAAAGGGCAACTTCGACTACCTGATGGGCTGCAATCTCGACATCAACAACCCCGACGTGCGAGAGGAACTTTATTACTGGGGGGAATGGTTCCTGGACACGACCGGTGTCGACGGTTTCCGGTTCGACGCCGTCAAGCACGTCAAGGCGGACTTTTTCGTCGAATGGCTCCAGCATCTCCGCCGCCGGAGCGGCCGCGACCTCTTCGCGGTCGGCGAATACTGGTCGGGGGTCAGCGCCGCCCTGAATCATTTCATCGAGGTGACCGGGGGGAACCTGATGCTCTTCGACGCCGGGCTCCACTTCAACTTTGCCGCCGCCAGCCGGGAGGGGAAGCGCTACGATTTGCAAACCATCTTTGACAACAGTTTGGTCCGGGACCATCCCACCCTGGCCGTGACGCTGGTCAGCAATCACGATACCCAGCCGCTGCAGTCGCTGGAATCGGTGGTGGAGCCCTGGTTCATACCCCCGGCCTACGCGATCATCCTGCTCCGGCGGGAGGGCTACCCCTGCGTCTTTGCCGCCGACTATTACGGGGCCGAGTACCGGGGGATCGGGCGGGACGGCCGGCTCCACGGGGTCAAGATGGCCTGCCACCGGTGGATGATCGATCTCTTCCTCCGTGCCCGCCGCCGCCGGGCCTACGGGGAGCAATACGATTACTTCGACCATCCCCGCTGCGTGGGCTGGACCAGGGTCGGAGACGAGGAACATCCCGGCGGCCTGGCCGTGCTGATCAGCAACGACTGGGACGGGGTCAAGTCGATGCAGACCGGCGCTCCGCAAACGGCCTACACCGATATCACCGGGCACATCAAGGAGCCGGTGGTCACCAACCGCGAGGGCTGGGGCAAGTTCCGCTGCCCGGGCCGTTCCGTCTCCGTCTGGCTGCCGGAGGGGAGCCCGGGATAACCGGGGTGAAGCCGCGGGAGATTGTGGATCAGGGATAATTTCCCTTTTGTTTTCCCCGGGTCGATTGTAGAAATTCCGATATGAAGAAAGACCATCCGACATTGCGCCAGTTCAAGGTCTTCAACCGCTACCTGGTTCCCTACTGGCCGCTCCAGGCGCTGGTTTTGCTGATCGTGCTCTTGCTCTCCCTGCTCGGGCTGCTCGGCCCGGCTCTCTTCGGGGTAACCGTCGACCGGGCGTTTCTTCAACGCGACCTCTACCTCTTTCGCTGGCTGTTGCTGGCCGGTCTCCTCCTCACCGTCCTCCAGAGCGGACTCTCCACCATCCAGTCCTACCTGACCGCCTATATCGGGAAACTGCTCACCTTCGACCTCCGCCGGGATTACACCCGCCACCTCTTCCGCCTCTCCTTCACCGACGTCCACCGCCGGCCGACCGGGGAGCAGCTCTACCGGCTGGAGTCCGACATCAATACCGCCGCCTCCCTGGCCTCGGAATCGATCCCCGAGATCCTGGTCAACTCCAGCCGGATCATCTTCCTCCTCGCCATCTGCCTCTACTGGAGCTGGGAGCTGACCCTGGCGGCGATCGTCCTCTCCCCCCTCTTCTATCTCCACAGCCGCTACTTCGGCCGGAAGCAGAAGGCCGTCACCCGGGTGGTGAAAGAGGAGTCCCAGCGGGCGCTGGCGATGATCCAGGACGCGGTGGCCAACGTCAAGCTGATCAAGGCCTTCGGGCGGGGGAGCTGGGCGGTGAGGCGTTACCTCCGGCACCGGCTCCGGATCATCCGTTTCGGCCTGCAAAAGGTCCGGATCGCCATCGCCGGAAACCTGACCGCCGGCGTCCTCAACTCGATCGTCCTGATCGGTTTCACCTACTACCTCGGCCGGAGGGTGATCGCGGGGACGCTCTCCCTGGGCGAGATGATCGCCCTGACCATCTACCTGACCCAGCTCTTCGTCTCCCTCAAAGGCCTGGGCGTCCTCTACCGGGGGGTGATGGTCAAGCTGGTCTCCTGGGAGCGGGTCCGGGAGACGCTCAATCTCCCCGGGGAGCGGGAGCCCGAGTCCGCCGCGGCCCTTCCCGATCCGCAAGGCGGGATCGAGGGCCGGGGGGTATCCTTCAGCTACCGGCCGGGACGGGAAGTCCTCTCCGACCTCAGCTTCTCAATCCGGCCCGGGGAGTTCGTCGGCCTGGCCGGCCCGAGCGGTTCGGGGAAGACCACGCTCTTTCTCCTCCTGTTACGGCTGATCGAACCGGAGCGGGGCGAGATCCGCTTTGACGGCCGGACGCTTAAGTCGATCCGCTGGTCCTCGATCCGGAATTCGCTGGGGATTGCCCTTCAGGAGGCTTTCCTCCTCAACCGTTCGATCCGGGAGAACCTCCTCTTCGGCCGGCCGGAGGCCGCGGAATCCGAGATCCGGGAAGCCCTCCGGGCCGCCGATCTCGAGGAAACAATCGGGGAGCTGCCGGAGGGGCTGGAGACAGTGGTCGGGGAGGCGGGTTCGAACTTCTCCGAGGGTCAGCGGCAGCGGCTGAATATCGCCCGGGCGGTGCTGGGTAAGCCCCGGATCCTCTTTCTCGACGAGGCCGCCTCGGCGGTCGGGTATGACTCCGAGGCCCGGATCTTTTCCCGGGTCCGAAAACTCCTCCCCGAGGCGACGATCATCTCCGCTACCCACCGGCTGGGTTCGCTGAAGACCGCCGACCGGATCCTGGTCCTGAAAGACGGGAAGCTGGTCGAGGAAGGAAGCCACACGGAACTGATCGGCCGGGAGGGGTTCTACCGGACGCTCTTCGAGGCGGAGCTAAAATGAAAAGACCTTTGCGACATCTCAAGCGGCGCCGCGTCCTGATCTGGGTTCTGGCGCTGGTTTTGATCGCCGGTTTCGGAACCGCGATCGGGGGGATCTTCTGGTCGGTCCGGATGAAGGTCGACTACCCGGCGGACTTAACCCCGGCCGGGGAAGAGATCTTCCTGGCCCCGGTCTCCCGCCTCCCCCTCCAGGTGTTCCGGATCGGGGACCCGGCCGTCCTGAAACTTTCGACCGGGAAGGAACTGCCCGGGGTTCTGCGGGCGTTCTCCCCCGGCCCGGAGCGGGTCAAGCTCCGCCTCGAGTTCCCCGGCCTCCCGGCCGAGCCTGCCGAGGGCGACATCACCATCCGCTCCCAGCGCCTCCTGGCCGCCTTTCTCTCTTCCGTCCCCGCCCGTTGATCTGATTTTTTTTTGAGAAAAAAATGCTTGCCTGGCGCAATGTTAAAGTTTAACTTTATCTTTAACTTGAACATAAGAAGGGGTTGTCTGCCAAAACCCAAATTGTTATCGCGGGGAGCGGAGCGATGAAGCGATCTCATTTTGAATACAATGTATTACTTGGCAACATATTGAGATTGCTTCGGTCCCTCCGCCTCGCTCCGGGACCTCGCAATGACCAGGAATTGGCAAAATCAGCAATTGTCGGTCAGCCTCTGGAGGGTGGAAATGAAAAAGATTTCGATGGTTGAATTCAGGTTGCACGCCGAACGAGTAATCCGGGACGCGATGAGGGGGGAAGAGATGATCCTTACTTATCGCGGTCAGCCGGTTATCCGGCTCGATCCTATCGAGAGGCCCGGCTGCCGGGAGAACGACTCTTTTTACCGCCTGGACAGATTGGCGGCCGAGGATGGAGAGACGTTGTCCAACGCCGAGATGGATAAGCTGATTTATGAATGAGGGCGTATTTATAGATACGAGCGGTTTTTATGCCATCCTGGTAAAAGCCGATGATCTGCACCAGCACGCGGTTTCCGTTCTCAGGAGAATGGAAAAGGAAGAGAGAATATTCGTGACCACGGACTATGTGCTCGATGAAACGGCTACCTTGATCAAAGCCCGCGGCCACGGTTATCTGCTCCGTAACTTCTTTGATATTGTTTTCCGGTCCTTGGCCTGCCGTATCCACTGGACCGAGCAGGAGCAGTTTAAACGGACCGTAGTATTTATGCTCGCTCATCAGGACCGGACGTGGTCCTTTACCGACTGTCTCAGCTTTTGCCTGATGAAGGATCAGGGTTTGCGGCAGGTCCTGACCAAGGATCGGCATTTTTTCCAGGCCGGATTCGAGATCCTGTAATGATCCGCTTAGGAAGTTGGGTAAGAAAAGTCCGGGGGCGGGATGAGGATTCCGCTCCGGCCGCCGGGGATAATCGGGGAAACCTGGGGCTCTCCCTGGCCGGGGCGGCGCTGGCGGCGGGGGCGGTCTATCTCTGCCATTATACCTTCATCCGCGATCTGCCGGCGGGTTCCCTCTCCGCCCTGGCGGCCGGTCTGGGGCTGCTCGGGGCATTTTGCGTCTTGACGGCGGCGGCCATCGGCGGTATAAGGCAGCTGTTTATTAACCCGGGGAACCGGTTCTGGCCGGCCTGGTCGCTGGTTATATCCGTGGTTTCGCTGGCCGCGCTGATCGGCCTGGTGTTTCTCGGGGTTACTCGGTAATACTTCCCCCTGATCGGGGGATGATGTGCCTGTGGCGAAATTGGACATCGCACCTGGCTACGGACCAGGGGATTGGGGGTTCGAATCCCTCCAGGCACGTTTAATCCTGGGCGAAGAGAGAGGAGAACGCGAAGCGCGGGGCGGCTTCGCGCTTTTTTTCGGATGAAGGCGATCGAAGACAGGAACTTACTCTACGATACCTGGATGGGCCAGGCGATCCGGGAAGCCCGGAAAGCCGAGGAGAGCGAGGATATCCCGGTCGGCTGCGTGATTGTCTACGAAAACCGGATCATCGCCCGGGCCCATAACCAGATCGAGCTGTTGAAGGACGCCACCGCCCACGCGGAGATGATTGCCATCACCCAGGCGGAGGAGTATATTGGAGACTGGCGGTTGAACGGGGCGACCCTGGTGGCGACCAAGGAGCCCTGCCCGATGTGCTCGGGGGCGATCCTCCAGTCCCGGATCTCGACC
>JAVCCZ010000070.1 GCA_030765265.1 Candidatus Erginobacter occultus
ATCGTAATAATAACCATCCGGGACGTCGTAGAGAAAATTGATCAATTCGGCAGTGGCGCCCTCGTTCTCCACGAAGAAGGAGATTGAACCCCCGCAGGTGTCGAAACTGGTCAGGACGTTGGTCCCGGGGAGGTTAAAATCCACCTCAGTCCAGAGTTCGGTAACCTCGTCCTTCCCCCCCGAAGTGCAGGAGAGCCCCTCGCAGCCCCAGGTGACGTCGACGGTGTTGTAGGAAAACGCCTGGCAGCCGTCTCCGTTCACGGTAGCCTCGATCGCGACGACAAAGGGCAGGCCGGTCCCCACATCCCAGGAGACAACCTGGCCGCTTATGTAGTCGGGGGCGGGGTCGGCGGTCTGGTAGGTCACGTTGGCCGGAAGGGTGTCGGTCATCGTCACGAACCCGGCCGGGGTGTCGCCGGCATCGGTCAGGGTCACCCGCCAGTAGATGGTGTCGGAGGCGTCGGCGATGATCGGGTCGGCGGAGAGGGGGCCGCCGGGGTCGCGGGTGTCGTTGCGTCCCTCCTTGACGATCTGGACGTCCATATCGGCAAGCTGGAGCCGGGCCCGGGTCTCGTCGGTGGTTTCGAACTCGGCGCAGGGGGAGTAAAAGCCGGCCATCGAACGGAAGATCCGGTCGCCGGCCGGGAAGTCGCAGTCGGCCTCAACCTCGAACTGGAGCTGGACCCGGGCCCCGACCGGGAGGTCGCCGAACTCGGGGACGTGGGTCTGGGCGGTCCAGGCATAGGGGTAGGTCTCAGCGGACCAGTAGTCAGGGTCGGGGGTCTGGGTGAAGCCGGTCCAGCCGGACCCCGAATTGTAGCGATACTCCGAGCTGCCCGGGATGTAGTTGATCCCGTCGGGAAAGGCCTGCCGGGCGCAGACATTGTAGATGTGGGTCTGGCCGCTGTTGCGGATCTCGAAGTTGACCGGGGCGGTACCGCAGAGATCGATCTCCACCGGAAAGGAGGTGACCCCGAGCACCCCGGGCGGCGGGATAAAGACGGTCGAGGTCGACCAATCGGTGGTCTGGCAGGCCGCGGTCACGCAGCCCCAGGCGGCCCGGGTCCGGTTGACCAGGTCGTCGCAGTCGTCGACCGTCGCCCCCAGTCGGAGGGTAACCAGGGCCCCGGGGATAAGATCGTCAAAGTAGCCGTCGCCGTCAAGGTCGGTCAGCCCCGACCAGGCGGCGGAGAGGCTCTGGAAGTTCCAGGTAATGGTCTTCCCCGCTACGATCTCGGCCGGGGGAATCGAGTAGTAATAGGAGAGGTTGGCGGAGAGTTCGTCGGTAACGGCGAGGTTGTAGGCCCCCCCATCGCCGCCGTTGAGGACGGCGAGAGTCCACTCCACCGAGGACTGGGTGGCGAAGAGGGTTTCGGGCATCTTGGTGATCGAGAGGTCGGCGCCGCGGATCCAGAGCGGCTGTTGGTCGCCGGTGTTGTCGGAGTATTCCCGGGGGTCCCCGCCGTCGTCGCAGCGGTCGTTGTACTCCGCCCGGCCGGCCAGGGTGTAAACGGAGGCGACGCAGGGCAGGCGGAGATCAAAGGATATCTGCCCGACCGAGGAGAGGTCACCGCTGCCGTCGCCCTGGGTGGAGAAGTCCCAGGTCAGCTCCCCGGGGACCGAGTCGTCGGGATCGAAGGCGGAAATATTCCCCCACCCGTCCTCGGTAAAGGTCCCGGTGAAGACGGTGGAGCCGGGGACGTAGTAGTAGTTGTCGGTCCCGTTCCCGTCGGGGTCGAGGTAGAGAACCGCCAGAAGGTCGTAGGCCAGGTAGCCGTTCTTGGAGAGCGAGAGCGTGGAGGACTCCACCCCGCAGCGGTCGAGGAGCTGGGGGACGGAGAGAGTAACATCGACCTCCGAGCGTTGGATGGTGAGGTAGATCCAGTTGGTCTCGATCCCGCACCCCCCACCCAGATCGAGATCGAGCTGCTGCCAGCCGGCGCCGGTGGTGTCGGCGGTGTTGAAGGTGAAGTCGATCTCCAGGGTAACGTCCGCGTCGGGGGCCGGGGCCGGGGAACCGTCAAGGCCGGAGAGATCGACGATGTAGGTCCCCCCGGCGCCCCCGTTGTCGGAGACGTAGGTCTGGTAGTTGAAGCCGTCGACCAGGACCGAGTTCAGGGTCGGGGAAGCCTGGTCGAAGAGCATCTGGGAGGTGAACCCCGCGGCCGACCAGTCGGCGGGAAGATCGTCGCCGGTCCCGAAAGTGTAGGCGGCGTTGTAGGAGAGGGTGGTGCAGACCTCGGCCGTCCCCCCTCCGGTGATGACCGCGTCCTCTATACAGTCGTCGGTGTCGCAGCCGGGGGTGTCCTCGACCGGGAAGGTGACCGTGGTTGAATCCCCCGGGATGGTACAGCTATGACAGTCGGTGCCTCCGGTAACCTCGGCGGTATTGGAATAGAGACCTGGAGCCGGGCCGGCGCAGGGGTCGCCCCCGGGGGAAACCATCTGAAAACTGACGGTCCGGCTGTCGCCGTCGTTGAAGGTCAGGGTGTTCCAGGTGATATCCGTCCCCGAGTCGCTGCCGCCGTCGGAGATCGACTGGATCGTCCACCCGGAGGGGTAGGTATCGGTGATGGTCGGGACAAAACCGTCGGAGCCGTCGTAATCGACGTCGATCTCGAAGGTGATGGTGTCGAGACCGTTGACCACCCCGGGGTTGTTTTTGGAGATGGTCAGCGAGGGCATCCCGGTCATCGAGACCGGGTAGATGGCCACCGGGGGAGCGTAGGGGGTGCCGCACTGGTCTTCGTAGGCCGGCCGCCAGAGGGTGTTGACGCTGTCCGGATCGGGAGGGCAGGAGAGATCGGGCCAGCCGATGTCGAAGGAGAAGTAGACGGTGTCGTTGGCCGGGACGGTGCCGACCGTGAAGTCGCCGCCGGAGTAAGAGGCCCCGCTCAGGTTGCCGATCTCGTAGCCGGTGGTATTGAGGTTGGTGACCATCGACAATTCGTAGGCGTCCCCGTCGCCGTCGTTGTCAATCCTCACCGTGACATTCTCTCCCAGGCAGTAGTCGATCCCGATCAGCGAGGGGGTGAGGCCAAAGGAAATATCCGGGGGCTGGAGCTGGAAGTCGATGGTAGCGGTGGCCGTGCCGGGGGGAATCTCCGTGGCGGTATCGAGACAGACGGTATCGGGGACCGAGACCATCCCGGCGCAGCCGAAAGAGGCATCGGCCCGGTTGATCAGATCGACGCAGGCGGCCACTTCGGCGGTCAGGGTAATGTAATAGACCTCGTCCGGCGCCAGCTCGGCCAGCTCGGGGATGGCGGCCGCGGTCCAGTAGTAGGTATCCCCGGCGATCACATCGGGGTACGGCGAGGCGTCAAGAAAGAGGAGACCGAAATCCAGGGTATCGCGGACCTCGACATTCTTGATCGAGCCCAGTCCGCTGCTCTCGACCTTGATCGTGTAGGAGGCCCAGTCGCCGAGGGTAGCCTCCTGGACCGAGGGTGACTTGACCAGGTTGAGGTCCCCCGGCCAGACGATGACGAAGAGGGAGTCGATGTCGCTTTGCGGGTTGAACTCGGGCGACTCGTACTCGACCAGAAGATCGTCCTGGCCGCTGTTTCCGAGGCAGTCGACCTCGAGTTTGAACTCGATCTCCAGGTTCTCACCCGGAGCCAGGGTGACCGGGGAGCCGAAGAGAGCGTCGAGATCCCAGACCAGATCGTCGCCGGCGACCGCCGGGTTGGCCCCGGCGCCGGAGAGCGATCCCTGCGGCGCGGTGATCCCGGCGGATTCGTTCTGGAAGACGAAACCGTCCGGGGGGACGGTGTTGGTGACGATCAGGGAGGAG
>JAVCCZ010000194.1 GCA_030765265.1 Candidatus Erginobacter occultus
GCACCTGCTGGTCTACAACAAGACCCCGGGGCTGGAGGATCTCCAGCCGGTCGCCTGGTCCGGCGATCACGGCCTGACCCTGGTCGAGTGGGCGCCTTACGGCCTGATCGGGGCGATCATCCCCTCCACCAACCCGACCTCGACCGTGATCTGCAACTCGATCGGTATGATCGCCGCCGGCAACGCGGTGATCTTCGGCCCCCACCCCTCGGCCAAGGTCTCTTCCCTGACGATGATCCAGATCCTCAACCGGGCGATCGTCTCCGCCGGCGGTCCGCCCGACCTGATCGTCGCCATCCGGGAGCCCTCAATCGAGGCGGCCGGGGTGATGATGAAGCACCCGGCGGTCCGGCTCCTGGTGGTCACCGGAGGACCGGGGGTGGTGAAGGCGGCGATGCAGTCGGGGAAGAAGGTGGTCGCCGCCGGCCCCGGCAACCCCCCGGTGGTGGTCGACGCCACCGCCGATATCCCCCGGGCCGGGCGCTATATAGTTGAGGGAGCCTCCTTCGACAACAACATCGTCTGCGTCTGCGAGAAGGAGATCTTCGCGGTCGAGAAGATTGCCGACCAGCTGAAAAAAGAACTGATCAAGAACGGGGCCTTTGAGCTGGACAAAAAGCAGACCGAAGAGTTGACCAAAGTCGTGATCGCCGAGTTCCCCTCGGAGAAGAACCCGGAGGGCGCCCCGAACAAAAAGTTCGTCGGCCGGTCCCCGAAAACCATCCTGAAAGAGATCGGGGTCACCGTCGGCGACGAGGTGAAGATTGTCCTCGCCGAGGTTGGAGCCGATCATCCCCTGGTCCTGGTCGAGCAGCTGATGCCGGTGATCCCCTTTGTCCGTCTCCCCGACGTCGATACCGCGATCCGTCTGGCTATCGAGGTCGAACACGGCTTCCGCCACTCGATGTATATGTACTCCCGCGACGTGGAGAAGCTCTCCAAGATGGCCCGCGAATGCAACTCCTCGATCTTCGTCAAGAACGGCCCCTGCTACACGGGTTTGGGTCACGGCGGACAGGGCTACACCTCCTTCAGCATCGCCAGTCCCACCGGGGAAGGGCTGACCAAGGCCTCCCACTTTACCCGGGCCCGCCGCTGCGTCCTGATCGATTACTTCCGTATCGTTTAAATCCGCCTTCGGTGGATTCCGCTTCTCAAGGTGTTGACTCCGGAGAAATAATCGAATACCCCGACGATCCTCCGGGGGTTCGAAGCGTTCGACTCGCCCGAAGCGTCCGACACCAATCCGAATGCCCAGTGAGCGAAAAAGCCGATAGCCTGGTGGAGCAAGTCCGGCAAGCCGGGGTGGTCGGCGCCGGCGGGGCCGGTTTCCCGACCTGGAAGAAGATCGACGCCCGGGTCGAGACGGTGATCGTCAACGGGGCCGAGTGCGAACCGCTGCTGCGAAACGACCAGCAGGTGCTGGCCGCCCGGGCAGGCGAGGTGGTCCGGGGGCTGGTGCTGACGATGGCGGCGACCGGGGCCTCCCGGGGGGTGATCGCCCTGAAGAAGAAGTACACCGCCGCCATCGCCGCCCTGAAAAAAGAGATCGCCGGGAACGACGGCGTCTCCCTCCATCTCCTGGAGAGCGTTTACCCGGCCGGGGACGAGTTCGTCCTGGTTTACGAGGTGACCGGGAAGGTGATCCCGCCCGGAGAGATCCCGCTCAAGGTCGGGGTATTGGTCAGCAACGTCGAGACCTTCGCCAATATCTCCGCCGCCGAGCGGGGCGACCCGGTCATCTCCCGCTGCCTGACGGTCACCGGGGCGGTCCGGGAGCCGAAGACCCTCACTCTCCCGGTCGGCACCCCCCTGCGGGCGGCGGTGGATCTGGCCGGGGGCGCGGCGATCGAGGACTGGACGATCGTCACCGGGGGGCCGATGATGGGGGAGGCGGTCGCCGATCCCGGCCGTCCCCTGACCAAGACCACCTCGGCGGTGATCGTCCTTCCCGCCTCGCATCCGGTGGTCACCCGGAAGACTGCTTCCCTGGAGTTCGACCTGAGAAAGATCCAGGCCATCTGCTGCCAGTGCGACTACTGCACCCTGGTCTGTCCCCGGACGCTGCTCGGCCACAACTTCAAGCCCCATATTGTGATGCGTCAGATCGCGATGGGTCTTCCCATCCCCGGCCACCCCGGGGTCAGTTCCGCCCCCCAGTGCTGCAACTGCGACCTCTGCGGGGTCTATTCCTGCCCGATGAACCTCCCGATCGGACGGCTCAACAAGCAGCTGGCCGGGCGGATGAAGGAGTGGGAATGGGAGCCGGTCGAGAGGCTGGAGAGCTATCGTCCCTCCCCGATGAGAGAGTACAGTTTGATCCCGGTCTCCCGGCTGACTTACCGGTTGGGGCTGGAGGATTACGACCGGCCCGCCCCGCTGGAGGAGACGGATTATTCTCCTCCCCGGGTGGAGATCCCGCTCAAGCAGGGGATCGGGAAGCCGGCCGGTCCCGTGGTGAAAGTGGGGGCCCGGGTCAAGGCCGGCGACCTGATCGGCGACCTCGAACCGGGGACGATGGGCGCCCTTGTCCACGCCTCAATCGCCGGGAAAGTGGAAAAAGTCACCGAAGAGTCCATAATCATCGCCGCCTCCTAACCGGCTGATTGATCAATACCCCGGATCTCGGCGATAAAAATAGAATATGGCGCCGGTATTTTTTGAAAATCTTATCCGGACGACGGACTAAGCGATTGCGGCATTTTTAATGAGGCCGCGCGATAACCACTAACATATTCGGAGAAAATTATCTAATGGAAGCGGCAGTAGGTTTTATCGAATTCAACAGCGTCGCCGCCGGGATCTTCACCACCGACGCGATGGCCAAGAAGTCGGAGATCGAGGTGGTCGACTCCCGGTCGGTCTGTCCGGGGAAGTATATCATCCTGATCACCGGACTGACCGGCCCGGTGGAGGAGTCGCTCGCGGCCGGGATCGAGGCCGGGGCCGACGCCGTCACCGATCATCTCTTCCTCCCCAACGTCCACCCCCTGGTTATCCCGGCCATCCTGGCCGCCGGCCCGGTGGGGGAGATTGACGCGTTAGGGGTAATCGAGACCTTCTCCATCCCCTCCTGCATCCTGGCCGCCGACGCCGCGGCCAAGGAGGCGGAGATCCGGCTTTTAGAGATCCGGCTCGCCAACGGTCTGGGGGGGAAGAGCTTCGTCACCCTGACCGGGGAGATCCCGGACATCGAGGCGGCGATGGAAGCGGGGGAGGGAAAAGTGAAGGCGATCGGGGCCCTGGTGAGGACGGTGACCATCCCCCGCCCCCACCCGGATCTTTCCCGGTTCATACTCTGAGCGATAGAGATTAAGTCTCTTCGGAAGTTCATAAGCTAAATGACCGCCGAATACGCCATCCGCAAGGAGATAGTGGAGATCGGGCGGAGGATGTACGACAAGGACCTGGTCGCCGCCACCGACGGGAACATCAGTTCCCGCCTCGACGACAACCGGTTCCTGATTACACCGACCGGGAGCTGCCTTGGTTTCCTCAAGTCCTCCGAGCTGGTCCTGATCGACGCCGAAGGCTCGCCCCTCTCCCCCGGCCGCCCGACTTCCGAGTACCGCCTCCACCTGGAAGTCTACCTCCGGCGGAAGGACGTCGCCGCCATCGTCCACGGCCACCCCCCGATCTGCACTGCCTTTTCGGTGGCCGGGGAGACCCTCGACCGCTGCGTCCTCCCCGAGGTGGTCTTCACCATCGGCGCCGTCCCGACCACCGCCTACGGGACCCCGACCACCGACGAGCCGCCCCGGATCGTCCGGGAGCATATCGGCTCCTGCGACGCGATGATCCTTGACCGCCACGGCACGTTGACCGTCGGCCCGACCCTGGCCGAGGCCTACTATAAGCTGGAGAAGATCGAGCACAGCGCCCGGGTTATCCTGGCGGCCAAGACCCTGGGCCGGGTCCAGGTGCTCAGTCCCGAGCAGGTCGAAAAGCTCCTCGAGGTCCGCCGGTCCGCCGGCCTGACCGGGAAGATCCTCCACTGCGTCTGCGCCGCTCCCGGGGCCCCGGCCCGGTGCGAACTCGATGAGGAAGAGCTGACCCGGACCATCACCGGTGAAGTGCTGAAGATCATCCAGGGGTAATTATTCCCGGCGGCCGGGAACAAAACGGAGAAGAGAGGATATGAGCGGAGAGAAGACGAAAACGGCCCCGCCCGCGGCGGCGGATTACCCGGAGATTATGACCATCGAGCAGGCGGCCGAGTACCTCCAGCTCCACTAGCAGGTGGTTTATCGCCACGTCCGCAAGGGGACCATCCCCGCCAGCCGGATCGGGGCGACCATCCGCTTCAAGAAGTCGATCCTCGACGCCTGGCTGGAAGACTCGGCCCTGGAAACCCTCCGGCGGGAACGCGAATCCGGCGCCTCCTCCCCCCGTTCCCCCTTCGTTTTCGAGATCGATTAATTCAGCGGGGGGTATTTCGCCAAACCCGAAGGTCGGCCCGCTCCGTCCGCCCGGTTATTCCCCGAGCCACGCAGCCAGCAATTTCCGCAGGGTCTCCCCGGTCGAGACCGATTGGAATTTCTTGATCCGCCGGTGTTGCCCGTCCAGAATGGCCCGGCGAAACGTGTGGTCCTCGACCAGGAGCGCGGCCATCTCGGCGACGGCGTAATAGTCTTTCTCCGTGAAGATGATCCCGGCGCCGCCCATCGTCTCCGGCACGGCGGCGGCGGCGTAGGCCAGGACCGGAACCCCAAGATACATCGCCTCCAAAAGGGGGAGCCCGAAGCCCTCGTGTTCGCTCATAGAGAGGAAAACCCCCGCCCGACGGTAACAGGCGACCATCTCGTTCTGGGTCGCCTGCCCGAAAAAGATCACGTTCTTGAAAGCCGGACCGGTCATCAGGGAGCGGAGGTAGCAGTAATACCCGTCGGTCGGCTTGTACTTGCCGACCAGGATCAGTTTCGCCCCCGGGCGGCAGTGGTTCGTGTAGTACTGGAAGACGCGCCAGAGATCTTCGAACTTCTTGTTGGGGGCGATCCGGCCCACGAAAATCAGGTGATCTCTTCTATTTCCCATACGTTGCCGGGCTTTCCTGGAGGGCTTGACCTCGAGCCCGGACGGATCCAGGGGGAGGGGGAGGACCGAGCTTTCCCGGAACCCGGCCGCCTCCAGCTCGCGCCGGTTGTATTCGCTGTCGGCCAGGGCCAGATCGGTGGCCTCCGCCAGCCGCGAAAGCTGTTCCTGGCCCGCCGCCAGGGTGGCAGCGACGTCCGGGGCAAAGGGGTAGTAGAACTCGGGAGGGGTGATGTTGTGATAAATCACCACCCGCTTCCCCGGGGCGGCCAGATAGTAGTCGGTGGCGGCGGAGCCGATCGAGAAGTGGTAGATCAGGATCTGCTCCCCTTCGGGTTCCTCCCCGAAGGGGCTGGCTTCATTGGTCAGGGCGGGTTCGAGGTAGGGTGTGTCGACGAAGATCCGGGAGCGGTATCCCCAGCCCTCGAATATCCGCCGCAGCCGCCGGGCGTAGTTGCTGATGGCGTCGTCCCGGGCGAAGCCGGCCAGCAGCTGGTTGATCTCGATCTGGTTTCGCTTTCCCATCGGCTTTCAGGGGGGTCGTGACCGGGGCGACTAGTAACCGCGGGCGCTGTTTCTCCGATCACCCCGGCTGCTTTCCCCGTCTGCGGGGGCCCGGCCCGAGGGCGCTTAACGCCGGTCGCGGATTTCCCCCAGGTTGGTCTCCAGTTTCCCGATGATCGCCTTCCAACTGTAGTTTTTCCGGACGTATTCCCGTCCGGCCTCCCCCATCGCGGCGGCCAGTTCCGGATTCTCCAGCAGGTAGAGGACGCATTCCTCGAATTCGTAGTAATCCCGGAACCAGAGACCTCCTCCGCTGAGACGGCAGTGGGAGAGGGTCACCGGGCAGCGTTCGTTGACCAGGGCCGGTTTGCCCGCCAGCCAGGACTCAAGCAGGACAATGGAGAAACTCTCGTTGATCGACGGCTGGCAGAAGGCCCAGGCGGCGCCGTAGGCGTTCCATTTCTGCTGTTCCTCCAGAAAGCCGGCGTCGATGACGAACCGGCCCGCCCGCCCCGGAACGGTGATGGGACCACTCCCGGCCAGGACCAAATCCAGTTGGGGGGCGGGGTCGTGGATTGACTGGAGGAGGCGGAAATACTCGATTAAAAGCGGCGTGTTCTTTCCCTCTTCGCGCCGCCCGGCGTAAAAAATGAACGGCCGCCGGATCCCGTATTTTCTGGTGAACCGCCGGGGATTGATCTCCTCCGGCGGCTCCACCCCCATCCCCACCACCCGCGACTTCTCCCGGGGGATGGTGAAGAGAGAGTGGGCCAGATCCCGTTCGCCCGGGGTGTTGAAGAAGACGGCCCGGGCGGCGGAGAAGAGTTTTTCGGTGGTCTTCAGGTAGGCGAAGGGCTCGTTGTGGAGGCAGGGGACCAGAACGGCCTTTTCCGGCACGGCGGCGACCCCCCGGTAAGTGAGGCCGAAGAGATAAGGGGCGAAGATCACCGTATCGAAACGGGAGCTGTTTTCCTCCAGGTAATGGATCAGTCCGTCACTGGTGACGCCGTTGTCGAGCCAGGCTTCCTCCTCGTCCAGGGTCAGTGCTTTTGCCTGGGCGATCCGGTCCTGGACCCGCTGGTGGGTGACGGTGTCGCGGTGGTTGACCGGGAACCTGGTCACCCGGACCCCCCCCACCCGCCCGGGACCGGGGGGGAACTGGTTTTCCCAGGTGAAGTGGTTTTTCGCGCAGGTGGTCAGGACCTCGATCTCGTGGCCGCGTTCGGCCAGTTTCTCGGCCCACTGCTGGATCAGGTTTTCCGCACCGCCGGCGGCGCCGGCGGCGTAACGGGGGGAGACCAGGGCCAGTCTCAGCCTGTCAGGAGCGGTCTTCATCCAAAGACTTGATTCGGTCTTCCAATTGGGCCAGTTTCCGGGAGTACCGCCGGTCCATCCCCTGGAGAATCACGGCCACCCGGGCGTTGAAGTCCCGCTGCTGGGAAAACATCCGGAAGGTGTAGAACTTGAGAAGCTTCCAGATGAGCTTCTTCAGACCGACCACCGGCCGCCCGAAAAAACGGCTCTTGCTGGCGATCTCGAAGTCGTTGATATCGATCTCCGCCGCCAGCAGGAGTGACTTCAGGTAATAGTCGAAGTACTCGTTGCCCTGCTTGAGGGCGATGGTATCGTGTTCGTGGCCGGCGTCAGCCAGGGAGAACTGGTTGTAAACGCCTCGGGCCCGCTTGGCTTCCACCCGCCGGCGGATCTCGGCCATCACCTTCTCCACGTCAACCCCGGGCGTCTCAATCTGAAAAGCGTCGTTCATCTTCGGTATTTCCTCTTGCTGCGGATTGGATCGGCCGCTGACAGTCACTTCCGGATACCTTCTTCCCGTCTCCGGAACTTGCCCGCTTAACCTTGGCTGCCTGGTCCTTTTTCCCCGCCGGGCCGGAAATCCCACCGGGACGTCGCGTCGACTATGCCGGTGCGGTCGGTGGAAGAGACGACGTCGAAGGGATAAGTGTAATCCTGACGGTGGTAATTGATATTATGATCCTGGGAATGGATGGAGAGGGAAAGCAGGTAGTGGCCCCGGAGCAGTGGCAGCGACTCCAGCGACAGTTTCATCAACCCCGGCCCTTCAATCGCCTCAATGGGGCAGCGATCGATCTGGGTGTTGCTCCCCGAGCAGAGCTGGAAATCGTGGGTATGGACGGCGTAACCAAAGACCGGGTTTTCGATTTTCCGGGCGGCGAAGTACTCGATCTCCACCGAGAAGTCGTCGCCGGTCCGGTAAGCGGGTTTCCCGTTTCCCCCGGAGCCGCGGAATTTAACCCCGCGGATTACGGCTTCCATCGTCCCCCAGCCGGCGATTTTGCCCAGGCCGTCGGGCAATTCCTGGGCGCTTTGGATATAGTTGTCCACCACCCCCGCCGGCACTCCCTGCTCGTCAATTTCCCCGTTCTGGAGATGGATGACGCGGTCGCAGAACCGCCGGATCGTCCCCATATCGTGGGAAGCGACCAGGAGGGTCTTCCCGGCCTCCTTCATCCGCTGGATCCTTCGCGAGCTTTTTTTCTGGAAAGCCTGGTCGCCCACCGCCAGAACTTCGTCGACCAGGAGGATGTCCGGGTTGACCTCGATCGCCACCGAGAAACCGAGCCGGACCACCATCCCCGAAGAGTAAAACTTGATCGGGGTTTCAATGAAATGGTCCAGACCGGAAAAGGCGACGATCGAGTCGAACTTCTCCTCGATGGTCCGGCGCGGGATTCCCATAATCGCCCCGTTGAGGAAGATGTTCTCCCGGCCGGTCAGGTCGGGATGGAAACCGGCGCCGAGTTCCAGCAGGCTGGCCAGTCGTCCCCTGGTGATTACCCGCCCGGTGGTCGGGGCCATCGTGGAGGCGATGATCGAGAGCAGCGTGGTCTTGCCGCAGCCGTTGGGTCCGATCACGCCGATTGTTTCACCCGCTTCCGCGCTGAAATTGATGTTCCGCAAGGCCCAGAAGTCTTCGCTGCCCCGCCGCCGCTTGATGGTGTCGACAAACCGGGACTTCAGGGTCGGGGTGCCGGTATGGCGGAGCCGGAAAAGCTTGCTGACATTGATGGCTTCAATCGTCTTCATCGTTTACATTTCGTCGGCGAAATAGAGTTCTTTTTTCAGGAAAAACGTCACCCCGGCGAACAGGATCAGAAAAGGCAGCAGGCAGGAAAGGTAGAACAACGGGGAGGTGGGCGGAGCTATCCCCAGAAAAACCCAGCGGTAGAGGGTTACCACGGGAACCATCGGGTTGAGCAGGTAAAGATTGAAGAACTGCCCGGCCGACTCCCGGACCTTCTCCAGCGGATACATAATCGGGGTGAGAAAGAACCAGGCCAGCAGGAGAATGCTCATAATATGCTCGGTATCCTTGAAATACACGTTGCAGCAGGCGAAGAAACTGCCGAAACCGAGGACCAGGGCGGTCTGGAGGATAATCACCCCCGGCAGCAGGATCAGGGGCAGCCCCAGGGTGATGGTGTAGCCGAAAAAGAGCGAATAACCGCTCAGAAAGAGGACCAGGACGATCAGGGAGAGGAGGAAGTTGATCAGGTTGGCCAGGACCATCGACAGCGGGAAGACCAGCCGGGGAAAGGAAGTGCGCTTGATCAGGGAAGGGTGGGCGGTGATGGCGTTGACCGAATCGGAGAGGCACATCACGAAATACTGCCAGGCCAGGATGCCGACCAGGAGCGAGGGGAGGTCGATGGCGATCCGGAGCAGCCGGAGAAAAATGAAGTAGATCAGCATCATAAACATCGGGTTGATCATCGTCCAGAGAAACCCCAGCACCGACCCCTTGTAGCGGATCCGGAGGTTTTTCAGGACCAGGTTCCGGATCAGGTCCTTCCACTTGATAATTTCCAGTATCCTGTTCATTCCATCCTGAAGGCGGATAAGACTGCCATTCCTGTCGCAATACTATATGGCTTCTCTTGAACCTGTCCCGAGGCCCTGTGGCTTCTCTTGAAGCCGGCGGGCGCTTCATCGGAACTTAGCTGGAGAAGGAGGGTAATGCTACTTGCCGATTTTCCCGGGGGCAAGGAAAATTCTCCAGTAAAATTCTCCAGTCATTTCCCAAAACCCGATTTATCAATCGGGGTAACTCATTGGTCGGAAATCGGAAGAGAACCTTAAAGCCCGCCGGGCGCTCAACTCCCGCCCGCTTTGACGCCCAGGATTTCATCCATCCAGACCAGTCGTTCCAGCGCCCGGCGGCGGAGTTCAGCCACGGCTTCGGCCAGGGTTGAACCCCGGGAATATCGTTCATCCCAGCGGCGGTAATCCCACCGGGCGTAACCTGCCAGGTGGCGCCCCATCTCATCGATCCGCTCGCCGATGGCCGCCTCGCTGAAGGGTTCCCGGCGCAGCTCCCGCCATCTATCCGCCAGCTGTTGTTGGTAGCCCGGGTAGTCGCGCATCAGCCGGCCGGGCAAGGCGTTGGTCAGCCACCGGGGTTCTTTGCCGGCAAAGGTCTTGTCGTAATCCCAGGGGAGGATGGAGAAGCGGGCTTCTTTTCCGGCCGCTCGGGCGAGGTAGAATTCATCGACGTTGCCGTCAAGATTGTTGGCGTAATTGAGAATCAGCTGCCAGTCGATCACGGCCGGGATATCCACCAGGCCCCCGATTTCCCCGGCGAACTCCTCCGCCGCCGTCCCGGCGATCACCTCGACCAGCTTTTCGTAAGGTTGGAAAGGCGTACCGTAGAATCGCGGGGGGTGCTTGAGCTTAACCGCCCACGTGATCACCTCGCCGAGGTTGTTCCCGCCCTCGAACTTGTAGAGCAGGGCCGGATCTTCCCCCTCCGGGTCGTAGCGGTCCCAGCCGAGCAGGTGCCGGTCGACCCGGGTTCCCAGTTCGTAAAGACCCCGGTAGCGGCCGTTGACGAAGACCTCCGCCCAGTCGATGTCCGGGGCCGGCCGCGGTTCACCTCCGACTTCCCCCATCGCCTTGAAGAGATCATAGGAGAGTTTGTTCCGCATCAGCGAGATATCCCGGTATCCGGTCCCCAGGTAAAGATGCCTGGTTGCGGAGTCGTTCAGGATCCGGTGGGGTTCCTCACAGCGTACCGAGAAGGGCATCTTCCGCCATCGTTGGTCGTGCCCGATACCGTCCCTGAGTTGCCAGAAGCTGTTGCTCCCCCGAAACTTGACCCCCGCCCGCTCTCCCTGGAACGCGCGATATTTCACCGGGGAGAAGACGTCCCGGGGGTAGTGCTCGAACCGGAGATCAACCCTCCCGGTCTTCCGGAGCGGCTCGTTGACGTAGA
>JAVCCZ010000157.1 GCA_030765265.1 Candidatus Erginobacter occultus
AGGCGGGCGCCGGCCAGAAGGTTGCCGACGCGGTTCTTCTCCATCTCCTCCCAGTAGCCGGTGCTTTCGATCGAGACCATCTCGTCTTCGGTCCCCTCGGCCAGAACGGCCAGATCGTACTTCTTCCGGATCCAATCGACCAGCTCCGCCGCGCCCTCGCCCTGGAGCGAGATCTCAATACGGGGCTTTTTCACGAGAGCCAACATAATACACCTCAATTACGATTTCACTTTTCCGGCAGGTCCAGCAGGCCACATAACGGTAATTCAAGTGGCAGTGGTACCGATCCCCTCCCCGGGGCGAGAAGTTCCGCCACGATTTCTGAATCGGCCCGGCCGCCTGAAGGTCCGCGACCAGCAGGAAGAAGAGCTTCTTGACATCGGTCGGCAGCTTGTTCAAGCCTCGCCCGACCTTCCTTTTGACCCGTACCCGGTATTTCATTTTAGTTATAATATAACCTTATTGCAGTGCTTGGACAAGTAATATTTCCGGGGTAAGACTTATCGGTTCCACCCGGGGCCGGAGCTTTCCCCGGACTCGGGGTTTAACAACCTCGCCTCCACAGAAAGAGCCTGATTTGGGCTGATCGGCCCGGGAGAGAGCGGAGAGCATCCGTCCATCGATCCGCACTCCGGGCGCCGGCCCCCCTGAAACCCCCTCCCCCCGCCGGGGTCGGGGGGCAACCTGTCCCGCGCCTGTCGAGGTAGAG
The DNA here is from genome assembly GCA_030765265.1 of Candidatus Erginobacter occultus. Taxonomy (GTDB): domain Bacteria; phylum Auribacterota; class Erginobacteria; order Erginobacterales; family Erginobacteraceae; genus Erginobacter; species Erginobacter occultus. Next base: position 710 of record JAVCCZ010000157.1, read on the forward strand.
GAAGGGGGGAGAAAAGGGTTGTTGGCTGCCCGGGTAGCGGCTGAACTGATTCACTGCTTGATATGCCCGCGCCGAAACTGCGGATGTATTCTATCGAAGCGATCGTCGCGAAAAATTACCAGGCGCTGGTGGATCTTGGTGTGGGCCGGGGTGTTGGAGTAATGGAGTGTTAGAGTATTGTATTTGCCCCTCACAGTTCTTCACTCTGACGTATCTTTCTGCGTCCTACGTTCAAGGATGTCATCCCTATTACGGATCATTACGAACGGGACCTTACCGTGCGTTTGTTCGGCCAACTCCAATGCCGCATCGAAGGGAACGCAGGTCCTTCCCACGGTGACCATGCCACGCTGCAGCCTCTTCGCGTTCCAAGCATAGGAAGCAGGACTCAGTAGTGGATTGGCCTCCGGAGACTTTGTATCCATAAGACCCACCGCTTTCAGATTATGGACAACATTATGCATTGTCGTCCTACGCAGTTCCGCGATGGACTGATCCAGGGCCGCGGCGGCGAGTGACGGAGCGCTACCATCGTCAGCAACTTCACTCCAAGCGTTCCTCCGGTTGGATACTCTCCAGATCAAATTATTTTTACCCGATATCCCTGACGAAGAAAAGGAAATTCCGCGGCAAACAGCGATTATCCTTGCTACCCGGATCCCGTGGATATAAGATATAGAGACGATTTTATCTCTTCCGGCTATGAGGAAATATGAAAACTGGAGCACCCGAATCTGGTCAATTTAAAAATAACCTCTGCCGAGTTCTGACGCCCGGATAACCGGACCTGCCCTCGGACGAAGGGAGGATCGTTATGGCGGCCAAAAAGATTACGCCGAAGAAACACCGGGAGCAGATTGAACGCTACACCAGGGCGCGGCCGGCTTACCAGGTCTACGCCGTCGCCCTCCAGCGGACGCTCCAGCGCGCCTGTGCGGTTTCGTTCCCTGGAGCCCTGGCGCAGTCGCGGGCCAAAAAGGTGTCGAGCTTCGCCGAGAAAGCGGTAAGAAAGTTCGACAAGTACCAAGACCCCCTCAACGATTTCAACGACCTCTGCGGAGCCCGGGTATTGGTGCAGACGGCGGAACAGGTCAAGGCCGTGAAACAGTTCATCGAGGCGAACTTCGAAATTCTCGAGGCCGACGAGAAGGGGTTGCATCTCGGCGAGGATCGGTTCGGCTACCGCGATATGCACTATATCGTGCGGCTCCGACCGGAGAAAGCCGGCGCGCTGGGGATTGATAAACCGGAGCTGATAACCATCGGCCGGCGGAAGGCCGAGATCCAGGTCCGGACCTGGCTCCAGCACGCCTGGGCCGATACCCTCCACGACCGGATCTACAAGAACCCGCTCCGGCTTTCCCGGGAGATGAAACGAACCGGGAACCTGCTTGCCGCCCTGATGGAGGAGGGAGACCGCAACTATAGCGCGATGGCGCAAGAAATCGACGGGATGCTGGCCAATTACACCTCCTACGCGACCCGGGAGGAGGTGGGGGAGGAAATCAAGGTCCAGCGGCTGATTCTCAGGAACGAACCCGAACCGGCCAAACGCCCGGCCCTGGCGCTCAAGCTGGGCCGTCTCCACGCCGCCGGAGGCGATTTCGCCGAGGTCGTCAAGGAGCTTAACCCTTACGCGGGCGCCGGGGACGAGAACCGCTGCGAACTGCTCCAGGACCTCGGTTTCGCGCTCTGCCAGATTCACCGCCAACGGCCCGACTCCGGAGAATACCGCCGCGGCCTGGAAATGATGGAAGCATCCAAGGCGATCTGTAATGAGACCGGGTGCCCGGCCGTCCCCCATCCGCGGAAACGCGAAAGCCTGCACGCGCGGGTGCTGTCCCGGCTGGGCTGGGCGCTCGAGCCGCTCCGCCCCAGGTGGCCCGACTCCCGTCGTTACCATCAGCAGGCGATCGAACACGAGCCGAACAACCCCTACTACCTGGCCGATATGCTCGGCTTCGAGATTTTCCTCCAGCGCGAACACTCGCTGCCGGCCGCCACGCGGACCACGCTTTTGGAAGCGGTGAGAACCTGCCGGAGCCACGCCGAGGCCGGGATCGAACTGCCCCGCGCCTACTTCACCGCCGGCCGCCTCTCCCTTCTCCTCGGACGGACCCTGGACTCGCTCGGCTGGTACGCCCGCGGCATCCGCCATTGCCTGGCCGGGATCCACTGCTTTCCGCCGGACGCGCTGGCGATCGAGGCGAACTGGGTGGAGCGGCTCCACGCCGGGGTGAAAGCCCCCGAGGAACACCGCTGGGTTTTGGATCTTTTGGCGCTGGCAAAACGGACCGGTCCGGATACCGGGGCCGGGCCCGCCCTGCCCCCGAAAGTCATCATCCTCTCCGGCGGGGCGGCCACCCTGGACCGTAAGCTGGCCCGGATCATCCGCCCCCTGGTCGAGGTCATACTGGATTCCTTCTCCGGCACGGTGATCTCCGGGGGAACCACCTCCGGCGTCCCCGGCTGTGCCGGGCGGGTGGCCGCCGAGCTGCGCGGACGGAACCTTAAGCGTTTCAAACTGATTGGATATATCCCGGAGAAACTGCCCTTCGACGCTAAAAAGGATACCCGCTACGACCAGCTGGTACCCTGCGGGGCGGGCGGGTTCACGCCGGGCCAGGTCCTAAAAAGCTGGCAGGACATTAAGAACGACGGCGTCGACCCGCGGGACGTGATCTGCGTCGGGTTCGGCGGCGGCCCCTTAAGCGCCTTCGAGTACCGGGCGGCCCTGGCCCTGGGGACCCGCGTCGTAATCGCCCAGGGGTCGGGCGGAGCGGCCGAGGCGATCATCGCCGACCCGCTCTGGGCCGGGGTACCCAACCTGATGCCCATCCCGCTGGACCGGGCCACCTTTCACGCCCTGCTCCGTCCGGGAAAAGCGGACCTTGACCCCGACCGGGTCGAGGCGATGGCGCGGGAATTCCACGAGCGCTACGTAGCGGGAAGCGCCGCGCGGCTGCCCGAGAATATGCGCCCCTGGAAAAAACTCGACGAAACTTTCAAGAAAGCCAATCGGGAACAGGCCCGGTACGCCAGGGTGATCCTGGAGGCCTGCGGATATAAAGTGCGGGCGGCGGACCGGCCGAAGATCCGGACTGAATTCACGGACCAGGAAGTCGAGCGGATGGCCGAGATGGAGCACGGCCGCTGGAACGTGGAACGCATCCGGGAAGGCTGGCGCTACGGCAAGCCCCGCGACGACGAGACCAGAATCCACGACTGCATCCTGCCCTGGTCCGATTCCGGCCTGGACCCCGTCCGCAAGTACGATCGCGAAGCGGTGGAGAAGTTCCCCGAGATCCTGGCCCGGGCAGGGTGGGAGGTGGTAAGGCCGGCGGCCAAACGGCGCGGGCAAACCGGAAGGAGGAGGAAACACTGACGTGAAACCTTACTCGCTCGCCGTTAAGGCGGTGATTCTCGACGAATCCGGAAAGTGCCTGCTGCTGCGGCGTTCGGCCGCCAGCCGGAACTTCCGGGGGTGCTGGGAGTGGCCGGGTGGCAAGGTTGACCAGGGGGAGGACTTTGCTTCCGCCCTGGTCCGCGAGGTCCGCGAGGAAGCCGGCCTGGAGATTGAAATCACCGGCCTGGCGGGCGTGACCCTCTTCGAACTACCAGAGGTCAAAGTCGTCCTGCTCTGTATGGAGGCGAGGACCGCCGGAGCGGAGGTCCGCCTCAGCTCCGAACACGACGCCTGGGAATGGGCCCCGCTGGCTGAATTGAGCCGCCGCCAGATGCCCCGGGTGATCCGGCCTTTCGTCCTGGCCTATGCCAGGCGGAAAATCAGGCGATGATCCCCCGGGAATCTCCGGGGGACTGAAAAGACCGGGGATATGTATGGAGACAGACCCGACAAGCCGGACCGATCCCCCGCCCCGCCGGCGGGAACAGGGAGAACCGAACAGCGGCCTGGTCATCCTTGCCCCCAACCCCTTCATCTCTTTCGGGCTGCGGTTGGGACGAGACGAGATCTGCGCCTGGATCGTCAGCACCGGAGCCACCCTGGCCGCAGCCGCCCTCCTCCGACTGTTCGCCCGGGACCTCTCAGCCGCCGCCCTGGCGCCAATCCTGGCCCTGGTCGGTCCGCTGGCCGAGAAGCCGGGGCTGTTCATCTATTATTTCCGCGAGGCCTTCCGTAAGTACCGCTCGACGCCGGCCGGCCGCCGCAAACCCCGGCGGCACTACTTCGCCGGGGCCATCCGCGCGGGGTGGCCTTCCCTCCGCGCCGACCTCCTCTACCACGACCCGGCCTACACCGTCCTCCTCTGGCTCCTGCTCCGGGTGACCGGGACCCAGTCGGTGGCCGGGGCGACTCTGCTCGCCGCCGCCGCCTTCATCACCGCCGTCGCCCTTGCCTCCAGCCTGGAGGTTCTCTCGATCGACCTCCGGTACGCCTTCCTGCTCCGGAAGCTCCGGCGGGCCGGATTCGTCACCAAGTCCTACTACGAGGCCCACTTCCTGGTCGACCCCGAAGGCGATCCGACCTTCGCCCCGGAAACAATCATCGACCGGCTGCGGGAACGCTTCCGGCTGCCGGTGCGCACTTCCTACAGCTACCGCGACCTCTATCTGACCAGGAACTCGCTGGCCGTTTACAACGGCCGCCGGCCCTATCTGCGCCTCCGCCAACGGATCGGGGAAGATGGGGAAATCTCCAAGCAGGCGCTCCAGGTGATGTACACCCGGGCGAAGGAGGTGCGGAGCGGCACACCCGGTCTCTACCGCTGTTTCGCCACCCTCAAGGAGAAGGCCGGCTTCGACTTCGGTCCGGACCGGGAGATGCCGTGGACGATCGAAGCCATCCCCGACCCCAGCGTTCGCGCCGTAGCCCGGCGGCTCAGCGACGCCGCCCCCGACCGCGAAGTTCGCTTCCAGCGCCAGGTCGCGATGGACCACGACGGCCTCTTCATCTCCGTCGACATCCCCCCCTCCGCCCCCCATCCGGCCGGGGCCTACTGGCTGGAGGTTAAGATCCGCAAAGACATCGAGCAACTGCGGACGGCCACGGAATACATCGCCTGGAAGCTCCCGGTCCGCGCGACTACCCGGACCAAATGCGACGCAATGGCTCGATCAACAATTCGGGCGAAAATCGAAGCACAATGATCGGAAGCAGTATATTAGTATTTGCGGAGTTGGTTCGCTTCTGATAACATTATTATCTTGAATGCTAAAGTATTATTTCAGTATCTCCTAGCCTCTGCCGAACACGCACCTACCCCAGTGCGATTTTCCATTGTCCGGATGCTAATGAAGAGGCACGGTGTCCTGACGTATAGCCATACTCAGGGAGGGTGTTATGGAACACGATGTCTTTATCTGCCATTCCGCTAAAGACAAGGCCGTAGCCCAGCAGATCTGCGATGAGTTGGAGCAGAAGGATGTCCGCTGCTGGATCGCCCCGCGGGACATAACTGTGGGAACGGTATACGGCGGAGCCATCGTCGAGGCCATCGCCGCCAGCCGGATAATGGTTTTTGTCTTCTCTTCGAATTCCAACCAATCCCCGCACGTCCTGCGCGAACTCGAACGCGCCGTGAGCAAAAACTTGCGGATCGTTCCGTTTCGGATCGAGGATGTCCAGCCCGGGCCGTCTATTGAATATTTTATCACCTCGTCACAATGGTTTGACGCCTTTTCCGGCCTGTTGGAGAATCACGTGAACAAACTGGTGCAAGCGCTGCAGCGTTGCCTGGCCCCGGAAGGGAGCTGCACTGAGTTCACTGTCCCAATCCCTCCCGCGACTCGGGAACCTACTTTGGCTGCTCCGCGCGCGACCAGCTCCAACGAATTCGAGCGCGGACTGGCCCATATTGAAGAGTCGCTCCGGAATCAAAAATGGTGCCGAACAGTTATGACCTGCGGGCAACTTCTGGAAAAAGCCATGAAAAAGCTGCTCGACGATGCGCGAGCGGAAGACGCCGACAACTTATTATCTCAACGCCTTCGGGACGCCGAGCGCCACATCGGCCGCGGGCGGCGCTTCTCGGACAACTTCGCCCTGGACGAAATGGTACATCTCTATCTGGAAACGGATTTGTTCTCGGAACTGCGCCGGAGACTTTCTTCAAGCCTGCAAAAAGTCAAACAGCTGGATTGGGATAAGCTGGTCTCGTGCTTTGACGATGCGAAAAACCCCCGCCACTCGCAGGACGTTGGCCGGGAAGACGCCAACGAAATGGTTTACGGGACAAAACTCTTCCTTTACGACTGCGAATTGCTAGGAGCGAAACAGAAAGTCGATCCGGTACCCGAAGATGAACGCCAACTGACAGCCTGCCCGATCTGCGGAACGGCGGTTACGGAGGGCTGGAGCTACTGTCCCGCCTGCGGCGCTCAACTCAAGCTGGTCTGTCCGGTCTGCCATCGCGCGCTGGCGGCGGCTTTCCGCATCTGTCCTTACTGCGAGACGCGGATTTCGCGTCATCCCGTCGGCGAGACCGAAGAACACCGCCGGGCTTGCGAGGAGTATCGAGTCTTCTGCGCGGGCGCCTATCTTGACGGTGTCGTAAACGTTCGGGAACGGGAGATGCTCGGCAAGAAGCGCCTGGCGCTGGGGCTGACTCAGGACGAGGCCTACGAAATCGAACGGCAGTGCGCCCCTCACAATGTGCTGGAATACACCCGCCTGGTCGAAGGAGTGCTGGTGGATGGAACCATTGACGAAAACGAGCGGGTCTTCCTCAAGACCAAGGCCGGGGAACTGGGGATCGACGAATGGCTGGCCCGGCAGGTGGAGCTGGTCGTTCAAAAAATTGCCGGCTTGATCGCTCCCGATATGGTGTCCTAACCCGGTCGTTTTTTCAGTTCACTAAGCGTCCCTGTCATCTGGCCGGACAGTCGGGACAATTGGGATTCCGGGGGAAAGCAGTATTCCCGGCCGATCAGCCGGGGAGAAGCTTTGGAAGTCGGTCGCTTCACCGGGGTGACCCCCAGCAGCCAGTGTTTCGGGCCGGCCCTGGGAAAACGCGCCAGGGCGAAAACCTCTGATTTCGGCCTCCGGCCCGGGCGGGGGATGCTTTGGCTTTGCCTCAGCCGCGGCCAGTGCTATAATCCCGGCGTGATCCGCACCGAGGTTAGAATACCGACACCGGGAGGGCCTTAATGGACAGGCTGTTAAAAAAAACGCTCCTCGCCGCCCTGATCACGGCCGCGGTCTACCTGGCCTTCTTCCTCTGGCTCGACCGGCCCGTCGACCTCTGGGTCCACCGCAACCTGGCCGGCACCTGGATCTGCCGGGCGGGGGCCGTCGTCTCCACCGCCGCCGCCGGGTCCTATGTCCGCCTCGGCCTGGCGCTGACCCTGATCCTGGTGGTGGTCGTCGACCCCCGTCTGAAGCGGAGGTGGACCCGGAACCTGCTCTTCGTCGGCCTGAGCTGCGCGGTGGCCCTGGTCATCGGGGAAGGGTTGAAGTACCTCCTCGGCCGTCAGCGCCCGGTGATGCTCTTCGAGTCCGAGCAGTACGGCCTGACCTTCTTCGCCGAGAACGGAGCCCAGCACTCCTCCCCTTCCGGGCACACCCTGAGGGCCTTCTCCATCTTTACCGCCCTCGCCCTCCTCTTCCGCCGATGGCGTTATCTCTTCATCGCCGCCGCCGCACTGATCGGGGTCAGCCGCGTGGTGGTCACCGCCCACTACCCCGGCGACGTGATCTTCGGCGCCTTCATCGGGATCTGCTCCGCCCTCTGGACTTACCGGTATTTCTTCGGGAAGGAAGAACCATCCCCCCAGCCTTGATCGACCCCGGATTATGCCTTATGAAGCCGGCGTGAGCCGATTCCGTGATCAAGCGACCCCGAAGGCAATTTCTTAAGTACGACAGCTACCCTCGCCTTCCCGATCGCGAAGGCGGTCAGGAACCACTGCACGGTCGAGATGCCGCCGGCCTGGCGCGGCGAGCGGAAGAAGTGAAACCGGAGATGGCGTCCCAGGCCGGCCGGGCCTCTCCTTCCGGATCGAAGAGAGCGAAGGCCTGCCACATTCCTTCGCCGAACCATTCCGGACTCCAGTAATAGACGGATTGAATGGCGGGATTAGAAGCGCAGAACGAAAGAAAATCGGCCAGCCACCGGCGCTGACCTTCCGGCGTCAGCGGATAGCCCGGAACCTCGTGTTTCCAGCCCGAGAACTGGCCGGTAAAATCCGTTGTGCTCGGGTAAGCGGTCTCCGCCACCACAACCGGACGGTCGATCGCCGTGGCCAGCCGGGACACCAGCTCGCCGAATTGCTCCATTTCCAGAGAACCCCCGATGCCGGAAGAGGGAAAATAGGAAAGGCCGGCGTAATCCACCCGGACTCCCCGGTCGAGCATAAAACGGAAGAAAGCCTCGCAGAAATCCGCGTCCCACCAGTGGGCGATATGGAGCATAAACAGCGCTTCGGGATCGGCCTTCAAGACCCCGGCCTGGCCGGCTTTGATCAGCTCCGCCGAACGCGGCCAGTAGAACTCCCTGAGCGCCGCCGGGTTCTTCTCCGCCTCATCGTCGGGATATTCACCGCAGATACCGAAATCGATCTCGTTGCCGATCTCGTAGAGATGACCTCGTAACCCCGTGTCCCGCAGATAAGCGACGACCTCCCGGGAGTAGTCCTCCACCGCGGCCTTCCGCTCGGCGAAGGACAGGCCCCGCCAGGCCGCCGGCACCGGCTGCTTCAACATATCCGCCCAATCGTCGCTGAAGAAGATTACCGGGTATGGTTCCAGACCGGCCGCGGCGGCTCTTTGGATTACTCGGGCGGCGTATCCCCGGCTATGCGGGCCGGCGTCGTTGGTCCAGAGGCGGACCCGGAATCCCCTGACTCCCTTCGCCGCCATCCCCTGGAAAAGATCGGTTTCCCGGCCGTTCCACTTCCACCCGGCGCCGGACCGCTCCATCTCCAGGGAGTAGTTGGCGTCCACGCCGACCAGGAGGGACTGCCGGGGAGCTCCGGAACGGCATCCCACCGCGGAGATGGCCGCCGCCAGGGCGAAGAGGCGGATGACAAGCTTTAGCATATCAGGTTGCGCTGGGGCGATATCGCGGATCGATGGTGCCGATAGTTGCTGAACCAGTCCTATCAGTCTCTACTGTTAAGAGGAAAGATTCGACCCCATTTTACAGAGTCAAGGGGCGAGTAATGACGATTCGGGGATCGGGACATAAGCCTTGAGAAACTGGGCCTGCTCCGGATGCGCGCCCAGCAGATCGATCCGGCCGGTTTCGATATCGTAAACGGCGCCCAAGACCTGGAGTTTTCCCGCCTTGATCTTTTCGCGAATTATCGAACTGCGGGTGATCAAATTCTCGATGGACAAGAAGATATTCTCTTCGGTAACCCTGGCTAAGAGATCGGCCCCGGCTAATTTCGGGTTCTTCTCCCGCACCGCGAAAACGGCCGGGATGATGTTCTCAACCAGAGGAACGATACTACCCTGAACCGGCGCATCTTTTACCGCCGCCGCCACGGCTCCGCAATGGGTATGGCCTAAAACCACCACTACCGGAGTCTCCAGATGGGCCACCCCATACTCAAGCGAACCGATTTCAATGGTATCAACCACGTTGCCGGCCACTCGGACAACGAAAATATCGCCTATCCCCTGATCGAAGATTATCTCCACCGGTTCCCGGGAGTCGGAACAGGCCAGGATGGAAGCAAAAGGATGTTGTCCCGCGACAGTCTCCTGGCGGCGGGCCTGACCTTGATTGGGGTGAGCGGCTTTTCCGGCGACATATCGCTTATTGCCTTCGGCAAGTTTCTTAAGCGCCTCTTCCGGAGTCAAAGCGGCATCGGCGGCCGCCGCGAAGATACCGGAGACAATTATGGCAAGACCGACAAACATCCAGATATTCCAACCGGTTTTCCTGCTCCGTTTCATTACGACCTCCTGTTGACCTGCCCCCATTATTTGAACCACTCTCGATGTCGGTAACCACCTGCCGGGGGTAAATAGCAAACGATTTCCGGGGTCTGACCAGTGCTAATTGTTGCCTACCAATATATTACACCAGGGATCTGACGCATTTTAGGGGGCGTTTTCCGCTTCTAACCGTCTGACGGAGCCGCGTTCCCCAGCATCTGCCGGGAATGATCCAGGACCACGCTGGTCAGGCTCCGCCCCCCCAGCATTCGGGCGATCTCTTCCACCCGGCTCTCTCCCTCCACCGAACTGATCCCGGTCACGGTCCGGCCGGAGCGGACTTCCTTGGAGACCACCAGGTGCCGCCGGCCGTGGACCGCCACCTGGGGCAGATGGGTGATACAGATGACCTGATGCTTCCGGCTGACGGCGGTTAGCTTCTCCCCGACGGCGTTCCCGGCCTCGCCGCCCAGATTGGCGTCGATCTCGTCAAAGACCAGGACCGGGATCTGGTCGTGATCGGCCAGAACCGCCTTGCTCGCCAGCATTACCCGCGAGATCTCCCCGCTGGAAGCGATCCCCCGGAGCGGACGGCTGGCTTCCCCGGCGTTGGGGGCGAAATCGAATTCGACCTCGTCCAGCCCGGAGGGCCGGGGCGGAGACTCGCGGAGGGAAACGCTGAACACCCCGCGGGGAAATCCCAGCTCCCCGAGCGCGGCGGTAATCAACCGGGCCAGCTCCCCGGCGGCCTTCCGGCGGGACTTACCCAGCTTCTTCCCCGCCGTCTGGACCAGCTTCTTCTCTCCCTCCAGCCGGGCATCCAACTCCGCGATCCGCTCTTCCCGGGTCTCCAGCTCTTCCAGCTCTTTCCTGGCCCGCTCCAGGAACCGCAGAATCTCCTCCACGGTGCCGCCGTATTTCCGTTTCAACTCCTGGAGGAGAATGCATCGCTCTTCCAGTTCCCCCAGCCTCTCCGGGGCAACCTCAACCCGGTCGATCCGGCTGCCGATCTGGCCGGCAAGTTCCTGGATCTGGATGGCGATCCCTTCGGCCTCATCATCCCAGGCGGCGCCCTCCGGGAGGAGGCGGCTCAGTTCTCCCAGGGCGGAGCGGATGGAAACCAGGCGCGGGAAGATCGAGTCTTCTTCCCCGTCCAGCCCCCGGCAGGCTCCATCCGCCAGCTCCAGGATGCGCTGGGCGTTGGCGGCCTCGCGGTGCTCCTGCTTCAAGCGCTCCTCGTCCAGATCCTCCACCTCCCCCTCCGCGATCTCCCCCACCTGGTGGCGGAGCAGGTCGATCTGCCGGGCCACGGTCTCTTCATCGCCCTCCAGGGCCCGGCGGGCGGCTTGCGACTCCAGCATCCCGCGATAAGCGCTTTCGTAAGCGGACCTGGCCTTCTCCAGATGCCCGAATGAATCGAGCAGTTCGAGTTGAAATTCCGGGGAAAGCAGGGATTGATGGCTGTGGGGACCGTGAAGACCGACCAGGAGATCGCCGAGCCGCTTCAAAGCCTGCACGGTCGCGGGAGAGTCGTTGATCAAGACCCGTCCGGCGCCTAAGACCGGCACTGTCCGCCGGATAATCAGCACTCCTTCGGCGAGGGGATCGAGCCCCATCTCCTCGAGCATACCGTCAATCGCGGAAGAATCGTCGAGGCGGAAAACGGCCTCGATGCTCCCCGCTTTCTCCCCGGCCCGAACCATCGTCTTGTCCGCCCTCTCCCCGAGCAGAAGACCGAGGGCGCCGATCAGGATGGATTTCCCGGCCCCGGTTTCCCCGGTGATCACGTTCAGGCCCGGGCAGAATTCCAACGCGGCGTCGGCGATAATGGCAAAATTTTTCACCCGGAGTGACTCAAGCATCGCTGATTCATCCCCTGGTTGGCGCGGTTTGACAGTTTACACTTCGGCAGTCTTGAAAGGATCGGAGATCTCTTAATTATTCCGACTCAATCCGCCGGATCGCTATCGTCAGAATTTTCGACTTTTAGCCGACCCGGGCCGAAATTTGGATTTCCGGCCTTGATTACCCACTTTCCGCGGTCGTTGAATGTGCTGTGGTTTCGGGGAATTATAATCGAAGTCTTCCAGCTTTTCCCGCGGGATTTTATCCCCGATTATCTTCTCCAACTTTTTAATCATATCTTCATCTTCCGGCGTAGTAAGCGTAAAGGCGTCGCCGCTCTTTTCGGCTCTTCCGGTCCGGCCGATCCGGTGGATATAATCATCCGCGGTGGCGGGGATATCAAAATTGATAACGTGAGAAATATTCTCTACATCCAGGCCGCGGGCGGCGATATCGGTGGCCACCATTATATGGTAAGTCCCATCCTTAAAACCTTTCAGCGCGGCCTGCCGTTGCGGCTGGGAACGATTACTGTGAATGCTGGTAACGGTATAATTTTTGTCACTAATTTTTTTTGCCAGGCTTTTAGCCCGGTATTTAGTGCGGGTAAATATCAGGACGGAATTCGTATCCGTATGCTCGAGGATTTTTAGTAATAGTTTGGCTTTCAGATGCTGTGACACCGGAAAGAGAGCGTGGGAAACGGTGTGGGCCGGCCGGCTGATCCCGATCGCGACTTTTCTGGGGTTATGCAGTACCTGTTTAGCGAGTGCTTCTATCTCCCGGGGAAATGTCGCGGAAAAGAGCATGGTCTGCCGCTTTTTCGGAAGATACGAAAGGATCCGCTTGATATCGGGAAGAAACCCCATATCGAGCATACGGTCGGCCTCATCCAGCACCAGCACATTGATTCTATCCAATTTCGCGTAACCCTGATTAATCAGGTCCAGTAACCTTCCCGGGCAAGCCACGATAATATCCACCCCGCGGCGCAATGCTTTGATCTGCGAGGGAGCGCTCACGCCGCCATAAACAGTTGCGCTCCGGATACCTGTTTTGTACTGCAGCATATCGATATGCTGTTTGATCTGTTCCGCCAATTCCCGGGTAGGAGTAACAATTAATACCGTCGCGTATTTATGCCGGTCCACTAACAATTTGTGCAGGATCGGCAAGACAAACGCCGCTGTTTTGCCGGTGCCGGTCTGAGCTGTCCCGATCAGGTCTTGTCCGGACATCGCTATATTGATCACCTCTTTTTGAATCGGTGTCGGCGCGGAATATCCGGCTTTGTTTATTCCCGCCTCCAGACGGGAATCTAAATTAAACTGATTAAAATTCATAAAGTTCCTTGTTTTGATATTGATTCAGTCCCTGAGCGGCAAATCCCCGGTCAGTGAGTATTGGTTATGCAGACTGTGTCATAACCTCGAGAAAAGCAATAGCGAAGTTGATCCGTCAATACTTCCGACCGGCATCAAGTACTGCCGGAACCCCGCCGGGGGCGGGGGGCAATCCGAGGCGCTCTCCCACGGTTCGGACGGAGGAGAGGATCCCGGCCAGGTCCCGCTTGGTCGCGGACGGAACCAGGAACGAGCGGTCCAGGAGGTCAAGGCCGATGGGAAACACCAATCCCGGGAAACCCTGCTTTAGAGTTGCTTCAGGTACCGCTCGTATTCGTCGTGAGTCCCGATCCAGAACCAGTAGAATCTGTCCCGATCGAGCAGCGCCAGCGCCCTGTAACCTCCGCCGACCCGGATAGACCAAACGGCGCCGGTTTTCTTGAACTGCAGGCCGGGGTGGCGGGGGTTGTTCAGCCAGAGTCGATAAGCGTTCCGGGTCCTCGCCCTGATCGGAGGAGGAAGAACCGCGAAAGATCTGCGAAAATCAGGTGTCGTCGATGACTTCATCCAGAGGCCTGGTCCTCCCGGCGACGATGTCCTCGCGAACCCGCGACAACACCGCGTCTAGCCGGCCGCCCGGCTGTGAATCCCGCTCAATCTCTTTATCCCACCGTTCAGTATTGGCGAGTTCATAGTCGGCCAGCCAGGAAAGGAATTCGTCGAATTCCCGCTCAGGAAGGGCCCTGACCTCGGCAGCAATCTTTTTTACCGCGGCTTTCATATTCATATCTACGATCCCATACCTGTCTGCCTTAGTCAAGTCCATCCCGACCCGTATCCCCGGACCCGTATCGCGGCTGCGATACCATCCTGCCGTCGCGATTCGTTTTCGGCGAAATCAAAACGCTGACCGCCATAATGGCACCGTGTTCGAAAAACGCCGGCGGCAAAGTATTGAAAAACGAAGTTGTCGCAATTTGCGACCACCTCAACCTTCTCTTCAGCAGTAAGCTGGAATACAAAGTTTGCCGCAAACCGATCTTCGTTTTCGGCAAGGCGGACGAAAACTTGCTGATCCGGACGGCATAGTCGACCAGGCGATCCTGTAAATCGTACTGCCGATCCTCCTCCATTGGCTATTCCTTATTGGTTGTTGGATATTGAATTCGTCCTTCCCAACAGATAGTCGTAACCGGGGAATGATTTATTCCGAAATATTTTTATTTCCTCGACCGGCTCGAGACACGGAGATGCAAGGAAGCGGTCCCGGAAACGATTCCCGCCGGGGGAAAACTGCCGCCCCCTGGATGATAATTCAGGGCCTCCCGGCCAACCGGGTTTTCCGCCCGGAAACTCCCGGGCCGGTAAGCAGCTCGACGAGAATCCGCTTGGTGGACAGCTTCCGCCCGGCCGGCCGGCCGGAATTGGCGGTAGTTTTATCAACGGGGGACTTCAGGATCATCTCGCGCCACCCTCCATATTCTGAAATTCAATCCGGATCACACCATCCCTCCTTTATCTGATAGTCGGACCGGCCCGGGGATTTATTCCCGATTATTTCAGAATTTTCTTCCCCAGGCATCTGGCTGTAGATGGTTGACTCGTTCACTCACGCTATCACCTCTTCCTCTCCGTCCGGCGGCGAAGTTCAAAAGCTACCCCCGGGAACGAGAATACAGCCCGCCCCCCCGGGGTTTCCGTCTTCGCAAATACTTCGCCGGACAGGTATCCCCGGAAAGCGCAAGTTCAAAAGCTAGCCGGGAGAAGAACAACAACCCGCCCCCGGCCGGTTTATCCGGCCGGAGCGCAAGTTTAACAGCTACCCCACGAAAGAAAGAATCTCGCCCCCGGTCCCGACTCTTGCCGGGACCGGAGCGAAAGTTCAACAGCTACCCCTACCACCAATAACCCTCCCCCCGCCGGCCCCGTGGGGAGAGAAGGGTTGTTGGCTCCCGGGAAGCGGCTGAACTGATTCACCCGCCGAGTCCTTTTCGTCCTCGTCCTCGACGATGTCGAGAAAAGCTCCTTCTTCGACTTCTCCGCGTCCGGCTTCAACCGGTAGATGTTGTACTTGAGTTATTCCAATTGCTGCAAAGATGACTTGCGGCGACGGGAAGATAGGTTATGATTAATCACTATTCTATGTTTGTTGAGCAACAAAAATGAAAGTCTATCTCGATAACTGTTGTTTCAACCGTCCGTTTGATGACCAATCTCGATATCGGATAAGGATTGAGGCTGAAGCGAAACTTTACGTCCAGGAGCTGATTCGAAAGGGGGAACTGGAACTGGCCTGGTCCTATATGCTGGACTATGAAAATCAGGCCAACCCTTTTCGAGAAAGGAGAGAGGCAATCGAAGCCTGGAGAAGTATTGCTTCATACGACATTGAAGAGTCAGAGGGGATTATCCTTCTGGCCACCCGCTACGGCGAACTGGGAATAAGACCGGCGGATTGCCTGCATTTGGCTTGTGCGGTAAAGATGGGCTGCGATTACTTTCTTACCACGGATGACGCCTTGCTGAACAAACTGGAAAAGGTTAAAGAGATTATTATTCTTGATCCCCCAACTTTTGTAAGGAAATTTGACCGATGAGAACGGATACCGAGATTCGTAGCCTGGGATTCCGCGCCCTGGCTTCCACCCTGGGGCCGGTGGAAGCGGAAAGATTTGTTACCCTGCTGGCCAGGGAACCTTTTGACTACACCGAGTGGCGCCGGGGGCTCTGGGAAGGCAGGGATATCGCCGAGATCAGCCGATCCGCGATGTCCGCGAGAGAATCCCAACCCTCCGCCGGCTCCGAAGTTGCCGAAGCTCCCCCAAAGTAGCGGATCCGGGCATTGGCAATTCAGTTTTTCCCCTGCTTGCGGACAATTGCGCAGGGCTCTCTCAAGCTCCCTCCTTCCATTGGAAGGCGGCGATAAATCTCCCGCCAGTCCTGGGCCAGGTCGATGGTGCAGACGGAGATCCGGTGGCCGTGGAGGGTGTACAGCCCGCCCCCGGTCCCGGCGCTTGCCGGGACCGGAGCGCAAGTTCAACAGCTACCCCTAAGCCGGCCCCCCACCAATAACCCTCCCCCCGCCGGCCCCGGGGGGAGAGAAGGGTTGTCAGCTTCCCTGGTAGCAGCTGAACTGATTCACCCACCGGGTAAACCGGCAGGTGTCTAAATTCCGGGGAAACACTTAATTACCGGGGGTGGGTATTCTCCCCGGAATTATTTTCCGGATCTCAGGTACTCTTCCCTGACTCCAAGCGTCTCGCCCAGGCGCCGGGCCATTGCCGCGGAGATGGGGCGGCGCCCGTTCTCGTAATCACTGACCATATTCTGGCGGATCTCCAGCTTCCCGGCGAGTTCGGCCTGGGTCAGGCCGGCCTTAAGGCGGGCGCCGGCCAGAAGGTTGCCGACGCGGTTCTTCTCCATCTCCTCCCAGTAGCCGGTGCTTTCGATCGAGACCATCTCGTCTTCGGTCCCCTCGGCCAGAACGGCCAGATCGTACTTCTTCC
>JAVCCZ010000209.1 GCA_030765265.1 Candidatus Erginobacter occultus
GAGGAAGACGTAGGGGTAGGACTCGAAGCCCATAAAGAAGTAGGTCCCGAGGCACCACAGGGAAATAAAGTCGTGATAGAGGGGGTCGGTGTAGTCGAGGTAGGTGGCGAATAGGGAGCGGATCTCGTCGAAGAGGTCAACGGGGTCCACGGAGGCCTCGTCCTGGATGAAGGCGTGGACGCTGTTGGGGGCACGGTCGGAGATGGACCAGCGGTTCATATCGCTCGGGACCTGGCCCTCGCGCAGCAGGCGCAGGCCCCGGCGATCGAGTTCGGTCTTCTCCAGAGGGAAGAGCTCGCGGTCGGAGGTGACCACGTGGGAAAGGCGCTCGAGGGAGCCATCCTTCTGATCGACCTTCTGGAGATAGACGGTGAAGTAGGCCTTGCCCTTCTGGAAATCTTGCGCGGGGTTGAAGGGCTCGAAGTCCTCCCAGAGGAAATCGGTGGTGGCCCCCTCACCTTCGGCGGGGGACTGTTCCTTTTCCAGTAGGGAGCGGTATTTCCTGACGTCGGCTCGATAGGCATCGGCATCCTCCTTTTTCAGTTTGAACTGTTTCTTGATCTCGTGGCCCAGGTAGGCCTCCGCCTCGGGACGCCCGAGGCGGGCAAGGAGTTTGAGAACCGGCTTCAGGAGCCGGGGGAGTTCGGTCTTGGGGGTGTCGGAGGGGATCTTGGAAAGTTCGTGGGATACGAGGCCGGGGGCGGCGGCGAGAAGTTCTTGGAGGTCGGCGGGAGGGTGGTCGCGGAGGTAGTCTCCCAGGTCGGTCTCTTCAGGGAGGGAGACGACGCGGACCCGCTCGCCGATCAAGGAGGCGATCCGGGAGGCGGCCGTGCGCCCCGCCTTATCTCCGTCCAGGCAGAGATAGACCGTAGCGGCGGCGGAGAGACGGGGGAGGTCATCCTCCTTAAACCGGCTGGTCCCGTAGATGGCGGCACAGGCAAAGCCGGCCTGGACGGCGGGGAGACAGTCAAGGATACCCTCGGTGATGATGACTTCGGAGGAGCGCAGCGCTTCCTCGTTGAAGAAGAAGCGGATTTCGCCGGGGAGGTGGAGATAGCGGGGCTCGGAATCTCTGAGGGTCCGGCCGGAGAGGTGGACGACGCGACCGCGGACGATGTTGGGGAAGATGACACGATCGCGAAAGTAGTCGCCGCCCTTCCCGCCGTTGGTCTTCTTCACTACTCCGGCCCGGAGACAGGCTTCGATGGGGAAGTCCCGCTCCCGGGTCAGGTGATCCAGGAGGCCGCCGGCGGCGAAACCGATCTTGAAACGGACAATCGTCTCGTCGGTAAGGCCGCGCTTGTAGAGATAGTCGCGGGCCGCCTGGGTGAGGCGGGCGTGGTAGAAGTCGGCAGCGGCGGCGAGGACGTCCTCGGCCTGCCGTTTCTCCTTGATCCGGAAGAGTTCGTCGGGGCTGATCTCCTCCAGCGGAACGCCGGCTCGGGCGGCGAGATGGCCCAAGGCGTCCATAAACGGGACACCCCGGATCAGCTCAATGAACTTAAAGACATCTCCGCCGACCCCGCAGCCGAAGCACTTGAAATACTGGCCCTTCTGGTTGACGTGAAAGCTCGGCGTCTTCTCGTCGTGGAAGGGGCAGAGGGCTTTGTTGCCCCGGTCGAGGGTCAGGTGTTCCGAAACTACTTCTACAATGTCGTTGGCTTCCCTGATTCTTTCTATCTGGCTCCGGAAGTTTTCTTTCACTGGCGGCTCCTTCAAAGTTTCCATTTGTCGGCCTGGTAGATCTCGAAGCTCCGGTCCCCCCGGAGCCGGGTAAAACTCTCGGCAATCCCCTCGGCGACGTAGCGGCCGACGTCGGTGGAGACATCGATCAAGCAGCGGGGTGGATCGTCGGCGACGGCGGAGGCGGAGTCCCGGGCCGCCCGGTCCCGGCCGAAGGCGTATCCGGCCAGGAAGACGGCCTGGTCGATAATGTTCTCGACATAGCTTCGGCTGATGCCGTCGGCGAAAACGAACTTGCAGAATTGAGCGGGCATAGTTTTTCCTCCCTTACATTCCAGCGGCCCTCTCGGCGGGCCGCATTAGTTGATAGTCGGATTCCGGAGGGCGCTCGGGCACGCAGGCCGCCAGGTGGTCGTTGATAGCCTCGCGGGCGATGATCCGGGCCAGGATAGAGAGGCCCTGGGTCACGATCTCCTGGGGGGAACTGGCGGCGGCGGCGTCCATCGGAGTCAGTCTCCCCGGTCCTCCGCCGCCCGCCGGGGAGCGGCCTTGATCTCCTGCTTCTCGTAGAGGTCATCGAGCCGGCAGTTCAGGACCTCGGCGATGACCAGGGCGTAGGGCGAGGAGAGGAAGATCCGGTTGTTCTCCAGAGCGTTGATGGTGCTCCGGCTGATCCCGGTCATAGTCGCCAGTTCTTCCTGCTTGGCGACCATCGCCCGGAGCCGGCAGTCCCTCACCCGATTGCGGTACTGCCTGGCGACCTTTCTCAACAGTTTCCTTTGCGACATAATTGCTACCTCCGTATATTGTGGTTGCATTGCTGTATTGATCCGGGCAAAAAAATATCCCGGCTCCCGGGAGCCCGACTTTATATCCGTTGCTCAATCTATATATACATCACGGAAGGGATGGGCGCAAGTAATTATTTTAATAAAATTAGGGGTATATAATGATCTGTAAGAAATTAAAGAAAATACTTGCGGAATTTCATACCTTGTTGTATATTGACTTTGTAAGATGAGAGGGACACTAAAAAGGAGGGCAATGAGAGATGCTTTTAGGACAGAGATTGAAGGAGGCACGCGAGAAAAAGGGATTTAACCAAAAGGAACTGGCTGACGCTTGTCACATCACCCAGGCCACGATCTCGCGGCTCGAGCAAGGGAAGGTCAACCAGTTGAAATCGGAGGCCTTGAGAAGGCTGGCCCTGGCCCTGGGGGTGACCACCGATTACCTGGTGGGGAAGACCAACGATCTCACCCCTATCGACATTTTTGAATCTAACCAAGAGGCCAAGTATCTTTTCCGGGGCTACGACAAACTCTCTCCGGGGGGGAGGGACCAATTGATGGACTTCATTAAATTCCTGGAAGAAAAAGAAAAGAAGGAAGAGACCAAGGAATGACGCGCCCGTGGGAAAGTTACCTGGGGAACCAACCCGCCCTTTATGCCCGCAAAGTGCTTAAGGATTGCGGGCTGAGGGAGCCGCCGTTCTGCGAACGGACCGTGGTGGATTACCTCGGGCTGGAAATAAGGGAACTGAACCACAGGAACGTCCCCGCGCAATTTAGAGGAATACTCAACAATCTTAAAACGGCTTGCTCCTGGCTGAAACGGGTATCTAACGGCAATAGCCTAATCTACCTCTATGGCGACACTATTACCGAAAGGAAAAGGCTGAGCGTCTTCCACGAATGCGGCCACTTCATCATCCCCTGGCACGAAGGCTATAACCATAGCTGCACCGAGAATGAAATCGAATCCCCCACACGCAAACGAATTGAACGGGAAGCCTTCGGCTGCGGAAACGAGTTCTTAATGCCGATGGAATCCTTTGTGAGAGACGGTCAGAGTTTGGAAATAGGAATCCCTGCGATCGAGCAACTACGGGAGAGATATGTATCGTCATTGGAAGCAACGGCAATATGGTATGCCTTCACCTTTCCAGGGCCTTGC
>JAVCCZ010000122.1 GCA_030765265.1 Candidatus Erginobacter occultus
CCGATACCAGGCGGCGACGATTACCGAGATTAGGAGCAGCAGCAAGATGCCGAAACCGAAGGATTTTTTCTCCAGCTTTGTGCCGCAATGATATAACAGAGCGCCGCCGAGGATGACAAAACCGAGCAGGGCCAACAACCCGAGATAATCCCGGAAAATAGTGAGGCCGCTGCCGTACATCGGAAATTCCCAGTTCCCCGGATCCTGGACTCCATAGGTCTGGAGCAGGGTGGAAAAGACCGAACGGCCGTATTCCCGGAGCAGGTAACCGGCCTCCGGGGGGACGGCGGGTTGAAAGCTATCATCGGCCGGCAAGGATCTCAATACCGCCGTCCGCATTAGGACCAGGAATACCGCCAGCAGGAAAAACGGCAGCAGCGGCCGGAGCAGGGAGCGGGCTTTCTCCCCTTTAACCAGCAGGGCGTAGGCCGCCAGCACCAGGGGGAAAGTGGCGACCTCTTCCTTGAGGAGAAAGGCAAGGAGGAAAGAAAGAAAGGAGAAAAGCCAGGGCAGGTTCCTCCGCCGGGCCAGGTAGCAGTCGAAGGCGATCAGGGAGAGAAGAACCAATTGCAGCTGGAGGATGTGGTGGCGGTGGTTTAACCAGGATACCTGCCAGGCGTTCCCGCCCAGGAATATATAGGTCAGCGCCATCCAGAAGGCGGCGGAACGACTCCCGGTACAGCGCGAGCTGAAGACGTAGAGCAACAGCGTGCCGACGATCAAAAGGCCGGTCTTGAGAAGGTGATTTCGGAGAGGATCGCCCCCGATCAAACGGTAAAAGAAAGCATAGTGAACGGAATGAAGGGGACGGTATCCCCTGGTTTCGCGCTGGGTCGGTTCCCAGGTGCCGGAAAATGTCTGGGCGATCTCGCCGAGCGAGTAGGAGCGGATGTATTTATAATCTTCCAGGAGATACCCGTAATCGAGCGTGGGAAGGGCGAGAAAAAATGTGGCCAGGGAGAGGGCGATAACGGGGAGGAGATGTCTCTTCATCGGGAGAAGATCAGGCGGTTATAGAACGGAAAAATTGTGTTACTCCGTATTGATGGCGTCGGGCGAGATCCGGGGCCGGGGTAGAAACCATAACTTATTAAAGACCAGGCTCAATTCTCGATGACAGAGATGATTACAGAGGCCGCAATTGGATAATCGGTCCCGTTTCTTCTGGTAAGTCTTCGAGTACCAAAAATCTTTCAATTGGCCGGGCCGGAAGGCGCCGAAGGGTTTGTTGCGACCGAGAAGAGGATCGCAGGGATAGATTTTCCCGTAGGGGTCGAAAAATATGTCCGTGTAAGGCGCAAAGCATTTAAGCCGGGTTTCTTCCCCCCGAAGTATTTTCCGGCTTATCTGGAGATAAGCTTCGCTATTGTCGATAAAATCCGGGTATTTCTTTTTTAGGGTTAGCAGGGCCGTATTAATCCGCAGGAGTTGGGTCTTCTCAGCTTCCGTGAAGGCGTTAGGGAGCGTTTCCAGTTCTTGAGCTTCAAAGACAGTTACGCAGTCGGCCCCAATTCTTCTGGCCAGTTCCACTATTTGGATTATTTCTTCAATGTTGCAGGGCGTAATGGTTGCGGTCACGGCGATCTTGGTGCGGGCGTTAAACGATTTCCTCGCCGCCCGCAGATGGCCGATCGCGTCAATCACCTTGTCAAACGCCCCCTCTCTTCTTCGCTGCCGATCGTGCGTTTCGGGTGTGGCCCCGTCCAGGGAAAGAGAAACGATATCCACCCCGGCCCCGATGATTCTCTCCGCCATAATCGGATCCAGCAAGTAACCGTTGGTATTGAGATGAATCATCAACCCGAACTGACGGGCGTATTCGATCAGCTCAATTAAGTCGGTTCGCAGCAGCGGCTCTCCCCCGTAAAACGACACCCCGCTGACGGGCAGCGCGGCAATTTCATCGAGAAGGGACTTGATCTGACCGGTCGTCATTTCCCCCCGATCCGGTCTGACCCGATTCGGATAGTCGCACATCACGCAGCTTAGATTGCAGCGGTAGGTCAAAGCGATCACGGCCGATACCGGTCCGGTCAGGGTGCGTCCGCGGTAGGCCGAAAGAAGAATTTTTACGTAGCGAGTCCCCTGGCGGAAAAGCCATTTCCACCCTTTTGATCTCACCTGATCCCGCAAAACGGCAAAATATTTTCTTCTCATTGTCTCGAGGCAATCTGCTTGTTGTTAATCCGGCGCTCCCGGCTGTCATCCGCCTCGGAATTGAAGGCAGATGATGCCTTATGGTCAGGGCGGATATTTGTTTAAGGCAAGAGTGATCTATGCTGGCCAGATAGATAAGAAAGCATTATAGTGAGAAGTCGGAGTTAATTATTCGGGATTTAGATATGCGTAATTGGATCATATGCTTTAACGGTAAGGATAGTATGCCGTCCTGGCGGTGTTTTGTCCAGAACTTGCCGATCCATCTCGGGTTCGGGTTGCCGGCCGGAGAAACGATTCATCCCGGCCCGGGTTCCTCGTCGCCGGGCTGGCCGACCGACTTTGTTCCGGCCGGAGAGATGGAGTCGGATCGAGCCGAGATCGGTCCGGACTTCGGGAGCTGATTGTTATGCGCGTTGTCTTTATTAACCCACCGATGGCGGTCACCGAGCAGATCTACACCAAGAGGGTGGCCCGGCAGTACACCTCCAGCGCCTATGTCCTGCCCAATACCTCGATCGCCTACCTGGCCGCCTACCTGCTGAAGGCCGGGATCGAGGTCCGGATCATCGACGCTTTCGCCCTCCGGCTGAGTATTGAGGAGACCGCCGAACAGGTGAGGCAGTACGATCCCGGAGCGGTTTGTTACAGTCTCTGCACCCAGAATTTTCTTAATTCCCTCTCCTGGATCAAGGGAATCAAGGAGAGAACCGGGAAGCCGACCATTGTCGGAGGGCTCCAGATGAGCATCTATCCCCGCGAGGTCCTCTCCTACCCCGAGATCGATTACGGGGTAATCGGCGACGGCTGGGAGACCCTGCCGGAATTGCTCCGCTCCCTGGAAGACCGCGCCGATCCGTCTGAAGTCGCGGGCATCTGCTACCGGAAGGATGGGGAATACCGGGTGACGGAGCCCCGGCCGGGGAACTTGGCCCTGGAAGACGTTCCGTTTATGGCCCGCCAGCTCCTCCCTAACGACCGCTATACCACCGTGATGACCCGGCAGTGGCCGATCACGATTATGCTCTCTGCCCTCGGCTGTCCCCTCCGTTGCGCTTACTGCGATGTTCCGGCCGGGCGCTACCAGGCCCGTTCTCCCGAGCACGTGGTCGAGGAGATCGCCGAGTGCGTGAACCGGTTCGGGATTCGGGAGATCCTCTTCCAGGATGAGACCTTTACCCTGAATCGGTCCCGGGTGCTGAAGATCTGCGACCTGATCCGGTCCCGGGGACTGGAGGTCGATTGGTCGGTCCGTGCCCGGCCGGATTATGTCGATCGGGAAATCCTCCAGGCGATGAAGGGCGCGGGACTGTCCAAGATAAATTTTGGGATCGAATCGGGCAACCCGGAGATGTTGAAGAAGATGAACCGGGATATCCCGTTGGATGTTATCCGGCAGGCGGTCCGCTGGACGAAAGAGGAGGGGATCACCACCCTGGGTTTTTTCATCATCGGTTTCCCCGGGGAGACCCCGGATGATATCCGGGATACCATCCGGTTTGCCCTGGAGCTGGACTGTGATTTCATCCAGGTCAACAAGATGGTCCCCCAGCCTCCGTCCCCGGTTTATCGGGAGCTGGTTGAGCGGACGGGGATCGATTACTGGCGCGAATACACCTTGGGCAACGCCGCCATCCTCGCCGAGCTGCCCGGGATCGGTTCCTCATTTGAGCCGGCTGCCCTGGATCGCTGGCAGAGGAAATTTTTCCGAACATATTATTATCGACCGGGATATATGTTTCAACGCTTGAAAAAGATCGGATCGATCAAGGAACTGGCCGGCCTGGCCCGGGCGGCGCTTTCCATCCGCTAACCTATCCCCGCCCTCAGCGAGCGCTTCCCTTGAAAAGGATTCTGACAGTTGTCTTGATCAATCTTGGCATCGTCTTGTTCATTTTCGCGGCCGCTGAGATTATCTATCGGAAATACCTGATCTCTCACACTGTTTTTGAGTCTGTCCGGGATGTGGAATTCGATAGATGGCTGGGCTGGGTCCCGAAACCGGGAAGATACGGCCGCCACGTCATCACCCCCGATCGTTTCCGAAATAATCAGCCGCCTAATCTCTCCCCGACAGGGAAGAAAGTACTGATCTGCGGCGATTCCTTCGCCTATGGCTGCGGTGCCCTCGATGAAGAGACCTGGCCGTATTATCTCGCCGCAGCGACCGGCTGGCGGGTTACCAACGCCGGGGTTTCGGGGTATGGACTCGATCAGATCGTGCTCCGGCTGGAGCAAGTGATACCTCATATCCGGCCGGAGTTGGTTATAATCAGCGTAATCGCCAACGATGTTGACCGCTGCGAATTGAGCAAGAGGACCCGGTACAAGCCGTATTTCACAATTGTTGACGACAAGCCCGTGCTCCGCAATCAGCCGGTTCCTTCCCCGATCGAATCGCCTGGCTTGCACCGCTGGTATGAAAGTTCGCTCATTATTCGACATTTAACCGGGGTGTTTAACCAGGGAGTACGAGAAGTCCCCGA
>JAVCCZ010000226.1 GCA_030765265.1 Candidatus Erginobacter occultus
CCCCGGACCGCGGGGCAAAAGGAGCCAGGATAGAATTGATTTCCCGGGAGAACAGGCTGGAGATTACGCTTTTTCTAATCTTGTTCCTCAGTTTCGCCTACTTTTACCAGGGGGGCGGGGCCAATCAGAACGCCCGGCTGGGGCAGATGCGGGCGGTGGTGGAGCGGGGGCAGCTCCATTTTCAGGGGATCCGGGTCCCGACCCACGATATCGTCAACGTCGAGGGGAAGACCTATCCCAACAAGGCCCCGGGGATGAGCCTGGTCGGGGTCGGGCCCTATTACCTGGTCTCCCGGCTGAAAGGGACTCTGACCGGGCTCTTCTCGGAGGATTTTTACCATCTCTTTTCCTGCTGGCTGGTGACTGTGCTGATCGTCGCCCTGCCCTGCGCCCTGGGCGGGGTGGTCTTTTTCCGGCTGCTCGGCCTCTTTCATTGCGCCGCCGCCCCCCGGCTGATCTGTACCCTGGCCCTCTTCCTCGGTACGCCCGCCTTCGCCTATTCCACCGTGATCTACGGCCATATGGTCAGCTCGGTTTTGACCGTGATCTCCTTTTATCTGCTTTTGAAATATCTGGTCCTGGAGCCCCGCGCTCCCCACGGGTCACTCTATATTTTCCTGGCCGGCCTGGCCGGCGGCTGGGCGGTGGTGACCGAGTATCCGGCGGCCGCCATCGTCACCCTGCTCTCGGTTTATTGCCTCATCCGGGCCTTCTTCCGGACCGGGACCCGGGCCTTCCGTTTCGGTTATTTCCTGGCCGGGCTGATCGTCCCGGCCGCGGTTCTCATCGGATATAATTATCTGGTGTTCCGGAATCCCTTTTATATCGCTTACTTCGATAAGCGGGCCGCCGCGCATAGCGCTTACCGGGACGGACCGGTGCTCGGCTTCCAGACCCGGAAGCTGCTCGAGGCTCTCTACCAGACTTCCTTCGGTTCCTTCCGGGGATTTTTCCACCTTTCTCCCTTCCTGGTCCTGCTCTTCCCCGGCGCCTTCTACCTGGCCCGGGAGAAAGGGTTCCGTTCCCTCCTCCCGGTTCTGGCGGTCCTGGTATCGGGATATTTCTTTCTCAATACCCTCTATCCATACTACTATGGAGGCAAAGCCCTCGGACCCCGGCACGCGATGGAGATGTTGCCCTATATGGTCCTGCTGGCTTTCTTCTTCGTCGTCCGGTTCCCCCGGATCTCGGCGCTCCTGGCGGCGGTCTCGATCTTTTTAATCCTGACCGCGACCGCGGTCCGCTTCGAGGAGTACGCCCGCCACCCCTTCCGGGATCTCTACTTGTATTCTTTTTTCGGCGGATATCTCTCGATCAATCCGGAGACGACCTTCCAGACCAACTCCGTCGTCTCCAGCTCTTTCAACGCTTTTAACCTGGGGCAGGTAGCGGGGCTGAAGGGACAGCTCAGCCTGCTGCCGCTCTATTTAATCTGGCTTACGGGAGGTGTAATGATGATTCATCTGGGCAAGAAACGGGAAGACGACTCCCCCGGCGGTCCGGCTGCCGGATCTTCACCGGGGATGCTGAAGGCGGTCTGGATAATCCTGGTTTTTCTCATAGCGCTCGGGGTATTCAACTTGATCTCCCAGCTCCAGCTCAGGTCCACACTCCAGGAACTGGGGGGGGCGGGGACCTTTCGGGTCAGCGGGGAGACGGCCCCGGTCCCCCATATCCAGCTCCGGACCACGCCCGGCCATCGACTCCAGATCTGGGAGGTGGTCAAGCCGTATTCTTCCGGGGATATCGTCACCGTCAAGGTCCAGCACGCCGCCTCCGGCGGCGAGGGCGGGTTTTTTATCGTCGCCTATGGGGACCGGAATAATGACGGCCGGCCCGACGTCGAGCTGGGGAGGTCGTCCTTTCTCACCGCCCGCTCGACCGGGGACTGGAGTTACTGGACCCTGCCCGCTCCGGAGGGGAAGCTCTTCGTGGGCAATACCTGGAACGAAGGCGCCCGGGTCTTCTTTGACCGGACCGGGTGGGCTGCGAAGGATCTCTCGCCGACGATGTATTACTCCATCTCCGGGCCGCCGTCCCTCTCCACCGGGCCCCGGTCCACCAATCTGGCGATCGAGATCGCTCCGGCGGGAGCGGATGAGGATGAGGATGAGGAATAACCCTGGCTCCGTGGCCAGGCAGGATTGCCGGATATGAAACGTTGGGTACTGCTGATCTTCGGGATCAACCTGGCCGCCCGGTTGCTCTTTCTCAACTGGCACCCGGCGGTCTATACCGACAGCGTGGACTATATGACCGCGCTGGAGCGGGTCCGGGGGACGATCATCCTCCCCGCCTATCCCTTTGCCCTGAAATCACTCAACCACCTGACCGGCGACCTCCAGCTGGCCGGGCGGCTGGTCTCGATCATCTTTGCCGCCCTGGCCGTCTTCCCCCTCTTCGGTCTGGCCCGGGCGGTCTATAACCGGCGGGCGGCCCTCTTTACCGTTCTTTTCTGTACCGTTTCCCCGTTGATCTTCCGCTGGTCGCTTCGGATCTTCCCCCACGGGATGTACTCCTTCTGCGTCCTCCTCTTCTTTTACGGGATCTTCCGGTCCTTCGAGGTCCGTTCCCCCTGGTGGCTGGCCGCCGGGATTTTTTCCGGGGGGGTGGCGATCCTCACCTATCCGACCGGGCTGGTCCTGGTCCCGGCGGCGGCGGTCGCCGTCTTCTTTTATTTCCTGGTGGCCGCCGGGCGGGAGCGTTCGCTCCTCCCGGTACTGGGAATATTTTTGGCCGGCTGGATTCTCCTCGGGCTCGGCTTTCTCTTCCTCCCCCGGCTGGAAAACCTCACTGTCTCCGCGTTCGACTTCCTCCTCGGGTTTTTCCCGGTCAGTCTCCCCGGACCGCTCCTGCTCAGCCGGCTGATTTTCCTGGGGGCGGGCTGGGGGTTGATCCTCCTCTGGGGTTTATACCTCTTCCCCGCCCCGGGCCGGAAAGCCGGGTGGTGGTGCCGCCGCCCGCTCGCCCTCCTGGCCATCGTTCTCTCCGCCGGGCCCTATATCTTCCTTTATATCTGGCAGCATCACCTGGCGATGAGCACCTGGTATCAGGAGGGGATGCGGACTTCGATGCGCTCCCTGGCCGGCCGCTGGGAGACCTGGCTGGATTATTATCTCGTCGCTTATCCCTACGTCCTGATCTACCCGGTGGCGGTCCTGGCCGGAATCGGCCTGGTCCTGACCGTTATCCGCTCCTTCCGCCAGCCTATCCTGAGGGGCTGGACGGTCTTCTTTATCTATTTTTTTGCCGCCGTCTTTTACACCCTGGTGGTCAACAAGTGGTGGACCCCCAGGTATCTCTATATGCTGGTCGCCGCTTCCCTCCCCCTGGCCGGTTACGGGGCCGATTTCCTGGTCTCAGCCCGAAAGCGGGTTCCCCGGTCGTCGGGCTGGATTATTGTTTCCCTCTCCCTGCTGGCTTCCACGGTCTTTACCGGCTTCGCGCTCTACTGGTCGCGGGACAGTTTCGCCGATATCCGGCGCTCGGCCGATTATATCCGGGAGAACCTGGGCGGCCGGACGGTTTACTCCAGCGAGCTGCGCAAGGTCGGCTGGTGGGCCAAGACCCCGTTGCGGGGTTATACCCAGCAGTCCCGCGGCCGGGTCCGCCCCGGGGATTACGTCCTCCTGGTCGGCTGGCATACCAACCTCAATACCGAGCTTCGCTACCTCTCTTCCCGTTACACCCTGAGGGAGGTCAACCGGGAGCGGGTCGAACTCCGTCCGCTTTTGGCCGACGATATCGTGGACTGGGCCGGCCGGCGGCTTCGCCGCCGGGCCAACGACCCGGTCTGCTGGGAGGAGCGTTTCAACCTCCAGACCCTGGAGTCCGTGATCGTCGAGGTGATCGACCCCGAGACCGGGCGGGGGATGGATGAGGGCAAGATCCTCACTCCCTCGAATTTCGGGCTCTGGGCCGGGGGGGAGGAACACGCCACCTATTTCGACTCCGGGGTCTGGGAGGTCGTTCCGCCACCGGAGGAGGGGACCGGGGTGGTGGTTGAACTGGCCCACGCCCGGGCCGGGGAGGAGGGGGCGTTCCGGTTCGTGGTTTACGCCGATACCGAGGGTGACGGCCTTCCCGACCGTTTGGTCGGCGAGTCACCCCTCCTCCGCTCCGAACGGCCCGATCAGTGGTCGCGCTGGGAGTTCACCGCCCCCGGGGGGAGGATCTTCGTCGGCAGCCGTTGGCCGCTGGGGGCTTGGGTCTTCATCGGCGCGCCCCCCTGGCCGGAAGGGGGTCTGGGGGAGACGATGTTCTACTCCCGGGGCGGGGTCCCCCATTCCCGGGCCCGGCGGATCACCAACCTCCGCCTCTCCTTTCCCGGGAAGGGAGAGGAGAACTGACCGGCCCCTTTCGGGT
Organism: Candidatus Erginobacter occultus; assembly: GCA_030765265.1. Classification (GTDB taxonomy): domain Bacteria; phylum Auribacterota; class Erginobacteria; order Erginobacterales; family Erginobacteraceae; genus Erginobacter; species Erginobacter occultus. The sequence goes on from JAVCCZ010000226.1 coordinate 4,366, forward strand.
GTCAATTCGTCCTCCGTTTTGATACTATCTGAACTTCAAATTACTTTAACCGCGGCTTGAGCGGACTAAAGAAAAGAACAATCCGCTTAATCCGTTTAATCCGCGGTTTATTTTAATTCCAGTTAAGTAAGAAGGATAATTATGATTGAAAACACGGAAATACTCCTCACCGGCGGGGCCGGATTTATCGGGACCAACCTCTGCCGGATCTTGGCCGACCGCAACCGGGTGGTGATCTACGACAACGGCCACCGGGACGCCATCCATCTCACCGATCTCCCCGATCACCCCAACGTGACTGTGATCAAGGGCGATGTCCTCGACCCGGCCGGAGTGAAGAAGGCCATCGCCGGCTGCCGGGCGGTTATCCACCTGGCGGCGATCGCCGGGATCGACACCGTCAATAAGCGTCCGACCGTGACGATGAAGGTCAATATGACGGGGACCGCGAACGTAATCGAGGCGGCGGTAGCGGAGAAGGTGGAGCGGTTTGTCGATTTCTCAACCAGCGAGGTTTACGGCCCCTTCGTCTATAATGCCGACGAGAACGATTCGACGATCCACGGCCGGGTCGGGGTCTTGAGATGGATCTACGCCGTCAGCAAGCTGGCCGCCGAGCATATGACCCATTGCTATCACGTCGAGTACGGACTTCCCGCCGTTACCGTCCGTCCCTTCAACATCTACGGCCCCTACCAGGTGGGGGAGGGGGCGATCCAGAAGTTCATCCTCGCCGCCCTGAAGGGGGAGCCGCTGATTATCAACGGCGACGGTTCCCAGATCCGGGCCTGGTGCTATATCGATGACTTTGTCCGGGGGGTACTGCTTTGCCTGGAGAAAGAGGAGGCGGTGGGCGAGGTATTCAATCTCGGCAACCACCGGACCGCGGTCACCATCCGCGATCTGGCGGAAAGAATCATCCAGCTCAGCGGTTCCTCTTCTCAACTGGTTACCCGCGAGGCCCTGGCCGCCGACGTCGCCCTGCGCATCCCCAGCACCGCCAAGGCCCGGAAGCTGCTCGGTTTCGAGCCCGAGATCTCTCTTGAAGAGGGACTGAAAAGGAGCATCGAGTGGTATCGGGAGCAGGGATGAACATACTGATCACCGGCGCCGGGGGGTTTATCGGGAAGAACCTCCTGCTCGATCTTTCCCGAGATCACCGGGTTCTGGCCCTGGACCGGGCCGGGGGCCTCGATGAATTTATCCGCGACCGAGGGTTGGAGAATGCCGCCGCCGCCATCGTTGAACTCAATGATCCCTCGGCGCTGGACCGGTTGGCCCGGGAGCGAGGCGAAGAATGGGAGGCGGTGATCTACCTGGCCGGGAACGGGGATCCCGCCTACTCGGTCACCCACCCGGAGGCGGACCTGACCGATACCGTCCTCGGCCTGGTCAACTTCTGCCGCCGTTTCCGGGTGGGGAAGTTCATTTATTTCTCTTCCGGGGCGGTCTATGACGGCCTCTCGGGGCCGGTCTCCCCCCGCTCCTCTCTCGACCCCCGTCTACCCTACGCGATCGGGAAGCTGGCCAACGAGCAGTACGTCAAGTTCTTCAATAAAAGCGGCCGGATCGGGGATTACATTATCCTGAGATTCTTCGGGGCTTACGGTCCCTTCGAGCCGCCGAGAAAGATTTACACGCGGTTGGTAAAAAACTTCGCCATCGAGAGAAACCCCGAGTACACCATCCGGGGGGACGGGAAGAACCTGATTGACGCGATGTTCGTCGGAGACGCGGTCCGGGGGGTGCGGGCTGTCCTGGAGAGCGAGGTGAAAGATCGGGTGGTGGATTTCTGCCTGGGGAAACCCGACACGATCGAGGAACTGGCCCGGGAAGCGGCCCGGATCTTCGAGATCGAACCCCGGATAAAAATGGAGGGGGAAGTCCCCGAATATATCGACTTCCGCCCTTCCCCCCGGGAGATGGAGGAACTCTTCAACTTCTCCCCCCAAGTCCCCCTCTGCGAGGGCCTCCCCCTTCTCGCCCGCCACCTCTCCGGTTCCCGGACGGGATAACTGGATTGTTTTTGACAGGATAACAGGATCTACAGGATAATAATCGGGGAGCATTTTGGGTGTTTGTTAAACCCATTTTCCTTACGGTTAACCGGGAACTGATTACTATTTACCATTCCCCATCCCGTAAATCCTGTTATCCTGTCAGAAATAAAGGGGGCGGGGTAGGGGACAGTACATAAAATATTCTGTCGAAATATTAGGAGAAGAGATGGCCAAGAAAGAAAAGGTACTGATCACCGGCGGGGCCGGTTATCTCGGTTCGGTGATGACCGAACATTTCATAAAGAAAGGTTTCGCGGTTACCGTCCTCGACGACTTCCGCTACTGCCGGACCTCGCTGCTCAATCTCTGCTCGAACCGCGCACTGAAAATCGTTCGGGGCGACGTCCGGGAACGCTCGATAATCCGGCCGCTGGTGGCCGAAGCGGATCTTATTATTCCCCTGGCGGCGGTGGTCGGGGCTCCGGCCTGCGAGCTGCACCCCCGGGAGTCGAGGTCGATCAACGTCGGGGCGGTCAAGCTGATCAACGACCTGAGAAGTCCCGGTCAGCGGGTTCTCTTTCCGGTAACCAACAGCGGTTACGGGGTGGGGGAGGAGGGGGTCTTCTGCACCGAGGAGTCCCCCTTGAGGCCGGTCTCCCGCTACGGAAAACAGAAGGTCGAGGCGGAGAAGATTCTCCTCGACAGGGGGAACGCGATCGCCTTCCGCCTCGCCACCGCCTTCGGGGTCTCCCCCCGGATGCGGCTCGATCTCCTGGTCAACGATTTCACCTACCGGGCCCTCCGCGATCGCTGTATTGTCCTCTTCGAGGAGCACTTCAAGCGGAACTATATCCACGTTCGGGATATTGCCGCCGTCTTCCATTTTGGGGCGGTTAACTTCAAAAAACTGAAGAACCAGGTCTATAACGTGGGCTTGAGTTCCGCCAACCTCTCCAAGCGGGAACTCTGCGGCCTGATCGAGCGGGAGGTCCCCGGGTTGACGATTATCAGTTCCCCGATCGGGAAGGACCCCGACCAGCGGAACTACATCGTCAGCAACGAGAAGATCGAGCGGGCCGGTTTCCGGCCCCGCTGGACCCTCCCGGCCGGGATCCGGGAACTGCTCAAGGCCTACACTTTCCTGAAAGATTCCCGTTACGACAACCTTTAGCCCTGTGCGGTGTTAATCAGTAACCCGGTCATTGCGAGCGACGCGAAGCAATCTTCCCATTGAGAACAGATTAGATTGCTTCGTCGCTCTGCTCCTCGCAATGACCGGGGCGCGTGGGACCTGAACGACTATGATGAAAGATAAGCGGACCATATTGATCACCGGGGTGACCGGGTTCCTGGGGCGCCATATCGTCCCCGTCCTGGCCCGGCGATATCCGGAGGCCGAACTGATCCCCCTCGGTTCGAAAGATTACGATCTTACCGAACAGGAACAGGTGAGGCGGATGTTCGCCGACCACCGACCGGACCGGGTGGTCGCCCTGGCCGGCTATGTCGGCGGGATTGGGGCCAACGTCGCCTACCCGGCCGATTTCTTCTATCAAAACCTGGTTATCCAGACCCTGACCATTCACGAAGCTTGGAAAGCCGGAGTCGAAAAGCTCCTGACGGTGATGGGAGGTTGCAGTTACCCGGCCACCGCCTCTTCCCCGATCTCCGAAGACCAGATGTGGGAGGGGCTGCCGGCCTTCGAGAGCACGCCCTACTCGGTGGCAAAGAAAATGGCAATCGTCCAGTCCGAGGCCTACCGGCGCCAGTACGGTTTCAACTCGATCGTCCTCATCCCCGGCAACGTTTACGGGGAGTATGACAATTACGAGGAAGAGAATTCCCACGTGATCCCGGCGACCATCCGGAAGTTTTACGAGGCCGCCCGCGACCGCCTCCCCCGGGTGACGATGTGGGGGAGCGGGAAGCCGACCCGGGACTTCGTTTACGCCGGGGACATCGCCGAACTCTTCCCCTATTTTCTGGAAAAATACGATACCTCGGATCCGATCAACCTCTCCACCGCTTGCTCGACCTCGATCCGGGAGCTGGCCGAGACGGTAAAGGAACTGACCGGCTACCGGGGAGAGATCGTCTGGGATAGCTCGAAGCCGGACGGCAAGGTCCTCAAGATCTTCGATAACCGGAAGCTGAAGGCCCTGGGCCTGGACTGTCCCACCCCGCTTCGGGAGGGGCTGGAGCGGACGATCCGCTGGTTTAAGGAAAATTACGACCGGGGGTCGATCCGGTTATGAGGGTCGCGGTCATCGGGGGGAGGGGGTTTGTCGGCTCGGCCTTTGTCCGCCACTGCGAAGACCGGCGGATCCCCTGCGACTGTATCGACCTCGATAACTACCGTGAATTCTCCGGGGGTTGCTATGACCTGGTTGTCAACGCCGCCGGCGAGTCGCGAAAATTCCAGGTCAACCGGGACCCGGCCGGTGACCTGCGCTACTCCCTGGAACCCCTGCTGCGTTCTTTCGGCGATTTCAGCTTCTCCGGCTATGTTTATATCTCCAGCGTTGATGTCTACTCCGATCACGAAGACCCGGAACGGAGCCGCGAAGAGGCCGAGATCGATCTTCGCCGGATCTCGCACTACGGGTTTCACAAGTACCTGGGGGAGCGGATGGTCATCCACCACTGCTCCCGCTTCTTGATTATCCGTCTCGGGGGGGTTCTCGGCCCGGGGTTGCGGAAGAACCCGGTATATGATTTAATCCATAATCTCCCCCTCCGGGTTGACGAGGCGTCGGAGTACCAGTATTTGACCACCGACTTTCTCGCCGGCGCGGTCTTCAATCTGGCCGGAACAGAAGACTGGAACGGGATTTTCAATGTTTGCGGTACGGGGACGGTCTCCCTGGCCGAGGTCCGGAACTGGCTGGGCCGGGACCTGAGCTACGACGGGGAGGAGTGTTCCCGGGAGCGCTACGAGATCAGCAACGAGAAGATTAGCCGCCTCTTCCCCGTACCCGACTCCCGAAAAACCGTGCGGGAGTTTATCGCGGGGGTGCAATAAGATAATTGGCTCAATCTGGATTTCCCAAAAGAATTTGGTTCATTATGTGTCGCCCCCTGCGGGGGCTTTGAAATACTATTTGTTGCTCCATACCCACGGGCTGACGCCCGTGGCTAGTAAGAAGTTTCGCCCCCTGCGGGGGCTGCTTATCTCGGTCTCGCATAGCTTTCATATCTGTAGCCCGCGCAGCGGGCGATACATTATTAGCCACGGGCGCAAGCCCGTGGAAAAAGAGCGGCGAAATAAAATTTTCAAGCCCCCGCAGTTACTATGTAAGCTGAAAAAAAGCCAGTCACTCCTGTTCGGAAAAGTGGTAAAAAGTTCAGGTAGGAATACGAACGTTTTTAACCACCACCAAAAGGAGGACTGGCTATGAATAA
>JAVCCZ010000230.1 GCA_030765265.1 Candidatus Erginobacter occultus
AGCCTTTGAACTTATTCACCCGCCGGACAAGCCCTGCCTATAACCCTAAAATAAGTCTGGACAGTGAAATACATATCGTCTATACAGGACGGTATGAAAACACAAAACCAGATCAAAAGAAACCTTGGCCGGCCCGAAGTCATAGAGCATATCAAGAATATCTTAACCGACGAAGGGTTGAATCAATATCGACTGGCGAAAATTTTATGCCAGGAGTATGACTTTCACGATGCTCGAGGCAAGCCTCAATTGGGCAGCTGCTCAACAGCCCTTAAGGAATTGGAGCGACAGGGTTTTCTCACTCTGCCGGCCCCCAGGCAACAGACAACAGGAGGATGGAACCCCCGGCGGTTGGGCAAAGCTGTTGCTGAGGCCAAAGATGTTCCAGATGAAGTAACCGAGATTAAGGATCTCCGGTTGGTTCGGGTGAAAGACGAAAAACAGATGCGGATTTGGAATGAGTTAACTATTCGAGAACACCCACAGGGGCATCGTCCCCTGGTTGGCCGTCAGTTGAGATATTTGATCAAGTCCGAGTATGGCTGGTTGGGAGCTTTGGGTTTTGCCGCCGCGGCGCTGCAACTGAAAGATCGCGATAAGTGGATCGGCTGGAACCTGGAATGTCGGCGGGCATATTTGGAAAATGTGGTCGGGCTGGGTCGTTTCTTGATCCGCAATCAGGTTCATTGCCGGAATCTGGCCTCGCGTGTATTGTCCATATGCACCAGGCAGATGCCCGAAGATTTCGAGGAACTGTATGGCTATCGTCCGTGGTTGCTGGAAAGTTTTGTCGACCGAAGCAAATATTCCGGTGCTTGCTATCGGGCGGCGAATTGGCTGCGGATCGGCCAAACCCAGGGACGGGGAAGGCAGGACCGGAACGTGGAACATCCGGAAACGGTGAAAGATATTTACGTCTATGTTTTGAACGACGACTTTCGCCGGCAGATGGGCCTGGCGAAAGATGCCGGATTGACTCCGCTTCGGCCGGAAGACGGTTTGGATGAGGACGATTGGGCGGAGAATGAGTTTGGCGCGGCTCCGATCGGGGATGAGAGATTGAGCAAACGCCTGGTGGAAGTTGCTCAGGTCCAGGGGCAAAATCCGGGGGCGTCGTGGTTGAAAGCCTGCCGCGGGGACCGGGCCGCGGCCAAAGGTTACTATCGGATGATAGATAATCCCGAAGAAGACAAGATAACGATGGCGAAGATACTGCAGCCGCACCGGGAGAGAACGATTCGACGCCTGAAAGGGCAACAAGTTGTTCTCTTTGTAAGTGACGGCAGCGACCTGGATTTTTCCAACCTGGAACAATGTGAAGGATTAGGCGTGGTCGGCAAGAATCAAACCAGCAAGGTAAGTAGGGGCTTACACCTGCATTCGACTCTGGCTTATACCGGCAATGGCCTGCCGCTGGGCATAATGCGCGCGCAATGTTATGCCCCGGAACCAAAACCCGAAAACAGGGAAAAAGATCGTCGGCAGATTCCGATCGAAGAGAAGAAAAGTTTTCGCTGGATCGAGGACCTGAGAGATTGCGTAAAGGTGGTCGAGGATATCCCGAATATCTCGGCGGTCTCGATAATGGATCGGGAAGCCGATTTCTTTGAGTTATTTGACGAGTGGCGGAAAAATCCGCGCGTCGACTTACTGGTCCGGGCGCAGCATAATCGGCGCACCGGCGAAGACTTAAAACTGTTTGATATGGTTTCACAGACTCCGGTTAAGTTCCGAATGCAGATTGATATTTCCCGGCGCAGCGCCAGAAGCAAGAAAGGAAAGCGCCCGGCTCAGACCGGGAGGAAAGCACGGCGGGCAGAAGTAGCCGTTAGATATACACCAACCAAGATCTGTCCTCCCAACTTTGGGTTGAACAAAAGCAAAGAACCGGTTCCGGTGTGGTTTATTCATCTGGTTGAAGAGAACCCGCCGCAAGGAGAAGAGCCCCTTGAATGGCGGCTAATAACCACTATCGAACTGGATTCGAGAGAGAAGGTATTGCAATGCATAAGCTGGTATCGTTTGCGCTGGAGGATCGAGGACTGGCATCGAGTGCTCAAAACGGGTTGTCGTGTCGAAGCACTGTCCCACAAAACTGCGGACCGTTTGAGACGGGCCATCGCGCTGAAACTGGTAATTGCCTGGAGAATTATGTTGCTTACCTTGCTGGGGAGGGAAGCTCCGCACCTGCCGGCTACGGTAATGTTCACGGATATTGAAATTGAGGTTTTGAAGCGGTACGCGCTTAAAAAAAAACTGAACTCGCCGCTGTTAATGGGTGAGGCTGTGATTTTAGTTGGGCGATTGGGCGGTTACCTGGGCCGTGGGAAAGACCCACCGCCTGGATACGAGGTCTTGTGGAAGGGATATTCGGATTTACAAACAATGTGTATGGGTTTTGAGCTGGCTAATATCGAATGCTCTCCAGATTGAATTATGGGATAAGGGTAGGGACAAGCCGGCGGGGGTCTGGACGGGAAGGCGAAGCCGAATGCTCAAGTGTTGTAGTACTGGTGGGAATAGATGTAGCGGTAGCGGTAGAGGTAGTAGGGTATGTAGGTGACTACACTGGTCAGGAGGGAGGCGGTCGGCTTGGCGTTGGCTTCCAGGAGCATCGAGTAGGCCCGCTCAACGTCCACCGCCTGGGTCCGGCCGGCCCGGACGACCATAATCGAACCGTCGACCATACTCTCGAGGATTCCGGCGTCGGTCACGGCCAGGATCGGGGCCATATCAAAGATCACCCAGTCGAAATCGTTCTTCAACCGGGCGATAAGTTCCTTCATCCGTCCGGAACCGATCAGTTCCGCCGGGTTGGCCGGGGTCTTCCCGGAAGGGATCACGTAGAGGTCGCCCACAGCGGGTTTCTGAATAAAGCGATCAACATCCATCCCCTGGGAGAGAATATCCGATAGTCCCGGCTCCCGCTCCAGGTTAAATATGTGGTGAAGGTTGGGTTTTCTCAGATCGGCGTCAACCACGATTGTCCTCTTTCCCACCTCCTGGGAAAAAGCCGTGGCCAGGTTGGCGGCTGTCACCGACTTTCCCTCGCCGCGAAGCGAACTGGTAATCAGGAAGGCCCGGACCGGATTCTCGGGGGAGAGTGAGGCGATATTGGTCCTGATCGATCGGTACTGCTCGGAGATATGAGATTTCGGATCGGCCAGGGTGACTACCCGGGGATCAACCCCCTCTTGAACCCGGTTCGGCTTGGTAACGTAAGAGATAACGCTGATCTCTTCCAGGAGGTTATCTTTCCTGGTCCGAAAATATTTCCGGATTTTTTTGGTGCTCAATTTTTCTGTAGGTTTGCTCATTTTGAAAGATTACTAAGTTATTTAAGAGAGCATAAAATTGGTTGCGCGTCATTGCGAGGAGCGCAGCGACGAAGCAATCTCAACTTACTGTGCAGGAAGAGATTGCTTCACTACGCTCGCAATGACATCATTCGAAAATGAAATCTTTAGTACTGGTTAATCAGGGATAATGGTAGTTCTCAGGTTTCGCCGAAGATCATAAAGACGATCACGGTCAGGATGATGAAAGTTACTACCACTACCAGGGTCAGAAGCCAGAGTCTTTTCTTGGCGTTGGCGAAGGATTTTTCCTCCGGGGTTAATATCTGGCTGGTGGCGCCAAGCATCGGGATGGGGAGAAACTCTCTGAGTTGGTTAGGCTCTTCAAAGGAATGGTCGGTGACTTCCGATAGGACAATCAATCCGCCCCCGACCACCAACCCAAGGAAAAAGCCGGCCAGGACGATCAGGCTTTTCTTCGGTTTGAAGGGCTCCAGGGGAACTTCGGCATTGTCGATGATGAGGAACTGCGTCCCCCTCTCCTCCAG
>JAVCCZ010000078.1 GCA_030765265.1 Candidatus Erginobacter occultus
CGGCGGAAAGGCTGTATTTGATCTCCGGCCGGGGAAGATAGTCGAGATAAACCACGTTATCGAGCCGGTGTTCCTCCCGGCAGCGGAGCACATCCCGTACCCGCTCCCCTCCGCCGATAAAGACAAACACCACCCCCGGATCGTCCCGGAGAAGCACCGCCGCCCGGAGCAGGGTGTCCAGGGGGTGGCAGACGCTGAGGTTGCCCGCGTACATCACGACAAACTTCTCCTCGAGCCGGTACTTTTCCCGGAAGGGGTTCTCACCGTGGGGAACGGTCCGGAGGTCCTCACTGTGGGGCCAGAGCGGAATGACTTCGATCCTGCCTTCCGGGGCGCCCTTGGCCGCCACCCGATCTTTCATAAAACGGTCCAGAGCGACAATACCGTCGCTGTTCTTGAGGACGAACCTCAATACCGCCTCCAGGAATCTTGCCTGGGCCCCCCCTCGCCGAATCCAGCCGGCCTCGATTGCCTGGTCGGGGTTGAGGTCCATCATCCAGTAGATCAGCCGTCCGCCCCGGAACCGGGAAAAGAGAAGGGCGGAGAAAGCCACCATCGGGGGGGTGGTCAGGACCACCACCCGGTCGTACCGGGGGAGAAAGGCCATCCGGACCGTGAAGGCCAGGTTAAGGAGGAGGGCGTCGAGGACCCTGGTCAGGCGGTTTCTCCGGCCGAACTGGAACCGCCAGACCCGGACCACCCGGATACCCCGGTAGACTTCACTCCGGGGGTAGAGGGGGTAAGGTTCGGCGTAACCCCTCCTCCCGGCCAACACGGTCACCCGGCAGCCGCGTTGGACCAGGTCAACCGCCAGGTCGGTCAGGTACTGGGCGGTGGAGACCACGTCCGGATAGAAGACCTGGTTAACCAGGAGCACCCGGGGAGGCTTTTCTCCCTTCCGGGTCATCTTCCCTTCTCTCCCTCCTTGCGCAGGAAATAGCGGCCCAGGACCAGGACATCGATCCTGGTCTTGAGGTAGCAGTTTACAGCTTCCTCCGGAGTGCAGACTATCGGCTCGTTCTCGTTGAACGAGGTGTTGAGGACCATCGGGATACCGGTCAGCTTCCCGAATGCGTCAATCACTTTCCAGTAACGGGGATTGGTCTTCCGCGACACCGTCTGGACCCGGGCCGTGCCGTCGCGGTGGGTGATCGCCGGGATCAGGTCCCGTTTTTCCTCCCGAACCGGGAAGACCTTGAGCATATAAGGAGAGGACGGGCAGTCCATCTTGAAATACTCCCCCGCCTTCTCTTCCAGCACCGACGGGGCGAAAGGCCGGAAGGACTCCCGACTCTTCACCCGGTGGTTGAGGATATCCTTCATATCCTTCCGGCGAGGGTCGGCCAGGATACTCCGGTTCCCCAGCGCTCGAGGCCCGTACTCCATCCGTCCCTGAAACCAGCCGACCACCAGACCCCGGGAGACCGCCTCGGCGGTCCGGCGGAATAGTTCCTCCTCTTCCAGTTTCCGGAAGGGCAGACCGGCGGCCGACAGTGCCGCCTCGAGCTGCTCTTCGTTAAACCCGGGACCGAGATAGGCGTGATCCATCGTGAAGCTCCGGGGTTTTCCTTCCAGACAGTGGTAAACAAAAGCCGCCGCCCCGAGCGCCGTCCCGGAATCCCCGGCCGCCGGCTGGATATAGACGTTCTTGAACGGTGTGCGGGCGGTGATCTTCCCGTTGGCCAGGCTGTTAAAGGCCACCCCGCCGGCCAGGGCGAGGTTCTCCTCCCCGGTATTCCGGTGAAGACAGTTGAGGGTATGGAAGAGGATCTCTTCCAGTGCCGCCTGGAGAGAGGCGGCCAGGTCGCGGTCTCGGTCGGTCAATTCGGCGTCGGGGGCGCGCGGCGGACCGAATATTCCGGTCCAGCGGCCGGAGAACATAATGTCCTGTTCCGGGCTTCCCCCCTGCCAGCGGACTTTGGCCTGGCCCCGGTGATGGGTGAAATAATCGAGGTTGAGCCGGAAACCCCCTCCCGGCCGGAGGGAGAACATCTTCCGGAATTCATTGAGGAAAACCGGCTTCCCGTAGGCGGCCAGGCCCATCACCTTGTATTCGTCGCCGAACCGCATAAAGCCGAGAAACTGGGTGGCCGCCGTGTAGAGGAACCCGGCGGAGTGGGGGAAATAAACCCGCCCGGCGATATCCAGGCGGTTGGCTTCCCCCCGGCCCCAGACCGCCGAAGAGAAATCCCCCATCCCATCGATGGAGAGAAAGGCGGCCCGCTCGAACCCGGAGAGGAAGAAGCTGCTGGCGATATGGGCCCGGTGATGCTCGACATTGACGAAACGGGCACTCAGGGCGGCCGGGGAGACGCCAAGGGCGGCGGTAAAATCCCGGGAGAACGACGAGGAACGGCGAAAGGCCCCCAGGCGGTCGCTGACCAGGGACCAGTCGGGCCGGTGCCGGAGGACGAAGAGAACTTTCCGCCCCAGGTTGGCCCAGGGGTTTTTCGAGATCGCGACCACGTCGATCTCGGCGGGGCCGATCTCGAGGTCTTCCAGGCAGCGCCGGAGGGCCCCTTCCGGGAAGCCGGAGATATGTTTGATTCGGTTGAACCTCTCCTCTTCCGCGGCCCAGACCGGGACCCCATCCCGGAGCAGGGCTATGGAAGCGTCGGGGTGATAGGCATTGATACCCAGTATGTTCATAGTTTTTCGCCGATTACCTGTTGATAGACTTTTTCCATTTCCCGGGCGATCCCGCTCCAGGCATAGCGTCGGGCCGCCAGTTCCCTCCCCCGCTCACCCATCTCTTTCAGCCGGACGGGGTCGGCGAGGAGGTCCTTGATCCCCGGACCGAGGACCCCGGGATCACCGTTGAGGACCAACCCGGCCCCGGACTCTTCCACCTCCCGGGAGAGGCCCACCTCCGGGGTGACGACCACCGGCAACCCGGCCGCCATCGCCTCGAGGACGGCGATCCCGAAGTTCTCCGAGTAAGAAGGTAACACAAAAACGTCGGCCGCGCCAAAGAGCCGTCTCTTCTCTTCCCCGTAAACCGCCCCGGTGAAAGTCAGCCGCCCAGATACTCCGTTCCGGGAGGCCAGTCTGTCAAGTTTAATCCGGTAGTTGTCTTCGTCATTTCCGGCCACCGCCAGGTGCACCCCCTCCAGGTACCGGAGGGCGGGAATCAGGCGGTCCAGCCCCTTCTTCCAGTTGATCCGGCCGAGGAAAAGCAGCAGGGGTATCTTCCGAACCAGGGCCTCAATAGTCGGCGAGACCGGCCCCCCGGATCCGGGAAACTTATCTGCCGGGTCCACCCCTACCGGAATGACAAAGACCTCGGGCAGCTTGAAATTAAAACGCCGGATCTCTTCCTTTTCGATATCTGTAGTGGCGTGGATCCGGGCCGCTCCCTCCACAACCCGGCGACCGGTTATCCGGATCCAGGCCGATTTCACCAGGCGGCTCTTCCGCCGGACCAGATCTTTTACCAGCATACCCCGGGGCGTGAGGATGTAGGGGACTCCGTGCCGGGCGGCGATCGAGGCCGCGATATGGGTGGGCCAGGAGAAGAAGGTATGGATATGGACCAGGTCGTAAAGATCGATCCGCCGGGAAAGCTCCCGGCCCATCTCCGGAGAGAAAAACAGCCTCCGGCAATACCGGGCCGGGAAATAACGCACCGCCACCCCTTCGACGTCGATCGGCACCCCCGGCGGATGACCGATCCGGGCGGGGCCGTCAAGATCGGTGGTATAGACCCGGATATCGTGCCCGAGTTCGGCCAGACTCCGGCAGAGCCCGTGGACCGAGCGGACCGGTCCGCCGTAGCGCAGCGCGGGATAATAATAGGGGGTAACGTGAAGTATTCTCACCTTGCGGATCGGGGATTATTTATTTGCCATTTCGGGAGGGAGGGAGCCAATCTCGGCCGCGCCCTCCATACCTCTCTTCCGGAGTAAGAACCAATGCCAGACCAGGGCAAGAACGCTGTTCAGGGCCATTATGATCACGACCCAGCGCAACCAGATCAAGATATATCTCATCAGGTAACTCTCGAAGGACATCAACGGGAGCAGGGAGGCCAGGTAGACGATCAAGCCGTCCCGGCGAACCAGGATTAACCGGAGTGCCAGGGGAAAGAACACTCCCAGGAAACCGAAACCGAGCAGGACGCCGAACATCCCCCAATCGGCGTAGGACGACCCCAGAACTGTAACCAGCTGGTCGAACCGGGCCAGCTCAAAGTTCCGGTTTACCGTATCCGCTACCGCCATCGGCGGCTTCCCGGGCCACAACACCTTCGGCACGACGATGGTCGCGGCTTCAAGGTTGTGCCTCCCCCCGAGAAAGGAGACTCCGGAGCGGTAGTGGGCCTCCATCAGGGCCGCCGGCCAGTCGAGGCCGTTGAAACGGACCACCATACTCTGCCGGAGCAAGATATCCACCGGTTCCAGGTCGAAAAACTCGGGAGTGGACACGATCAGCCGGGCGCGGCGAAAAATATTCCTTTCCTCGGAAATATGCCTCCGGAGAGAGGGATCGGTGCGGGTCAGGTGCTTGGCCGAAGTCATCAGGAAAAATCCGCCGAGAATCAGGAAAAATCCCCAGGCCACCGCTTTCAAGCCGATCGTCCGGCGGGGATAGAGATAATAGACCGCGAACGATATGATCAGACAGTAGATTATGATCCGCCGGTTTTCATAGGCCAGCATCACCGGAAGCAGGAGAATAAAAAGGAGAAGGATCAGCTTCGGGGAGAAGCGACGGGGACCGGGCCGGACCAGGAGCAGGCTCTGCATAATCCAGGCGGTTCCAAGCAGCCAGGGACCTCCCTGCAGGAATATGTTCTCGATTGCGCCCTCCACCCCGGCAAAGCCGAAGGAGTGCATAACAAATGAACGGGTCATATACCCGAAGACCCCCAGGCAGAGTAAATACCAGAAAAAAGCGGCCCGAGGGATAAATTCCTGCATCGCCGGAGAGAAAAAACCCTCCATCCTCGCTTCCAACGCCCGATCCAGGGCGAACGACCGGACCGCCCAGCGGTAAACCAGATCGAAGACCAAAAGTCCGGCCAGGCAGAGAAGAAGTGCCGGGAGATAGTGTTCATCGGCGCCGGGGTTGAAATAGCCGATGACCAGCGCTTCCGGAAAGGCCAGGCGGGGGAGCGGACCGAGACCAAAGTAAACGAACGAGTTAACCAGGACTATCCCGTGGGGGGAAAGAAAGCCGAAGATCCCCGGGTGGACCGGATTGGTCAGCCAGCGGAAGCAGAGCATAGTCAGGACGCTCAGGCCGGCGGAATACTGGATGGAAAAGGCCGCTCCCCGGGCGGGCAACAGGAGGAAGAATGCCCCCACGCCCAGACCGAATCCCAACCAGGCGACCACCTTTCTTCTCATTTTCAGGTCAGAAAGATCCATTCCAATCAGCCTCAATGCTATACGGCGGGGAGAGAAGGCCGAGATTCAGCATCCAGCTCATTGCTGCCGGACTGCCAGTAACGTTTGAACCAGAGCAAATCATCCCGGGAAAATATCCATAACAACCAGCAATAGATCAGCCCTGCCAGAATGAAATTGATCAGCGAGGGCAGGCCGACAACTGATCCCAAAATCCAGCCGGCCAGGCTGGCAAGGACCGCCGCCAGCAGGGGCCTGGCCAGGGAAGCCGGGCGAAGCTGTTTCACCCGGAGAAGGATAGCCGTCAGGTAGCCGATCCCCATCAGACTGGAAAACCCCAGGTTCAATGCCTGGAACCGCACTGAAGTTGAATATTCACCCGAAGTCACCAGGTAATGAACACCCGCCGATAGCAAAATAAACAGCGCGATTTCGATCAGGCGCCCCCGAACAATCTGGAGGGGATCTCTATCGGCGTAAAATACCTGCCAGATAAAGCCGGCGGGGACCTTGCCAACCAAAAAAAGACTCAAGTACGGAACCAGGCGGGCGGTGAGCTCCCATTGCTCCCCAAGAAGTAGGATAAGCAGGTCGGGGAGATAGAAGAGGGTGAAGAGGGCGAAGCCGGCGGCCAGGACCAGGTTGATAAATATCCCCTTGTTGATCAGGGAAGCCAGCCGGCGGGTATCGTCTTTAATCCGGTTGATCAGGGAAAAGGCGAAACGGTTATCTATCTTGCCCACCAGACCCGTCGCCGATGATACGATCACCAGACCCCGCTCGTAGGCGCCCACGAAAGCCACCGGCACCATCAGGCCGAGGATCAGCTTATCCAGCGATTTCATCAGCGTCGCGCAGGCCCGGGCGAGGAATCTCTTCGAGCCGTAAATCACCACTGTCCTGAAGACTACCCGGTCGAATCCGATCCCGTAACTCCAGCGGCAACACCGGAAAAAGAGCGCGGCCTCCAGAATAATCCTAACGTATAGACCGGCCACCAGGCTGTAAACTCCCCCGCCCGCCAGGCCGAGTCCCAAAATCGTCCCGATGCTCGCCAGTCTGGCAACGAGATGAACTATCTCGGTCTTTTTAAAGTCGAGTTCTCTCTCGAGCATCAATTGAAAGACCAGGCTGAAGAAGGAGAGGAGGTGAGCGGCTATCATCAGAAGATAAATCCGGGCGATCTCGCCTCCATAGATGCGGTTGACCACGATTACCCCGGGAAAGGTCAGAGCCGCGTAGGCGCCGGCCTGGAGAACCGTGATCCCGAGGACGTTCTTTTCGATATCCTTAACCTTCTGGAACTGGATGACGCAGTCGGCAAAATCAAAGGAGACGAACATAGCGAGAAAACCGAGGGCGGCTTCGGCCAGAGCGTAGACCCCGAAGACCTCGGGGGAGAGAATCCGCATAATCAGGAGTTGGAAGAGCAGCGCCAGCGCGAACTGGGCCTGGCGCCCGATCAGGAGCCACTTGACGCTCTGCTTGATCTTAGCTTTCATAACTCTCCGGAGAAAAATCGTCGGCTGACGGGGCTCACTCCAGCCCCATAATCTCCATCATCCTCTCCACCCGGTCCCGGATGGCGTGTTTTCCTTCTTTTACCCTCCGGTACCCGGCCCGGGCGGCGGTCTCCCGCTCCCGGTCGTGCTCAAGATAATAAAGGGCTTTCTCCCGCAGCTCTTCCGGAGAGGAGAAAAAGGCGATCTCCTTTCCTTCGGCAAAGAATTCCCCCAGCTCCTCCGAACGCTCCGAGAGGGTGAAGACCCCGCAAGCCGGTAACTCGAAGGAGCGGTGATTGTGGGTATCCCGGTTCTCCGCCCGGAGAAAGTTAAGGCCGATCCGGGAGGAGTTGAGGATCGCCGAGAGCTCCGCCCCCCTGACTATCCGGCCGTTCCCGGTCCGTCTTACCTCCCGCCGAAGTTCCGGACCAAGTTTCGCCCGGTTCCAGTATGCCCCCCAGATCGAGAGGGAGAAACCATCCAAGGCCGAGAGGAGACGGGCCCGGACGGGGGTATAGGTCCCGGCAAAAGTTAGCTGGCTGCCGTATCTTTCGGCAACTTCCTTTGACGGACGAACCGGAAAATGGGCGGCCTCGTCATAGCCAAGGGGGAGATAGTGGACCCGCTCAGCCCCCAGTTTGAGCAACTCTTCGACATTGGGCCGCTTGGCGGGAAAGATCCAGTGATAGAGGGGGACGATCCCCTCCAGGTCCGGGAACCGGTTCCCGGGTGAGGGGGAGAAAAAATCATCGTAGTTGACGTTGACCAGAAGCGTTCCCGGCAGTTGCCGGCGGAGCCGGGATAGTGTTTCCTGTCGAATCAGGTTTCCCTTATTGACCAGAATGAGATCGGGCTTACCCCGGAGGGCTTTCTCCCGGATGGCCCGGTTGTAGCGGGCGGCCAGGCGGCGGCGGCCGATCCGGCGGAGCAGCCTCCCGGCCCGACCGTAACCGAGCGGAAAGTAATCGAGGATGTTGACGGAATCCGTCTCCCGACCCGGTCCGCCCAGGGCGCGGAGGAAACTTTCGCCGATGCCGAACGGGCCGATCGCGGCGACCAAGAGCACCTTTTCAAACTTTTTCTTCACCGGCCGCTCTCCCCTATGATCCGCCGGTATTCCCCGGTCACCCGATCCCCGTAATCGTCCCAGGAGAAACCCCGGGTCACCTTGCTCTTCGCCATCTCCCCCATATCCTTACGCCGTTCCGGTTCCCGATACAGCAACAGCAGTTTCTCCTTGATCGCCTCAACATCCCGAATCGAGACGATAAACCCCTCCACCCCGTCCTCGATCAGGTCTTCCCCGCCGGTATTGGTGGTACAGATCAGCGGCAAGCCGCAGGCCATCGCCTGCAATTGCACCACGGCCATCCCCTCCTCTATCGAGGGCATAACGAAAACACTCCCCCGGGAGAAAAATCGCGGCAACTCCGACCGAGGTTGCGATCCGAGGCAGCGGAAAGTTCCCCGATATCGACTGAGAACCGGCCTGGCCTCATCCGCGATTGCGCCGATCAGGAGGAGTTCGCTCCGGGGCAAGGCCAAATCCGAAAACGCCCGCAGGAGGTACTGTATCCCCTTGCGCAAACATATTTTGCCCGCGAAGATCACCCGGAAGATGGAATCGTCCCCGGGGATCTGCCGGAACTGGTCGAGGTCAACCCCGCGAAACCCCCGGATGATCTTCTCCCCGGGGATCCCCTGCCGGATAAATGATTCCCTGACGAAAGAACTGGGGACCTCAATATAATCGGCCTCGGCATACTCCCGCAGTTCTTTTTCGACGATCGCGGAATGAGGCAGCTCCCCCGAACAGCCAAGCAGTTCGTACTCTTCTTCAAGTATCTCCCGCTGGAAGAGGATGTGGGAACTGCCTCTTTCCAGGACGGTCTTCATCCCCCGGCGTTTCGCTTCCCGCAGGGTATGCAGACTGAACGAGGACCAACCGATCAGCAGGTCGCCGCCCGCCAGCCGCCGGGAAGCCCGGCGATCGAACAGCTCACTGACCCGGAAAACCGGATTGCCCAGTCCGCGGATCGCCGGGGGGAGCCGTTGCCAGCCGCGGTAGATCAGTTGTCCGGCAGGCAGAGAGACAACCTTTCCCGGCGGAAGATCGAACCTCCCGGGCCGGCGGACCGGGTAACCGGTGATCAGTTGCTCCAGGTACCCCCTCTTCTCCAACTGCCGGGCCAGCTCAAAGGCGTGAAACTGTCCTCCCACTGTAATGACAATCTTCATAGCCTTGAGAGCGAGCCCAGGGCGCGAAAGATCTCCTCCGCCCCTCTCCGGTAATTCCATTTCGAAACCATCCGCAGAGCCCGGTCCCCCATCTCCTTCCGAAGGCGGGACCCCTCTAATAGTCTCCCCATCCGGTTGGCCAGAACCCCGATCTCCCCGACCGGGAAGATAAAACCGTTCTCCCCGTCAACCACCAGGTCCCCGGCAGTGCCGACCCCGGCGCTGACGACGGCCGGGAGGGCGAAGTTCATCGCCTCGTTCAGGGCCCGGGGAGAGGGATCGTACCCGGATGGGAGGACGAATACGTCCCCGGCGGCCAGGAACCGGGGCAGCTCGGTCTGGTTCCTGAACCCGGTTATGGTCACGTTGGGAAGACGGTGGCGGGAGATCAGCCTCTCCAGATCCCGGCGCTGCGCTCCCTCCCCCACGAAGACCAGGGAAGCCTTCGGAGGATCACCGAGGCGGCGGAAGGCCTCCAGGAGGTCGAGTACCCGCTTCCGGGGATCGAGCCTCCCCACGAAGATGAAGACCGGCAAATCGGGGGGCAGGTTCAGTCCGCGCTTGATCTCTCTCTTCTCGCCGGCGAGCCGGGCGGCCTCGGTCCGGAAAAAATCATTGTCCACCGCCGCCGGATTCCAGTACACCTTCCCGGGGTCGGCCCCATAGGAGAGGTAATATTCGGTGTTGCTCGCGCACTCGCTCATAATCGCCGCCGCCCGGCGGCAGAGCGGAGTAAGAACAGCTCGCTTCAAGGCCCGGACCGGGAGGGGGCGGCGGGGGCGGGGGACGACGTTCCCCCCGAGAAAAACCGGGGTCCGGGAGATCGCGGCCGCCAGAAAGGCCAGCCAGGCGGTCAGGTAATTGTAGCCCCAGACAAAGACGGCGTCGTAGCGGCCGGAGAGCAGGGCGGGGAATATTCCGGGGTTAAGAAACCGGCCCAGCGGCGGAACCGGTTGGGGATAGAGGTTGCCGAGAAACCGGTAACGATAACCATCAAGCAGGGGAAGATCCCACTTGATCTCCGCCTGAAAGGTCGGGTCGTAATACGGCCGATCGATGGTCCCTTTCCAGCAGTAATAGACCATCAATTCGATACCGGGATGGCGGGCCAGCTCCTGGTAGAGACCGTAGTAGTACTGGACGGGATGGGTGACCAGGATCGCCAGGCGGTACTTTTCCTTCATCTCCGGGCCGCCGTCACCAGGTTGGCGGTGAAGATCCCCCTCCCCTGCCCGCTCTCCACCATCAGGGTAAACCGCCAGAGCCCCTCGATCCCCTTCCAGAATATGGTCCGGACGGCCGACTTCAGGCTGTAGCGAAAGACCGGGGGCGCGGAATAGGAGGCGGCACCCTGGAACCCGGCCAGCAGCAGCGCGGCTTCCAGGCTGTAACTGGTGAAACCCGACTCGTGGGTCAGGTCGCCCCAGCGGTAGCGAAGCGAGAAGGGGCTCTCGAGGTTGACGGTCTGGATCAGCAGCGTACCGCCGGGGATGAGGGATCGGTGGGCCAGAATCAGCAGATCGATGACTTCCTCCCGGGTGAAGTGCTCGATCAGGTCCCGGGCGATCACCGCCCCATATGCCGCGGGGTGGGCAGCCAGGTGTTCCCGGATGTCCTCCCGGGTCACCCCGGCGATTCCGAGCGAGCGGGCGGCAGCCACCTGTTCCCCGCTGATATCGACCCCGCGAACGTCGGAATATCCGACCCGGCGGAGGTAATGAACGAATCCCCCGCTTCCGCAGCCGACATCGATCACCGGTGTCGAGAGATCCCGGGGAAGATGCCGCCGGAACCGGCTCTCCCAGACCGGAAACTGCCTCTCGATCGCCTCCCGGGTGACCTCCGCCCGGACCGGGCGGGGCCGGCTCTCATAGATCTCGTACAACCTCTTCCTGTACTCTTCTCTCTTCATCTGACCCTCCCGGGTTCCGCCGCCGGGGAAGAACGGCGGGGCGGAGTTTCCCCGCCCTGAATACTATACACGGACCGGGCCGGCAATCAAGGATAGAGCGGACTGGACCCCCCTTACCGGACGAACCTATCCGGTCACCGTCCGGGGAAGATCCGGCCCGCCGCCAGGGCCAGCAGGACCGCCAGAAGGAGGGCGTTGGCGGGGATGGCGAAGTTGAAGTTGAGCACGCTCTGGAGAAGCAGACCCAGAACCCCGGCGGAACACCCGGCGACCAGCTCCCGTCCCGATACCGGCCATCCTCCCGGGCGTTTCCGCGGTCGGACAGTTGGATTTTTCTCCGGCTTCCAGAAAATCACCGAACCGAAAAAAGTCAGAAAAAACCCGGCCAGGCTGGCCAACCCCCAGGTTCCCATCTCCGCCGCTACCTGAAGGTAGTCGTTCTCGGCGTGGGTGAAGGGCTTCCGACGGTAAAAGGACTTATAATAGGGGTAAAACCTCTCGAACCCGCCCAGCCCGATCCCCAGGACCGGATAATCCCGGTAGATCCGGACGGTATCCCGCCAGATGTCCCACCGGTACTCCACCTCCGCCCCTCCGCCCCCGACCGTCTCGAACCGCGCGACCAGGTCGGCGGTCCCGAAAAATGCCAGGGTCAGAGCGACCAGGACCAGGGACGTGCCGAAAATAACCAGGGCCTGCCTCCGGTCGATCAGCCGGAAGTGCCGGGAGACCCCGATTAGAAATATGAAGGCAAGGACCCCGGCCAGGATCCCGCTCCGGGAGTAGGAGAGGAAGAGGGACACCGCCATCACCAGGGCCATAAATCCGAGCAGGAGGCGACGGGGGTCGGACCGGACCATCCGGTCCCGAAAAGCCTCCCCGGCCGGCCGGGGCTGACGGGTCAGGAGCAGGCCCAGGGCGAGGGGGATGACCATTATGATGTAGCCGGCGAAATGGTTACGGTTGACGAACGGACCGAAGGGATTCCCAAACCGAATCGGGCGCAACCAGTAGATCATACCCTGCCAGGAGTATTTCTGGAGGATCCCGATCACCGAGACGACAAACCCGGTGGCGACGACCGCGGTCAGCAGCCGGGCGGCGAAGGAGGTTCTGCTTCCCCCCGCCGGCCGGTAGCCTTTCAGGGCGTAAAAGATCGCCCCATAGGCCGTCAGCCTGACCAGCTCCCCGGCGGTCCGGGAGGGGTAGAGGGAGAATACCGTCCAGGAGCCGGAGGTGACCCGCCCGGTCAGGAGCCAGTACCGGGCGGTCCGGGGACTGACCGCGGAGACCAGGGAGACCGGAAGCGGGATCAGCTGGACCAGCGGACCGAGGAGAAACAAAATACCGAACCCGCAGAGCAAATAATCGGCGACCGGGCGGCGCGCCGTCGGAGGAAGAGCCTCCGGAAGGGGAGGAAGACGGGCGAGCAGATGCCGGCGGTAACGTTCGGTCCCCGCGATCAGGAAGCAGCCCGCGGCCACGGTAATCCAGGCCCAGGTCTCAACCGCCCCGAAGGCCAGGGGGGAAAAGACCACCAGGAAGACGGCTCCCCACTCGACGATAATCTCGCACCGCCGGATTCCACCGGAATTTTTCACGCGCTTGGCCACGGTTACTCTCGTTTTGTCCGTATCGGATCGGATGCAGCTCAGACTAACCCGAATTCCGCCAGCAAGCCGGCCACTTTCTCCCGGAAAACTTCTCTCCCGAAGCAGCGGCTCACCCGAGCGTGGAGTTCAAGGGGGTCGGGAGGGGGTTCGCTGAGGAGCTGTCGCAGCCCCATCTCCAGGTCTTCCGGGCTCTCCGGGTCGACCAGGATACCCAGTTCCCCTCCCCTCAGGGCATCCGCTGCCGCGTCCCGGTTCCCGCCCAGGCACCTCTTCCCGCATCCCATCGCCTCCAGGAAGACGATCCCGAACCCTTCCCGGAGACTCGGCATCGCGAAACCGTCTGCCATTCGGTAATGATCGGGCAGTTCTTCGTCGGGAACATACCCGGCCAGGATCACCCTCCCCTCCAGCCCCAGCTCGCGGACTCTCCGTTCGACGTTGGGCCGGTCGCTCCCCTCCCCCACGATCAGGAAGCGCAGACCCGGAAAATCCGGAAGCAAACGGGGCAGGATCTCAATGACCCGGGAGTATCCCTTGTCCAGCCGGGAGACCACCAGGCGGCAGACGGTGATCAACACCCTGTCCCCAGGATCAATCCCATAGCGCTGCCGCAGCCCGGCCGGGGCCGGGCTGGGCGAGAAGCGTTCCCCGTCAAATGTGACCGGGATCACCCGGAACCTTTCTTCCGGGATGCCGATCCCGGCCTCCATCCTTCCCCGGGTGTAGTTACTGATCGGCAGAATCATATCCACCCGCCCCAGCGCCCTGCGAACCCGCCCCCGGGGCAGGTCCCAGACCTCGACCCCGTAGGCGCTGACCGCCGCCGGGATCGAGAGGGTTCTCTTCAGCCAGGCTGCCGCCGGAGCGAAGTGGGGATGGGCGGAGATGACCAGGGCCGGACGTTCCCGTAAGGCCGAGAGGAGGAGCCGGGCGGCGAAGACCGGGGTCCGGATACCAGCCGGGACGTTTCCGGAGGAGGAGATCTCAAGCCGTCTCCCGTAGCGTCCCTTCAGGCTTCCCGGGCGATCGGACTTGCTCAACAGGCGAATCCGGCCGGGACCGAGGATTGCCAGGCCGCTTCCGCCAGCTCAGCCGAGTAATTCTGGATACCCCCCACCCGGGCCAACAGTTCCGGAACCCAGATATGGAGTACCCCGCTTTTCATAACTTCAGCCCGTTACCCCTCTCTTCAGTCGTCCGCACGTTCCGGATAACCAGGAGAAGCTCCGGTCCGTCCATCCTTCCGATCGCCCGACCCCGGCCATTCCAGGCCCGAAGACAATCCAGGTCGTAGGGCGAGGAGAAGGCGCATAGCGAGGTATAAGGAAGGGCTTCGCTGAACTCCCGGTCGAGCAGCTGAGGGTGGACATACCCCCACAACCGGTGAAGCGAGGTGTTGTTATTGAGAAACCTTTCGGAAGAGGCGTTGGGGGTAAAGGCGACGAACAGCCCGCCCGGACGGAGGGCGCGAAGCCCGGTCTCGATCAGCCCGGCCACCGAGGGGACGTGCTCGATAACGTGGGCAGAGAAGAAGATATCGTAGTGTCCCGGAAGAAAATCCGGCTTTGGGTGGACCGGTATCCGGAGCCGCTCCCGGGCAAAATCGGCCCGACGGGCCGAGACTTCGTACGCCTCAACCCGGTAACCGGCTTCCCGCAACTGCCAGCTCCCGTAGCCCCAGGAAGAGCCAAAATCGAGAATCCTCTCTCCGGGGGAGGCGCCCAGGAACTCCAGCACCTCGATATACGGCCTCCAGTCCTTGGGGTGGCCCTGAAACCCGCCCGAGAGCAACTCCCGAAGCTCATCCTCGCCGGGCAAATCGGTGGTAATACCCGAGGAGTATCTCTCCTGGTATAGCCGTTCATTCTCCCCCACCGAGGTAGCCGGCGACCGGAAGAGGAGCCGGCAGCCGGCACAGCGCCTCAAAGAGGTCACCAGCCATTTCCTGTCCACGGCGGCGGAGTCGGGAGAACCGCAGGAGGGGCACCGTCGGCCACGCCGGAACATAGTGCGGAGACCGGACCAGACGAGATATTTCAGTTTGCTCATCGGGGAGAATTAAGTCTAATGCCCGTCTGACCGATCATCAGCGGGAAATGCCACCGAACTTCACTGATATCGGGATACCGTGACGACGGTTGGGATTGTATCCTTCCCCTCCCGAACCGGAAAGAAAAAAACCGGGCCCGCCTTCCGGCGGGCCCGGCTGTTTTCTGCTTTGTTGCGGTTTTGGGGTTTTAGTAGCCCGTGGCTCCGGTGACGATCACCGCGGCCGATTCATTGGGCGCGAGGGTATCGGTACCGACATTTCGGACAATCCACTCGTTGGGCGAACGGAAGGCCGTCAGGTCGACAACCCCGTCCCCATCAAAGTCTCCCACAACCGGGACATCACCGGCCTGGCCCCAGAGACCGGCACCATAGCCGCCGACCCCGTCGCGCCGGATCCACCAGAACCTGTTGTTGGAGGGCCGGTAGGCACCGAGGTAAGAATAACCCACGACGTAGGCTCCCGGGACCGGGATATCCCCGGTCAGACCCCAGGCCCGGCTGCCGGGCACGCCGTTGACGTACCAGCGCCAGGTGCCATAGTCGATCGTGTTGATGACGGCGATGTCGGTCGCCCCGTCGCCGGTGTAGTCCCCCGGAACCGGGATCACGCCGTCATAACCGTACAGGATTGAGGTAACGTTCTTGACGTACCAGTAACCGTTGGAAGGCCGCCAGACGGCCAGGTCGGTCGTCCCGTCGCCATCGTAGTCGCCCGGAACCGGAACGTCGCCGGCAATACCCCAGACTTCGCCATCGATGATGGCTCCGCCGCTCACGCTCTGAGCGAACCACTCTCCGGTACCCCGGTCGAAGTAACCCAGGTCGGCTATGCCGTCACCGTCATAGTCTCCGGGGGCCGGGACATCGTATTCTCCGCCGCCGAAGGTTTCGGTGCCGATCCCTTCCAGCTGCCAATCACCGCTGACGGGGTTGTAGAAGGCGGCATCGGTCATCCCGTCTCCACTGTAGTCGTCACTGGCTTTCACAAGATAAATCGGGGAAGGCGCGGGCGCCGGGGGTGCCGGCGGGGCCGCGGTGGTCACATTGGTAATCGCCACGTCGTCGATCACGACGTTGCCGTCGCCGCCGGCCTTCAGATACTCGATCTCAACCTGCTGGGATGAGCTGGCATTGAGGGCGAGGGCGATGGTAGCACCACCACCGGGGTGGGATCCCGGCAACCAAGTCAGGACTGACCAGGCGGTGGCAACACTGTCATACTCCCGGACCTGAATGGCCGAGCTCGGGTTGGCGGCAATCGCCTGGAGGTAGAAGCTCAGGTTGCTGTCGCCCGGAGCGCCGTCCAGGGTGTACGTCTCGGTGATGATCCGGGAGCGGGTGGTCCGGCCCATCTGGATACCGGGAGCGGCAACGCCGTAAAAAGCCATATCGGCATCCGCGTTTCGGTCGCAATTGATGAATTCCCAGCCCGCGGGCCTGACCCCGATCTGGAATCCGTCAAAGCCTTCATTGATCTGCGCCGTCGCCGACAGGCTGAGACAGACGAAAAGCACAAATGTTACCGCCAATACCGATATACTACGCTTCATCCTAACCCCCTTTAGGGTTGCGCCCCGTGACGGGGACTTGTTATTAACCATAATCTATATGAAATAGACCTATTGCCGATGATGATCCATTCTCCCTGTTTTTGGAGAGTCAGTCAAGAGAAATATTGATTTTTTTTAAATATATTTGAACATTTTAATAATCGCACATAAAGTCCAGCGATGTCAAGAGTCAAACCTGATTTTTTTCGGTTTCTGATTATTCCTTCCGGCCTGATTCCCGAGGCGAAATACGGGGCAGGCATTCCTGCCTGACCGTCGGGAAAAACGCTCGCAACGGTGATTTTGATATCTTGACCTGACTATATCTGCTAATGTCTCTCCGGAAATGCGGGGAAGGCATTCCTGTCCTGAACGCAACCGGCAACGCGATCACTCAGGAATTACTGATTTGTTTTATAAATCGATATTGTTTACGTGCCCAGGTTATCGGCCGGATGAAAACCTCAAAAGAAAAATTCCTCCTCCCCTTGATCGATCTCGTCCCCTGGCCGGTCCGGAACCTCTTCTACCGCCTCCCCGGAGTCGGTCGCGTTCTGAGATGGTTCCTCAACCGCGCCCTCCCGGCCGAAGACCGTTTGAGCCCGGTCCGGATTACGGCGGGGCCGCTGAAAGGGCTGTGGCTGGAGATAGATTTCCAAAAAGAAAAATTCTTCTGGTTGGGGACCCACGAGCCGGCCGTCCAGAAGGCGCTCCGCGACCTGGTCAAGCCAGGGATGACCGTCTATGACGTCGGGACCTATATCGGTTTCTTCACCCTCCTGCTCTCGCGGGCGGTTGGGGATACGGGCCGGGTGATCGCCCTGGAACCCAACCCGGAGACTCACCGGCGTCTGCTCCGCAATCTCCGCCTCAACCGTCGGGAGAATGTCCAAACCCTGATGCTGGCGGCAGCCGATAAGTCCGGCCGGGAGATTTTCCAGACAGCGAAAAACAACCTCGCCCCGGAGGCGCACCTGGTCACCTCGGCCACCGTTCCCGAGCCTGACCCGGCCCCGAAAGTTGAGGTGGAGACGGTCGCCCTCGACGACCTGGTCTTCGACCGGGGTTTCCCCCGGCCGGACCTGCTGAAAATCGACGTCGAGGAGAGCGAGGCCCGGGTACTGGCCGGAATGGACCGGATATTGAAGGAGTGCCGCCCGGTCATCGTCTGCGAGACCCACGGACTCGACGCCTCCCGGGAGGTGGCCCGGGCTCTGCGCCGGCATCGCTACTCACTGCTGGATCTGGAGCGAGACAAGCCTATTCCGGCCGAAACGGTCCCCCGACCGGGAAGACTTTACCTCCTGGCAACCCCCAACCCCGCTTCCCGCCCGTGATGACCTGTCACCGATTTTGTTTTATGGTAGGTCAGGCAGGAATGCCTGACCTACCTTGCCCGGAAAGGGATAATCAGCTATCGGCCGGCGCGCGCCGCCAAACCGAATTATGAAGATCCAGGTTGGATGCGGAGATTCCCCGATCCCGGGGTGGAGAAACTTTGACAACTCGATCAGCCTCCGGCTGGCCCGGGTCTCTCTATTATCCCGCATTCTGCGCCGGGCAGGGCTTCTCAACCCCCGCCAATTCGCCTTTGTCGAGTTCGCCCGCTCCCACCGGATCGAGTATGGAGACGGGGTAAAAGGCCTCCCGATCCCCGACTCCTCCGTTGAGGCCCTCTACAGCTGCCATATGATCGAGCACCTCAGCCGGGCCGGCGCCGGGCGTTTCCTGGAGGAGGCGAAGAGGGTTTTAATCCCGGGCGGAGTCATCCGGCTGGCGGTCCCCGACCTCCGAAGACTGGCACTCGGCTACCTGGAGTCCAAAGACGCCGACGGGTTCCTCGCCGCCAGCTATCTGGGACGGGCTGACGACAACTCCTTCCGGGAAAGGCTGGGGATGCTCGCGGCCGGGCCTCGGCTTCACCAGTGGATGTACGACGAAATATCTCTCGGCCGGCTCCTGCGGTCCCACGGGTTTTCCGATGTCGTTGCGGCCGCCCCCGGGGAGACGAGAATCAGGGAACCGGGGGAACTTGATCTAAGGGAGAAAGAGGACGAAAGCGTCTATCTTGAAGCGGTAAAGCCGTCTACCCGGCCGCCCCGCCCCCGCCCGGTCAATTATCCCGCCGAGTTGGTTGGGCCGGATCAGTAAGCCGTCGCCCCGGTGACGAAGGAGTCGGTGGTCTGGGCGGAGAAGTCGACGTAGTAGTACGGCCCGGAAGAGTAGAGGATCCACCAGCGGTTCTCATCCGGACGGAAGACGGTCGGGTCGGCCGCCCCGTCCCCGTCGAAGTCCCCCACCGCCGGAAGATCGCCCCTGGTGGGTTGTCCCCAGCGCCGGGAGGCGGTATAGCTTCCGTCGAGTTTCCGGATATACCAGTACCCGGTGGAGGGGCGGTAGACCGCCAGCTCGGTCGAGCCGTCTCCGGTGTAGTCCATCGGAGTCGCCCGGTCGCCAGCCAGGTACCACCTCCGGGCCCCGATCCCCCGGACGAACCAGTCCCCGGTCGAGGGACGGAGCATCGCGATGTCGGTCGTCCTGTCCCCGTTGTAGTCCCCGGGGACCGTGATGTCCCCCGCCTGACCCCAGTGGGCCACGGTCAGGTTGCGAATCCACCAGCGGTTGGTCGATGGGCGGAAGAAGGCCAGGTCGGCCGTCCCGTCCCCGGTATAGTCCCCCGGAACCGGTACATCCCCCCAGTCCCCCCACTGCTCCCCGTCCAGCAGCGCGCCCTCGGCCAGGCTCAACACGTACCACCTGCCGCTAAAACGGTCGAAGTAACCAACGTCGGCCGTACCGTCGCCGTCGTAATCCCCGGGGACCGCGATGTTCCCCTCCCCCCCGCCCCAGACCAGGCCGGAGGTCACGCCGAAGATGTTCCACTCCCCGCTCGAAGGACGGTAGACCGCGATATCGCTCCCCCCGTCACCGCTGTAGTCGTCCCAGTCCACCACCAGGTGTTGCGGGGTGGGCGCGACCTCCGGCGTCGGGCTCGGAGTCAGGGTCGGGGTCGGGGTCAGGTAACCGGCCGGCGTCGGGCTCGGCGCGACCGTCGGGGTTGGGATCAGGTAACCGGCCGGCGTCGGACTCGGCGAAGCGGTCGGGGAAGGAGTCGCGCTGGGCGCCGGCGTCGGGGTAGCCAGGTAGCCGACCTTCTCCAGCCGGGAGATAAAGATATCCTCCGCGCCCCCGCCGAAGACGGACTGGAAGGCATTCTCGACCGGGAAATCAATCGATGAAGTCTGCCCCACCAGATAGAACCGTCCCGAACCGTCCAGGGCCGTCCCCGTGCAGGGGTCCTGCCCGCTCCCGCCCAGGTAGGTTGAGTATGCCAGGGAACCACCCTCGGGGCTGAGGCTGGCCGCGAAGGCGTCCCAGCCTCCGATATGGTCGGACTGGTAGGGCCGGTGGAGAGGGAAATCGGTCGAACTGGTCGCCCCGCCCAGGTAAACCCAGCCGGATCCGTCCACCTCAACCCCCTTGCCCCGGTCTTCCCCGCTGCCCCCCAGATAGGTCGAATAGACCAGGGAATCCCCGGCGGCGGCGATCCGGGAGACAAATACGTCCCCGTAACTCGTCCCGCCGCTCAATGCCGGCTGCAGGGCGTCCCGGGTGGGGAAGTCGGCGGAGAGGGTATTGCCGACGATCAGAGCCTCCCCGGTGGCGAGCAGCGCGATATCTTCCGCTCCATCCTTCCCGGCGCCACCAAGATACGTCGCATAGACCGGTTCCGAACCGTCGGCAGAGAACCGAAACACGAACGCGTCGTCCTGCCCCCCGCCGAAAGCGGCCTGGAAGGGGGCGGCGGTGGGAAAGTCCTCGGACTCGGTCCGGCCGGTCAGGTAAGCCGAACCGGACCCGTCGACCGCGATCGCTTCAGCGTAATCAGCGGCGTCACCGCCCAGAAAGGTCGAAAAGACCAGCCCGGAGCCGTCATCGGACATCTTGCTGACGAAAATGTCCCAGAACGAGGTTCCGGCGTGGGCCGGCTGCCAGGCGTTCAATGTCGGGAAGTCCGCCGACCCGGTGCACCCGGCCAGGTAGATGTCCCCTTCCCCGTCAACCGCGATACCCCGGGCGGAGTCAGTTCCGGAACCGCCCAGATAGGTGGAGAAGACCAGGGTATCGCCCAAGGAGGAGAGCTTGCCGACAAAGGCGTCGTAATCCCCGCCCGCCCGCGCGGCCTGGTAGGCAGCCGCGGTCGGGAAGTCGTCCGAAGATGTGTAACCGGCTACCAGGGCATTGCCGTCCCCGTCAAGAGCAATAGACCAACCAACGTCTTCCCCCGAACCGCCCAGGTAGGTGGAGTAAACCAGGCTCTGCCCGTTCGAGGAGAATCGGGCGACCACCGTGTCCCAGGATCCGGAGTAGGCCGCCTGGAAGGCGGAAACGGTGGGGAAGTCCGCCGAAGTGGTCACCCCGACCACATAAGCCTCTCCCCCGGAGTCAACCGCGATGGCGAAACCCCGATCCCTCCCCTCCCCCCCCAGGTAGGTCGAGTAGTCGAGGACCAGACGATACATATAGTTATCCGGGGTCGGAGTCGGCGATGGAGCCGGGGTCGGGGTGTCTGTCGGCGGGGGCGAGACCGTCGGGGTCGCGGTCGGCGTCGGGGTAATCGAGGGCGTCGGAGTTATCGACGGCGTCGGCGTGATTGATGGCGTCGGTGAGGGAGTCGGAGTTATTGACGGCGTCGGCGTAATTGACGGTGTCGGCGTAACGCTCGGAGTCGGCGTGACCGAGGGCGTGGGTGTCACACTCTGGGTCGGCGTCGGTGTAATTGAGGGTGTCGGCGGCGCCGTGGGCGTGGGAGTCACCGACGGCGTCGGAGTCACCGAAGGCGTCGGCGTCACACTCGGAGTCGGTGTCAGTGTCGGCGTCGGACTCGACGACGGCGTCGGCGTGATCAGGCACTTGACCAGGACATCGTCCAGGGCCAGGTCGCCCAGGCTCTTCTGATAGATGAACTGGACCTGGCTGCTCGAGGGGTTAAGAACCAAGCCGCTGAAGACCGTCCCGGTCGCGGGGATGGGGAGAAGATCGGTCACGACGGCCCAGCCGACGGTAGCGGCGTACTCCTCGACCAGGAGGCTGCTGGAGGCATCGGTCCCCTGCCCCTTGACCCAGAACTGGAGCCACTCCCCGGGCAGGAACTCC
>JAVCCZ010000160.1 GCA_030765265.1 Candidatus Erginobacter occultus
CATATGGGGGGGAGGTGAGGAGAGGAGCTTAAACTGTCCGATTGTCTCCAGAAGTTTCTTTGGTTGATCCTGGGCGACATTGATAGGCAGCACGACCGGGTCAAGGTAGATGTGCTCCGGAGGTATTCCGGCGCTCTCCGCCGTGATTAGTATCCGGGCGGCGATCTCTATTCGACCTTCCACTGTATTGGGAACCCCTTTCTCATCCAGAGTGAGGGCGATGATCCCCGCCCCGGTCTCCTTGGCGAGGGGAAGGCATTTCTCCAGGTCATCTTCTTTGATTGATGAGAATTTGCTTTTTGATTGCTTTTTGCTGGTTTCCGCCGGCCACGCCATTTGCGAGGTAAAGAACGAGGTTGCGGATTTCATTATTACTGAAACCCGCCCGGAAGGCAAACGGAAAACCAAAACGGAACCAAAACGGAGGGACCGGGGGCGTGTTGACCGCGTTTCGGCGGGGCCAGCGGGCGGATCGGGGGAGAAACCGGCGGGCGGCGGACGCAGGGGTCTTTTGCCACGCTCTGGCCGGGGAAGAGATCACTCACAAGTTGTACTCCCGGGAGCTGGAAGACGTGAAAGAAGGGAAAGGTATGGCCGAAACCAATATCTTTATCTGCGGGGTTTGTGGTAATACCAGACTCCACAAACCGCCCCAGGCCTGCCCGATCTGTAATGCGCCCCAAGAAATATTCTTTGAGGTTATCTACCCCAATTTATGAATGAACCAGGTTAGCCCGGCGGATTTTCCGCGCGTTGAGCATCCCCTCCCACTCCCTGATGAACGCCGCGACCAAAAAAACTCTCTCCCCATCCGCGGCGCTTAAATTCCGCCGCCTGATCTATGACCACTATGAGCGGGAAGGACGACGGTTCCCCTGGCGCCAAACCCGCGACCACTACCGGATCCTGGTCTCCGAGATTATGCTCCAGCAGACCCAGACGAACCGGGTGGTGGAAAAATATACCGAATTCATCGCCGCCTTTCCCGATATCTCCGCTCTGGCCGGGGCACCGCTGAGAGCGATTCTTTCTGTCTGGCAGGGGCTCGGTTACAACCGCCGGGCCCTCTGCCTGAAAGAATTGGCGGAAACGGTGGCGGCCCGATACGAGGGACGGATCCCCGGGACCGTTGAAGAACTGAAAAAATTGCCCGGCCTCGGACCGGCGACCGCCGCCTCGGTCGCCGCCTTCGCCTTCAACCGCCCGGTGGTCTTTCTGGAGACCAATATCCGGACCGTTTTCATCCATCATTTCTTTCCGGGAAAAGGCAAAGTCTCCGACACTGATATTCTTCCCCTGGCGGAGGCTGCTCTCGACCGAGAAAATCCCCGGCGCTGGTATAACGCCCTGATGGATTACGGAGCGATGCTGAAAAAAACCGGGGCTAATCCGGGCCGGCGGAGCGCCCATTACACCCGTCAATCTCCGTTTGAAGGCTCCGACCGCCAGATCCGGGGGAGGATCCTCCGCCTGCTCACGGGACACTCCTCGCTGACCGGGAATGAGATGAGAGAAAAGCTGGATGATGATCCCCGCAGAGTCCGTCATATTCTCGATAAACTGGCGCAGGAAGGGCTGGTCCGGGAAGAAAAGAAGCGCTATCGGATTTCCTGAGGGCATTGATTGCAAGAGGAGTTCTCTTGCTACCTCGTCACCGGCACGTCCCCGGCTCCCCCGAAGTAAGCCCGGGTCAGGCCGCGGATCGCCCAAAGACCGGAGGTTCCCCGGAAGATCTACTGAGGGTCTAAGCCGTCTGGAACTGCATTGTCGAGAGCTCATCCTTGGTTGCCCGCTCGGAGACGCCAAGGAATTCTACCCCGACCACACGGTCATTTTCATCGAAATCGAGAATAACCCCGGGCCGGACCTCTTCAGATTCCACGATCCGTTTTTCATCCAGGCGGAAGTAGAGGGCGTCACTGTCCCTGTCCAGTTTGATTCTCATTATGTTCTCCTCAAACGCCGGTCGAAGAATGCGGTTACTCTGATTTCCGGGAGGCTCGTAGTGTTTACGATTACCCGAAGCCAACGGCCTCCATACTCTGGTATCTGCTTTATGAAGTGACGGGTGCCGTCATCGTGATCTTCAGTCCGGTCCGGCTCGCGAACCACAAGATCTACCCACGCCGACTCAATACCTCGCTCCTTCAGCATATCCCGGAAATGAATCGAATCATCCATAGCCGTATAATATCATCGGTAATACAGGATGTCACCATTCTTGATGCTTTATCTCCTCCTATACGCTCAACGGACAAAATAGCTTACCGGTCTATGGACCGGGTCCCAGGGGCTGGAGAGGGACGGGGTGTAGCTGAGGTCGAGGTCGCTCAGTTCCTCGACCCTCAAACCGTTATGGAGGGGGGCGGCGGTCCAGCCGATGATGAGAAGTTTCTTCGTTACGGATCACCCCCCCGAAGTCGATCTTGACCATAATCGGGTACATCATAAAGAAGAGGCAGACGGCGATCGGGATCGAGACCACCGGCGCCCCCTTGACATAAATCGCCAGGCCGTCAAGGTACTGGGCCACCCCCGGGGCGAGCTTACCGAGCAGGATCCCGGCGGCGATACAGAGCGCCACCCAGACGGTCAGGTACCGCTCGAAGACATTGGTCAGTTTTCTTTCCTCGACATTACTTGCCCGCTGATTCACGACCATACCTCCAACTTCCGATTACTTTCATCCGGTGAAGATCAGGTAGAAGCCGCCGAGGATGACCAGGATTCCGCAGACCTTCTTTAAAATCACCGCTCCCCGGGAACGGTCGGTCCAGTTGAGGTAATGCTGGACCACCTCGGTGAAGGTCCCGGCGGCGACGATCACCGAGCAGTGGCCGATCCCGTAAACCAGGAGCAGAACCACCCCGTAAACCAGGTTGGTGGCGGCCAGCTTGAAGGTGACGGCAAGCATCGGGGCCATATAGGCGAAGGTGCAGGGGCCGAGCGCGATCCCGAAGATCAGCCCGAGGAGGAAGGCGGCGATCCGTCCCTTCCGCTTCATCCCCACCCGGCCGGGGCCGGACCAGGGCGCCGGAATCAACTCCAGCAGATGCAGCCCGACCACCAGAAAGATCAGGGCCACCAGGTAGTTGCCCCAGCTCCCGACGTCCCCCATCATCCGCCCGGCGGCGGCGGTCAGACCACCGATCAGCCCGATCGTGACCAGGATCCCCACCGAGAAGAGGACCGAGAGGTTGAAGGCCCGCCGGGTGGAGATCTTCCCCTGTTCGTCGATGAAGCCGACGATCAGGGGGATGGAGGCCAGGTGGCAGGGGCTCAAGATAATGCTCAGCACCCCCCAGACGAACGAAGCCCCCAGGGCAACCGCGGGCGCCCCCTCGATCGCCCGGGAGAGGGAAGTAAACAGCTCGCTCATCTCTCCGCCACTTCCTTCCCCGGCGCCGGGATCTCCACCCCGAGGCGGCGGAAGGTGTTGAGGATATCCTCCTGCCCGATAAACCCTTCGTGGCGGCCGAGCTCCTTGCCCCGGGCGTCAAAAAAGATCTGGGTCGGGATCAGGCGGATCCCGTATTGCTGCCCGGCGGTCCGGTCCTGCCAGACGTCGATGAAGATCACTTCCAGCTTCCCCCGGTACTCTTCCTTCAATCCCTCCAGGATCGAGGCCATCTTGATGCAGGGGACGCAACGGTCGGCGCCCAGGTCGATCAGGGTGGGGACCCCCCGGCCGGGTCCGGCCGGGGAGACGGGTTCATCCATCGGCCGGCGGCCGCTCTCCTTAACCGCGATCAACACCGCCGCGGCGGCGATCACCGCGACCGGGATAATAATCTTGAGAGACTTCACCGAATTTATCTTCCCTCGATCAGGGACTTAACCTGCTCGACGCCGGGGACCTTCCCCGACAGTTTCACCTCGCCGTCGATCGCCACCGCCGGGGTCATCATCACCCCGTAATCGGCGATCTCTTTTAAGTTTTTCACCTCGGCCAGCTCGGCCTCCTTCCCCAATTCGGCCAGGGCGGTCTTGATGTTTTCTTTTGTTTTCAGGCATTTCGGGCAGCCCATCCCTAAGACTTCGATCTTCATTTTTCCTCCTTTCCGTTCGGGAAAATAATTAACCACAGAGGGCACAGAGAAATATGAATATATCGGACTGGAGAACATCCGGGGGCTTTTCAGCCCCAGACTGTGCCAAAGATGTAACCGCTGACGGTGGCCATAAAGACGACCAGGGCGACGAAGACCAGCGTCTTCTTCGTCCCCATCACCGAGCGGATTACCAGCATATTCGGCAAGCTCAGGGCCGGGCCGGCCAGGAGCAGGGCCAGGGCCGGACCTTTACCCATCCCCGCCCCGATCAGGCCCTGGAGGATCGGCACCTCGGTCAGGGTGGCAAAGTACATCAGCGCCCCGGCCAGCGAGGCGAAGAAATTGGCGAAGAGCGAGTTGCCCCCGACCAACCCCGCCACCCATCGCGATGGAATCAGTCCTTCGTGTCCGGGACGGCCAAGCAGAACCCCGGCCACCAGGACGCCGATAAAGAGCAGCGGCAGGATCTGCTTGGCGAAGGTCCAGGTGGAGGCCGTCCAGTCCTTTAATTCCGGCTTCTTGAACCAGGCGATCAGCATCCCGATCAGTCCGGCCAGGAAGATCCCGGTCAGGACCCACTTGATCCGGAAGATGAAGTCCCAGACCCCGCCCTCGCCCCGGGCCGCCCCCGACCAGTTGGCGAAGACCAGGATGGCGACCATCGAGGCGAAGTAGAGGCCGTTCTTCCAGAGCGGACGGGCTTCCTCTTCTTCCCCGGAGGCGAAGTCGGCGGCGGTCTTGGCCTTCTCCCGCTCCTCTTTGAGGAAGATGAAGTGCATCGCCAGCCCGATGACAATACTGAAAACCACCGCGCCCACCGCCCGGGCGACCCCGAGTTCCATCCCCAAAACCCGGGCGGTGAGGATGATCGCCAGGACGTTGATCGCCGGGCCGGAGTAGAGAAAGGCGGTGGCCGGACCGATCCCCGCCCCCCGCCGGTAGATCCCGGAGAAGAGGGGAAGGACCGTGCAGGAACAGACCGCCAGGATCGTCCCCGAGACCGAGGCCACCGAGTAGGCCAGGATCTTATTGGCCGAGGCCCCGAAATACTTGATCACGGCCTGCTGGTTGACAAAGACCGAGATCCCCCCGGCGATGAAGAAGGCGGGGACCAGGCAGAGAAGGACGTGCTGGCGGGCGTACTCCTGGAGGAGCAGGAGCGCCTCCTTGAGCGGCCCGGAGAAGGGAAGCCCGGCGAAGGGGAGAAAGTAGGCCAGGAGAAAGACCGCCAGGATCAGGAGGAAAATC
>JAVCCZ010000045.1 GCA_030765265.1 Candidatus Erginobacter occultus
AGTAATCGCCGGTTACCGTCAGGCAGTTGGCTGCTAAACCGTTGCCGTCAAGGATGACCTCGCCGTTCAAGCCTTCGATCGTTACGCCCGCCTCTTCATCACCTTCATCTCCGGCTGTTAAAGACAGGGGAGCGCTGAGAAGGTAGGTTCCGGGGGTGACGTATATGGTGTCCCCCGGCCCCAGGTCGTAATTGTCCAGCATCCAGCGGAGCCCGGTGGTGGTCGATTCTATATCAGCGGCCTGCAAAACCAGGGAAGTGCGCAATTTCCAGTAGCTGCCGGGAAGATTTGTTTCAGCGAAGAAGTCGCTGACGTTGGACGGATCGGCGGCATCCCGGCTCCGGACCTGCCAGTAGTATCCGGTTCCCGGGTCGAGATCAACATACCAGGTCCGGGTTGG
Source organism: Candidatus Erginobacter occultus (assembly GCA_030765265.1). Classification (GTDB taxonomy): domain Bacteria; phylum Auribacterota; class Erginobacteria; order Erginobacterales; family Erginobacteraceae; genus Erginobacter; species Erginobacter occultus. The sequence goes on from JAVCCZ010000045.1 coordinate 401, forward strand.
AAGCCAGCCGGAGGTTTGCAGATGGGGTGAGTCAAAGGATTCCGCCCGGTCGATCCGAAAGTAATAGGGGGCGTCGGAATGAAGCCCGGCACCCGGGTCGGTGGCGATATCGGAAATCAAAGCGGTGTTCAATGGTATGCCGGTCGCCCCGTCTTCGGGGGAGAAGAGCCCGATGGTGGGAGGAGAGTTATCGACAATAAAGATCCCGCTGAAGGCGGTTGCCGCCCCCGCGCTGGGGATGATGCGAATTCTCCCGGTATTACTCTCCGCCACGCTCAGGGTATTCCAGTTTGGATAAGGCTGGGAATTGTAAGCGATCCCATCTGTAATCGTCGTCCAGTCGACCGAGTCCGATGAGTAAGAGATGGCAATAGTGTCGAGTGCACCCCAGCCCGATCCGATCGTTTGCCAGTCGATATCTTTCTCCCGGGCCCACTTCTCGTATCCCTGGGGCCCGCCCAGCGGCGAGGTGATCAGCAGGCTTTTTCGGCTCGACTTTGATGCCTGGTTCATATTGCCATAAGGGCCGATATTAACCCGGTCGCCGTTGGCGGCCGGTTCCCGGTCATAAGCCGACCCGACCGGCTGGAATACTTCTGTTCCGGCGAGGTGATCTTCCAGTATCCCGGCGCAACCGGTCAGGGTATTGCCGGAAATCCCGGCATAATAGATGATATCGTCATCGATCTGGACCTGTCCGGGACCGGGGAGAAAACCCGCCGCCGAAACCAGTTGAACGCTGGTTCCTCCCGCGGAGACGGGAGAAGTCAGTGTTGTTTGAGCTGTGACTGCCATCCCCGCGTTAAGGGCCGGGCTGTCGTTGGAGTCGTTGGTCCAGGCGCCGTTATGATAGCTGCCTTCGGTGGACTGGGGATGGTAATCACCCCCGGGGAAGTTAACCAGGAGCGGGTTTTCGCTGATGCTGCGGCCGTCCTGTCCGCTGCCGAGTATCCAGCTGCGAAGATCGGTGCGATTGCCTTCCCAGTAACCGGCCTGGGCTCCTCCGGTGGGAAAGAGCAGGTTGAAATCCGAAACAATCCCCTGTTCTTCCGCCGATTTCCAGACTCCGTAGATACAGTAGGTACTGGGCTGAAATGACCAGATGATATTGTTGGCGACCAGCAGATTCAGGTCCTGGGTTCCGATGTAGAAGCCGCTTCCGTAAAGAAAATTATTAAAAACCGAGGTTCGGGAAGTCTGGTTAAGAAAAATATTGTACGATCCCGGGGTCAGTAAAAGGTTATGGCTGGCATCGATATAACTTGACCGGTCGATCATAAGGTTCCGGCTGACACTATTCCTGATCAGGTTATATTGGATGGAGTTATTGTTCCCCCGCGTATGCAATATCCCGCTGCCGGAATTGTTCTGTATTGTGTTATTGATAATCCGGGAATAGGAAATGGCGTCCAGGAAGATCGTGTAGCTGCCTTCGCTGGTGTTTCCGGTAATGGTATTGCCGTCAACCAGGTGATGGGAACCGGATGAAAGCAGGACCGCCCCTGCCTTGTTGTTTTGCAGCAGATTATCAATCAATGAAATCCGGCTGCTGCGGGAAGTTCTTACCCCCCAGCTATTATTTTTTACCGAAGATGCAACAATTTTTACATTGTTTGCATCAATTCCATAAATGCCTTCCTGGAGAGATGACTCCAGGGAGAGGTTGGAGAAGGTAAGGTAGGCGGAATCGTTAATATTTATCCGCTCGGCCGATCCGGGCTGAAAATTACCGGAAAAGACCGTCCCGTTGGGCGAACCGGCAAAGTATATAGGAGAGAGGGCGCTGCCCTGATCCGAGACGGTAAGAGCGGCTTCCGTCGCCACCCGGATCCACTCCCCGGTATCGATAAAGACCACGTCTCCCTCTCCCAGAGAGTCATCGTCGATCACCGTTTGCAGGGTCAGGCGCGGGGTGGCGGGGGAGAGGCCGTCGTTGGTGTCGTTTCCGACGGCCGTGCAATAGACGTCGTTTGTGGTCGACGCGTCGTTGACGTAGTAGGCGGTCCCGGGGATCGGGATCGGGTTGCTGATCGCGAAGTTATAACCGCTCTCGTCGGAAGCGCCGCCGCCGTTCCGGGTGATTTTGACTCGGTATGAAGCGCTATTGGCCAGCGTGGTGGTATGGAACCGGAAGTTCTCCAGGTCGTAAGGGAGGTTTCGGGCGATAACTGTGTCGTAGGCCACTCCGCCGTCGGAAGAGAGTTCGAGGAGTACAGTATCTCCCGGCGCCCAGCCCGTGGTCGAGGTTGACCACTCGATCTCCTCCGCCCCCGACCAAGTCAAGCCGGTGGTGTTGGGCGAGATCAGGGTGACGGACTGTCCCCATCCCACCCCGGCTGCCACCCCGAAAAAGAGTAAAATCGTCCCGATATATGGAATAAACTTTCTCACCATAGATTATCCTTAATAGTCCATTACCCCGTTAATTCCTTTCATAATAATATAATGAAATATACCCCGAAAGTCAACTCAGTCGGGGGGAATTATTTTATTGAATTCCATTGAACTCCAGCCTGTTTAACCATTAGACTACCACAATTGCTTTTCCCCGGAAAATTAAATCAGATTTTGCCCGGTTTTCTTCCCGGCAATTACTGCCGGCCGGCCGAATCCGGGGAAGTGTGAAGGTAGGTCAGTCATTCCTAGCTGACCTACAAAAATTAGGGTAAAATGACCGAAACTGCCGCCGAATACCGGAAGATGTTCGACCGGGTGACCTTTGCCGGGTCGGTGATCCTGATCTCTATCCTGCTCGGGCTTTTGATCTGGGGGATTTATTACATCCGGCAGTACGAGGGGATCGTCACCGTGGATGCCTTCAATCAGGGACAGGTCGCCCGGCAGTTTTACCTCGGGGAGGGGATGACCACCCAGGTGATCAAGCCGATCTCCCTTTTGCTCGGATCACCCGTGGAGCGGATCCCCGATGCCTATATCTCCCCCCTACCCGTCATCGTTCTGGCCCAATTTTTTAATTTGGCCGGGGTTAATGACGGAGCTCTCCTCGCTTATTCGCTCTTCTGGGCTCTTCTGACCGGCGTGGCGTTGTTTATCTTCGCCCGGGTTCTCTTCAAGGATCTTATCGTCGCCGCCCTCGCCTTTCTCCTCTATATGTCGAATATCGCGCTGATCGAAAGCGGCTTCTCCGGGCAGTCTTTCCCCCTGGTCTCATTTTTTCTCCTTCTATATATCTGGCTGTATTACAAACGAAATCGGAGTTCCCTGCCTTTCTCGGCTCTGCTCGGCGGGTTGGCGGGTCTGTTGTATTTAAGCGAGTTCGATTATTTTCTGCTGGTCATCCCCCTGGCGGTATTTCTTTTTTACGACTCGCCCTCCCGCCGGGGGAACCACGTCCTGCTCTTTCTCGCCGGCTTATTTCTGGTCTCTCTCCCCTGGCTGGTCCGGAACGCGGTCGTCTTCGGCAATCCATTCTTCTCCCTCCGCTGGTTTGACTTCAAGTCCTACAGCCTGCTATTCCCCGGAAACCGGATCAGCCGGGATTTCTCCTCTTTGGCGTTCTCCTCCGCTTTTCCAATCTCCGTCTTCTGGAACAAGTTCCTGATGTTTGTTCGGCTGATGCATCCCCTCTGGCTTTCCTTTTCGCTCTCACTGCTGACGCCGTTCTTCCTCGGCGGCCTCTTCCTGGGTTTCCGCGATCGCGCCTGGTCCCGGGCGGCCCGGCTCTCGGTTACTCTCTTCTTCGCCCAGCTGGTTTTAGTCGCCGCCGGGAACGGGGATTTGACCAGGATGTTGTATTTTGTCCCCCTGCTGGTGATCGGCGGTTTAGCCGTCTTGGGCGAATTGCTTGAACGTTCCCTGCATTGGGGCCGGAAATGGTTCTCGGCCCTGGTGGCCGGTTTCTGCCTGGCGAGCGCTTTCCCCGGGTTGGTCAGCCTGGCCTACGGCCTTCCCTTGCCCCGATATCTCCCGGCGGTCTTCACCCCGGAGGAAGCCGCCCAGATCCGGGATGACGGCCCCCTGGAGAGGCTGCAG
>JAVCCZ010000089.1 GCA_030765265.1 Candidatus Erginobacter occultus
CGAAAAAAATCCTGAAAATCCCCTTTCTCGGCGCCATCCCCCTTTATTCCCAGGTCAACACCCGCAACGACCTCTCTCCGCTGGAGATAATGAAAAACCCGATGGGATTGATCCCGGAAGCCTACCGAGCGATCCGGACAGGAATTTATTTCGCTTCTCCCGACTCCTCTCCCCGAACCATCCTGGTTACCAGTTCACTTCCCCAGGAAGGGAAGACCGATGTCTCCACCCTCCTCGCCCTCTCCCTGGCCCAGGGCCAGGAACGGGTCCTCCTGCTCGACGCCGATCTGAGAAAACCCCGGATCGGGAAAATTTTTGGCGCCGACCGGGAGCAACCGGGTTTAAGCACGATCCTCTCCGGCCGGGCCGGGCTCGACGAAGCGGCCCGGCCGACCGTTTTCCCCGGCCTCGATTTCATCCCCGGAGGGCGGATCGCTCCCAACCCCGCCGAATTGATCAACTCCCGGCGCTTCGGAGAGCTGCTGGAGGAAGCGCGGGGGAAGTGGGACCGGATCATCATCGACTCCCCTCCCCTCCTCTCGGTCACCGACGCGGTGATTATGGGCCGGATGGTCGACGGGGTGGTGATGGTCCTCCGTGCCGGCGACACCCGGGGCAAGGTCGCCGCTTACTGCCGGGAGAAGCTGGAACACGTCAACGCCCGGCTGCTCGGGGTGATCCTCAACCGCGCCGATATCCACCGGGGAGAGAACTATTACTACCAGTCTTACTATGCTTGAATAGTCACCCCCAATCCCAAACACCCCGCTCGTTTTTGATCCCTTCCCGTCGAACTGCGTCGTGTAAGTGGCAGTTTCGCGCGGGTTGTTTCTTCCATCGTCGAGAGAGAGATCCGGACAGCATAAATCATATTGGAGAACGGGTATTTGCAGACGGAAACCGCTGACAATAGCTTGATCCGGGAAGAAGCCCCGTACCAATGCCCGTATTTCGATAACCGGGATTGTCCGCGTTATTGTCTGGATTCCATTTTTTATAAGAACCCGGAAACAACGACGGCCCTGGGAAGATGTCCCCGGTTCGAAGATTCATACGTTCTCTTCTCCACCCCCGCTGCCGGTTTGAAAAATTACTACGATCCGGAACGATTGAAAGAGTATTGCTCCTACTACGAACCATTCCGCCGGAAGCGTTTTGCCGAGATATTCCGGATGCCCTCCCTGAAAAATTTTCCCGGAAACTCCGTTCTTGACATCGGCTGCGGTTTCGGCTGGTTCCTGGAAGAATTGCAGCAGCGGGGATGGAAACGATTGGTCGGCATAGATTACTCTCGCCTCAGCCGCCGGGACACCGGGAAAGGCCTGGAGATCATCAACAAGGAGTTCAGTCCAAAGCTGGAACTGGAGGCAAGATTCGATCTGATAATCCTCTCCAATGTCCTGGAACATCTCTGGTATCCGCTGGATTGCCTGCGCTGGATCAAGGATCATCTCCGCCGGGAATCCGGCGGGCGGCTGCTGCTGGTCGTCCCGACGGCGGACGGTATGCTGATGCGGTTATCCCACCGGTTTATCCGAGCTTTCCCCCGCCTCTCGGACAGGATGGTTGAGGATATCTACCAGACCGACAGCACGATGGGGCACCGGGTCCTTTACACTACAGCCGGGGTTATCAAACTCTGCCGGATGGCCGGACTGACTGTCCTGGACCGGGAAGCAACCCCGATCATCGACACCACAAACATCAGGATAAGAATGCTGATTGAAAAGGATCGCCTGACCGGGTCGGATCACCTAAAGGCTTTCCTGCTGCGGCAACTGGCCCGGCTGGCCACCCGGAGAGGGAAGGACGATGAACTGGCTCTGGTCTTAACCCCCGCTTGATGATCGACGCTATGAAACCGAGGCAGGATATACAGGCGGAACAGGAATTCTTCGCGGGTCCGATGAAAAACTTCGAACCTTTCGACTGGCGGGCCAAGGAACTGCTTTACTTGTGGCTCTCGCGGAGAAGCCGCCCCAACGCTGACAGCCTGATCCTCGACCTGGCCGCGGGCAGCGGCAACTTCACCAAGGTCCTCCTGGCCCGCGGTCACCGGGTGGTCGGGTTCGACATTGCCCACAATCTGATCCGCACCCTCCGCGAACGGACCGGCCTGCGGCGGGTCTTCGTCGGGAGAGCGGAGGAAATAGCCCTGGATTCCGATTCTTTTGACGTGGTGACGATGTGCGGGGTCCTCCACCATTTCCCGGACATCCTGCCCCTCCTGGAGGAGATATCCCGGGTGCTGAAACCCGGCGGGTCGTTGTTCGCCATCGAACCCAATCTCCATAACCCCTGGATGTTTCTCTTCCGGTCCCCCTCCAGCCCGCTGTACATACCCGAAGGGGTAACCCGGAACGAACGGCCGCTGAGCCGGCGGGGATTGGATACCGCCCTGGCCCGGGTTTTCCCCTGCCGCCTGGTGGAGGGCATCTGCGGGGTTACCTTTCTCAAGTCGGGGACGGTCCTCGATCCCCTGCTGCCGGGTTTTAACCTCTGTTCCCGCTTGATGGGTAGACTCATTCCCCGCTCCCGTTGGGGCGAGTTCCTGATCTGCTCCGGCTGGAAGGAATCACAACCAACCGTCCCCGGCCGGATATGACCGGGAAGCTCCACCTGCCGCTCTTTCTGCTGGGAGCGCTGTTCCTCCTGGCCCGGCCCCTGATACCTCAACAGCACCAGCTCCTGTCCAGCCTCCGGCATTTTCTGGCGGTTGCCGCGCTCTTCCTCTTTTTCTCGGGAGCGGCGGCTTTTCGCCTCCGGCACCGGCCCGATCGATTGATCGGTTTCTTCCGCCGCTGGTTTCTGGCCGCAACCGTCGCGGGGACGCTCGTGCTCGGCCTGCTGCTGCTCTGGCTGGTCCGGTTGAACTTCAGCTCTCCCCTGTTCCTGATCGATCACGTGGAGAAAACTCTCTACCTCCAGGCCCTGAACATCGCCCAGGACGGCAGTTTACCCTATCCTCCCCCGAACCGACTTCCTCTGATCTTTGACGCCTATAACCCCCTGTTTCAGTACCTGCTCGCCCTGCTGATCAGGATTTTTTCGCCGGGGACCGCGGCCGCCAAATCACTGGCGGTTTCTTTTTCCGCGTTCCTGATCGGAAGATTCCTTCTGACGGCGATAAAACTCAGGCTGAACCGTTACGGCCTGGTGCTGGCGGTCTTTGCCTTCCTGGCCGCTTCTCCGCCGGCTTACCTGGTCTGGGCCCGCAACGACAGTATGCTGGCGTTCCTGATCGCCGGGTTTATCTGCCAGCTCTATCGGGCGAGGCGGCTCCAGCAATACCTGCTCTGCCTCCCCTGGCTCTACCTGGCATTTATGACCAAGCAGACGGGACTACTCTGGGCGGGCTTCGCCGTAACGGTTATCCTTTACCGGCGGTCCGGACGCCGTGACCTGCCATCATTTTGTGCCGGGGGGCTGCTGCTGCTGGGCGCCACCGTATTCCTGTTCAACCTGGCGAGCAAGGGTAACTATGCCTTCTGGACCGTAACCCTGCCGGCGCGGCACCCGATGAAGCCCCCGGCCGGAATAATAGAGGCGGTTCTCGCTTTCCTTCCCTTCCGCCTGCTTCCGCTGCCCCTGGCCCTGACTGCCCTGACCCTGCTCCGGGCACCGAAAAAGGCGAGATGTTTCCTTTCCCGGGTTTTGAATAGAGAGGAGACCCCCCTAATATATTTCGGGGGGGCGGCGGTTTACGGGGTACTGATCGGCCTGCTCCCCCTGGCCAAGACCGGGGGTTTGGACAACAGCTTCCTCCCCGTCCTCTTTCCACTCGCCCTGGCCACCGGCCTTTTGGGACAGGCGATCTTCCGGATAGGGAAGGAAAGTTCCTCCCCATACTTCCCGGCCGCGGCCGCGTTGATTTTGAGCCTGGTTGTACTATTCTCGACCGTCAGTTCCGCCAGCCAAACGATAATCTCCGCCCGGAGAATCCGCCTCCGGTCCGGAGCGGTCAGCCGGGAACAACTAAAAGAAATCGCCGGAATCTTAAGAGAACGGGGAATATCCCGGGCCTTCTTCCCTCCATCCCGGGAACCGGGCCCGGGGGAAGAAAGGTTCGCCGGCCTCCAGGAATACTTCGCCCACCGATTCGGCTATTATCTGGACGAGGCGGCCCTGAAGGACTATCTGGCCGCCGGTTTTTCATTCCCGGATTCTTTTAACCGGGCCCTGGCTGCTGGGGAGATGGAAGCGATCGTCGTCAGGTCCGGACAACTGCCTTTCTTTGGGACCAACCCCTACGGGCGGTGGAGCACCGCCCGGGCCGACCGGGAACTCTATCCTCCCGCCATCCGGGAAACCTTCCACCGGTTTTTCCGTCTCGGGCAGAGCCGGGCGGACGGTTACGATATCTACGAGTATACCCCCGGGGAAAAGTCACCGATGCCCGATCCGGCGCGTTTCTAAGACACGACATCAGCACGGAAAGTCAAAAATGGCGATGATACCGAAAGTACTCCTGATCGGGCTCGACGGCGCCGACCCCGATTTTGTCGAGGCGCATAAGTCGGAGTTGCCGTTTCTGAGCCGGCTGATGCGGGAAGGCGTCTCCGGCCGGCTGGCCAGCACAATTCCTCCGATCACCGGACCCGCCTGGAGCAGCGCGATGAGCGGGATGAATCCGGGTCGCACCGGGGTGATCGGTTTTCAGGATAACCCCGGCGACCGGAAAAGCCGGCTCGTTCATTCCCAATCGGTCGCGGTACCCCGGATCTGGGACGTTTTGAGCCAACAGCAACGCCGGGTAGGCGTGGTGGCAGTCCCGATGACTTATCCCCCCCAGCCGGTGAACGGTTTTATGATCAGCGGTTTCCTGACCCCCGTTACGGCCCGCCGATTCACCTACCCGGAAAGCCTCCGGGCCGAACTTCCCCCGGACTACAGGACCAGCCTGGATTTCAACAAGAATGAGGCGCCGCCGGAGTATTTTTTACAGAGGCTTTATTCCTTCAGCCGGGTTCAGTTCCAGGCTATCGAACAGCTTATCCAAAACCGGGACTGGGATTTTTTCACCTTTGTCATCTCACAAACCGACTGGGTTCAGCACATCTTTTTTGATCGACCCAACGGTAGCGATATCATTCTCCGGTACTTCCAATACGTGGATGGATATCTGGACACACTGGAGAAGAAGCTGCCCCCGGGCGCCATCGTCTGCGTAATCTCCGATCACGGATTCGGGAAAAAGACCGATTTCCACTTGTA
>JAVCCZ010000144.1 GCA_030765265.1 Candidatus Erginobacter occultus
AGCTTTCTCATTTTTCCCTCCTTCGCCGGCGGAGAACCCGCCGGCGCAAAACAGATCGCGAGCTTGATCGCGCTCCGGCCGTGATGACTATGCCTCCCCCCGCAGGTACCGGCGGCGGAGCGGCCCGGGAAATTTCTCGATGGCGGAGCGGAGCATCGTCCGGTCCATCTTTTGGTAGCGGGGTTTTAGGAACTTCTCTTCGACCGTCCGGTCGCGGTTGCCGACCTCCCGGAGCATCCAGCCGACGGCTTTCCGGACCAGAGCCTCGGGGTCGGCGAGGAGGATCTCCGCGACCCGCATAGTCTCCTCGAACTCCCCCCGCCGGATAAAGTGGAAGGTGGCCATAATGGCGATCCGCCGTTCCCAGAGGAGGCTCGAGCGGGCCAGGGAATAAAGCGGGGAGCGGCCGCGGCCTCTTAAGTGGGCGCCGATTATCTGCTCGGCCGAGGAGTCGACCAGGTCCCAGCTGTTGATCCGGCGGGTATTTTCCAGGTAGAGGGTGTAGATCCGCTCCCGCGAGGGGCCGTCCCCCGCCCGGTAACGGGCGACCAGGATCAAGAGGGCGAGGAGCCGGGCTTCGTGGAGAGGGGATTTCAGGAGACGGGTAATTTCGGGAAGGGGGAGATCCCGGTATGCCTGGGCCAGCTTCCTGAGCCTGGGGACGGGGACCCCGACGAAGATATCCCCCTCGCCGTACTCGCCGGGGCCGGTCTTGAAGAACCTCCGGGAGACCCGGGCCCTGGCCGGGTCTCCCAGCTTCCTCAGCCGGGCAATTATATCCGGAGCTTTCACGATTCCCGCTCCGTAGCATACCATAACCGCGAACGACGGGGGGAAAAGATAATTTCATCGCGACCGCGCCGTTGAAGCGCGGGAAGAGGGGTTTGACTTTCCGGGGAAACCGGGTATGGTGTCGAGGGAACAGTGATCGGTAATCGGTAATCGGTAATCGGTAATCGGTAATCAGTAAGCAGTAAGCGGTTAGCAGAGAGCCGGGGCACTACCGGGTGCAACAGGGAGATTGCTTCTCCGTCTTCCGATGGAAGCCGGATCGCAATGACCTGGATTATCAAATATCAAGCAAGAGGACGCGGATGAAGATGAACGGCGCCGGAATTATGGTTAAGAGCCTCGAGGACCTGGGGGTGGAGCGGGTCTTCGGCTACACCGGGGCGGCGATCCTCCCGGTCTTTGACGCCCTCGGGGAGAGCCCGATCGCCATCACCGTCAACGCCAACGAGCAGTCGTGCGCTTTTTCCGCGGCGGGGTACTCCCGCGCCGGCGACCGGACCGGGGTGGCGGTGGTGACCTCGGGGCCGGCGATCACCAACACCCTGACCGCGGTGGCCGACTCCCACACCGACTCCATCCCCCTGCTGGTCTTCGCCGGGCAGGTCCAGCAAAGCCGGCTGGGCACCGACGAGTTCCAGCACATCAACGTCCGGGAGGTCTTCGCCAAGGCGGCCAAGAAAGTGATCCAGGTCACCGACCCCAACCGGGTCGAGGAGACGGTCAAGGACGCCTGGTTCTACGCCCGTTCCGGAAAGCCGGGGGCGGTGGTGATCGACTTCCCCCTGGACATCCAGCGGGGGGAGGCGGAGTTCCGGGGGCTGGAGGTCGAGCGCTACCGACTGAAGTACGAGCAGGAGTCGCACCTGGGCGAGAACCAGTGCCGGCGGTTCTTCGAGCTGCTGGAGAAGTCCCGGCGGCCGCTCCTCTACATCGGCGGCGGGGTCAACTCCAGGGAAGCGAGCCGGCATATCCGGGAGTTCAACCGGCTCTTCGAGATCCCCTCGATCATCAGCTTGATGGCCAAGGGGGTGGTTGACGAGACCCTCGACACCTCGCTGGGGATGCTGGGGATGTTCGGGACCCCCGGCGCCAATACGGCCATCCAGGAGACCGACCTCTTCGTCGCCTTCGGGGTCCGCTGGAACGACCGGGTCTCCCAGCGGGTGGGGGAGTCGGGGCTGGAGGCGGAGATCGCCTACATCGACATCAACGCCGAGAAGGTCCAGGAGGTGCGGGTCACCCGAAACCCGAAGTTCTCCTTCATCGGCGACGCCTCCACCGTCCTCGAGGACCTCCTCGATTACGCCCGGCGCCACCCCGTCCGGCTGGAGATCGGCCAGTGGCGGCTGAAGGCGGCGGAACTGAAGCAGCGCTACCGCCTCGACTACAACCGCGCCGCCAAGCCCATCCAGGCGGCCGGGGTGATGGAGCTGCTCTCCCGGAGGCTGACCGAGGAGACCCGGATCACAACCGGGGTCGGCCAGCACCAGATGCTGGCCGCCCAGTACCTCCCGATGGCCCGGCCGAAGTCGTTCCTGACCGCCGGGGCCTTCGGGACGATGGGGTTCGCCCTCTCGGCCGCGGTCGGGGCCCACTTCGCCGACCCCGCCGCCCGGACCATCGCCATCGACGGGGACGGGAGCATCAAGATGAACCTGGGCGAGATCCACACCATCGGCGCCCTGGGACTCCCGATCAAGGTGCTGCTCCTCAACAACCACGCCGACGGGATGGTCCGGACGCTTCAGGCCGCCGTTTACGGGCGGCGCTTCATCGCCACCGAGCGGGAGTTCGACGCCGACTTCTCCCGGATCGCCGCCGAGTGCGGCTTTGCCTGGCACCGGAAGGTCCGGGAGCGGGAGGAACTGGAGGGGGCGCTGGACGAGTTCTTAGAGGCCTCCGGGCCCTGCTTCCTGGAGGTGGTCACCGACCGGGAGGAGGGGGTCTTCCCCTTCATCCCGGCGGGGAAGGGGTACCGGGATATGGTGCTGGGGCCGTATATCGGGAAGGGTGGTGAGCGGTAAGCAGTGACTGGCCCCCCCCCCCCCGGCCCCCTCCCCCGGGGGGGGGGGGGGATTGGGGGGGGGCGCCTCTTTTTTAGGGGG
>JAVCCZ010000229.1 GCA_030765265.1 Candidatus Erginobacter occultus
GGGAAGCGCTCCCGCTTCTGAAGCAGGGGCTGATCCGGGGAACCGGTCTCGACAACACCGTGGTCATCGGCCCGGGGGCGGTCTTCAGCCGGGGAGGGTTGCGCTTCGACGACGAATGCGTCCGGCACAAGATGCTTGACCTGGTCGGCGGCCTCGCCCTGCTCGGCTTCCCCCTCCGGGCGACGATTCTGGCGGTCCGGCCGGGCCATCAAATCAACATTGAACTGGCCAAGAAAATCAAGGAGGCCTGCTATGAACCAGGAGAGCGCCCCTGAACAGAAAGCCCCGGTCGCCGATATCCGGGAAATTCTCGAAATCCTCCCCCACCGTTATCCCTTTATGCTGGTCGACCGGGTTACCGAGATCGTCCCCGGCGAGCGGATCGCCGGCTATAAGAACGTAACCTACAACGAACCGTTCTTCCAGGGCCACTTCCCCGGCTCCCCGATTATGCCCGGGGTCCTCCAGATCGAGGCCCTGGCCCAGCTCTCGGGACTCCTCCTCCTCCAGAAGCCGGAGGACCGGGGGAGCCTGGCCTACTTTATGGCCATCGATAAGGCCCGTTTCCGCAAGCCGGTCTTCCCCGGCGACCGGCTGGACCTGGTGGGGACCGTTCTGAAGATGAAGCTGCGGCTGCTGAAGGTCCACGGCCAGGCTTTCGTCGACGGGGTCCTGGTTTCCGAGGGAGAGCTGATGTTCCAGATCCTCCCCCGCTCGGAAATGCTCTGACAATTTTTCACCACAGAGAACACAGAGGGGATTTTGGGGTATTCCATTCAAGCTCTTTTTATTCATATAATTCTCTGTGCTCTCTGTGTCTCTGTGGTAAATTAATTCCCTCTGTGTCTCTGTGGTGAAATATTTTCCCCCGGTGGTTGGTCTAATTTAGTGAGGTTGCTATGGATACGGTAAAAGTCGCGGTGGTCGGCGTCGGGCATCTCGGTTCCCGGCACGCCCGGATTTATTCCGAACTCGACCGGGTCGAACTGGTCGGGGTGGTGGACAGTGATTTCGCCCGGGCGGAGGAGATCGGAAAGGAATACGGCTGCCCGGCTTTCCGGCGGCTGGAGGATCTTCCCTCCGCGGTCGAGGCGGTCAGCGTGGTGGTCCCCACCGACCGCCACTACCAGGTCGCCGCCTCCTTGATGGAGCGGAACTGCCATCTCCTGGTCGAGAAACCGATCACCGACGATATCGCCACCGCCCGGGAACTGCTCCGCCTGGCGGAGAAGGGAAATCTCCTCCTCCAGGTCGGCCACGTCGAGAGATTCAACCCCGGGATCCTGGCCCTGGAGAAGATCGTCAAGGAACCCCGCTTCATCGAATGCCACCGCAACGCGCCCTTCCAGCCCCGCGGCACCGAAGTGGGCGTGGTCCTGGACCTGATGATCCACGACCTGGATATCATCCTCTACCTGGTTGCCTCACCGGTGGAAAGTCTGGAGGCGGTCGGGGCCACGGTCCTCTCCGGGCACGAGGATATCGCCAACGCCCGGATCAAATTCAAAAACGGCTGCATCGCCAACATCACCACCAGCCGGATCAGCACCGGCCGGTTGCGGAAGATCCGGATCTTCCAGGACGACGCCTATATCTCTCTCGACTATATGGGCCGAACCGGAAAGATCTTCCGCAAGCAAGCCGGCCGGATCGTCGAGGACCAGCTCCCCGTCCCCGACGGCGAACCGCTGAAACTCGAACTGGAATCCTTTCTGGAAGCAGTCCGGCTCGGGGGCAAACCCCAGGTTCCGGCGGAAGATAGCCTGGCGGCATTGAGAGTGGCGGTCGAGGTGACGAGGGAAGTGGAGAAATGCGAGAAGAAGCTGAAAAAGCTCCAGGACAAAGCCGCCGGGGAATACGGATCCGGCCAACTCCCGATCCCGGGAATCGGGATTGGGGAATAGTAATCGGTGATCGGTAATCAGTAATCGGTAACCATTCCCTATTCCCCATTCCCCAATCCCCATTCCCTATTCCCCATACTATGAAAACGAACAACAAAGTTATGATCGTCGCCGGGGAGCCCTCGGGGGATATCCACGGCGGGCGCCTCTGCCGCGAGCTGAAAAAGCTGGCCCCCGAACTGGAACTCTTCGGGATGGGCGGAGCCCGGATGGCGGCGGCCGGGGTGGACCTGGTCCAGCCGATCGGGGAGACCGGGGTGGTCGGATTCTGGGAAGTCTACAAGGATATCGGGCGCTACCGGAAGATCTTCCATAACCTGGTCCGGATTATGGAAGAGCGGAAGCCCCGGGCGGTGATCCTGATCGACTACCCCGGTTTCAACCTCCGGTTCGCCCGCCAGGCCCGCCGCCGGGGGATCCGGGTCATCTACTACATCAGCCCCCAGCTCTGGGCCTGGGGGAAACGGCGGATCAAGAAAGTCCGGCGGTTTGTCGATCTGATGGTGGTGATCTTCGGCTTCGAGAAAGAATTTTATCGCCGCCACGGAGTCGACGCGGTCTGGGTCGGCCACCCGCTGGCGGGGACGATCGACCGCTCCCTGGACCGGGAATCCGCCCGGAAGGTTCTCGGCACGACCGGGAATCCCGTGATCGGCCTCCTCCCCGGTTCCCGGAAGTCGGAGATCGAGAAGATCCACCCGGTCCTGCTGGACGCCGCCGGAAAGATCAAGGCCGACTTCCCCCGGGCGGAGTTTCTCCTCCCGGTGGCTGCCGCCGAGCTCCGGACGGCGGCGGAGAGCTGTCTGACAAGCTCTCCGGTCCCGGTCCGGATGGAAGACGGTTCGGGCCAGGAGATTATCGCCGCCGCCGATCTTCTCCTCGCCGCCTCGGGGACCGTGACCCTGGAAGCGGCGCTCTTCGCCACCCCGCTCCTGATCGTTTACAAGCTGAGTTTTTTAAGCTGGTTATTCGCCCGGCTGATGATTAGAATACCTCACATCGGACTGGTTAATATCGTCGCCGGGCGGGAAGTTGTCCCCGAGTTCATCCAGCACCGGGCCCGGCCGGAGCGGATCGCCCGGGCGGCCGGGGAGATCCTCAACCGCCCGCCGGAGCGGAAACGGATGATCGGGGAACTGAAACAAGTCGCCGAATCCCTCGGCGCGCCGGGCTCGAGCCGGCGGGCCGCGGAGGCGATCTGGAAAACCATCGAGGACCACTCCGACACCTGAGATGAAAAGTTACCTGGTAATGCTGAAACTGGTCCGCCGTTACTGGTTCTTTCTGGTTCTGGCCGTCTTGTTTTCTGCTCTGATCAGCATCACGATGGGAGGGAATTTCGCCGCCATCGTTCCTTTCTGGTCGAAGATCGTCGAAGGCGACCCATTCATCCCCCAGATCTCGGTCCCCCTCCCGGTCGGGATCAACTCGTTGGTGGAAAGCTTCGCCGACTGGGTCAACAACCTTCCCAACCAGAAACTGCTCTTCTTCCTCCTCTATTTCGTGGTCGCCAATACCGTCCTCCGGGGGGCGCTCCAGTTCGCCGCCGACGTCACCCTGCAGTTTATCGGGAACAGCGTCGTCCGCAACGTCCGCTCCCGTCTCTACCGGCACATCCAGAACCTCTCGATGGATTACTTCAGCGAACAGAAGACCGGGGAACTGATGGCCCGGGTCACCTTTGACGCCGAACTCCTCCATCGCGGCGTCGCCGACGGCCTGACCCGGCTGTTTTCCCATACCTTCGACCTGGTCCTCTACCTCTCGATCCCGATCATTCTCCGCTGGGAGCTTTCCCTGATCGTCTTCGCGGTCTTCGGACTGATCCTCCCCCCCTTGATCCTGATCGGGAACTTCATCAAGAAACTCTCCTCCCATTCCCAGGAGAAGATCGGGACCATCTCCACGATGCTCCAGGAGACGATCTCGGGGATCCGGGTGGTCAAGGCCTTCTCAATGGAGGGGTATGAAACCCGGCGGTTCGACCGGCATAACCGCCGGTTTTACCGGATTATGATGAGGATGGCCCGCCGGGACGCCATCCTCTCCCCGATCACGGAATTCGTGGTCCTGCTGGCGGCGGGGATCGTTTTCGTCTTTATGGGCCGGGCGCTGCTCTCGGGAGAGATCGGTTCAGGGGGATCATTCATCCTTTACCTGGTCTGCCTCGGCTCCATCCCCCGGCCGGTCAAGCAGCTGGGCAAGGCCAATAACCTGATCCAGCGGGCCGCCGCCGCCGCCGACCGGATCCAGTCAGTTTTGGATTTGCAGAGCAGCGTCCAGGAGAAACCGGACGCCGTTATCCTCCCCGATTTCTCCGATTCCGTCCGGATGGAACGCGTCGCCTTTTCCTACAACGGCGGCCCGGCGGTCTTGAGAGAGATCAACCTCGAGGTCAAGCGGGGCGAGGTCCTGGCCATCGTCGGCTCCAGCGGCTCCGGCAAGAGCACCTTGATCAACCTCCTGCCCCGGTTTTACGACCCGACCTCGGGCCGGGTCCGGATCGACGGGCACGATCTGAGAGACGTCACCCTGAAATCTTTGCGTTCCCAGATCGGGATCGTCACCCAGGAGACCATCCTCTTCAACGATTCGGTGGCCCGCAATATCTCCTACGGGATGAAGAGCACCACCCGGGAGAAGATCGAGGCCGCCGCCCGGATGGCCAACGCTCACGATTTCATCGCCCGGATGCCCCACGGATACGATACCACCATCGGCGAGCGGGGATTTATGCTCTCGGGCGGGGAGCGACAGCGGCTGGCCCTGGCCCGGGCGATCTTGAAAGATCCGCCGGTCTTAGTCCTCGACGAAGCGACCTCGGCCCTCGACGCCGAATCGGAACGTCTGGTCCAGGAGGCGATCGCCCGCCTGATGGTCCAGCGGACGGTCTTCGTGATCGCCCACCGCCTCTCCACGATCAAGAACGCTTCCCGGATCATTGTTCTCGACGGCGGACTGATCATCCAGGAAGGCACCCACGACGATTTGATCCAGGTGGAAGGGCTCTACAAGAAACTCTACGAGATGCAGTTCAGCAGCTGATTCATACCCGCCTAACCCCCTCTTCCCGATGGCCTCCGATCTTATCAACTCCCTCGCCCCCGCCCTGGCGGCGGGGTACAGCCGCCTGGTCGGGGCGACCTCCCACTGGGCCACCGAGGGGTTCGAACCGGTCGAGGAGATCCTCAGCGGCGGCCGCCACGCCATCTTCGCCTTCTGGCATAACCGCTTCGTCCTGATGCCCTATTATTATCACCACCGCCTGGGCAAGAACCGGATCGCGGTGATGGTCAGCCAGAGCCGCGACGGACGGATCGTGGAAAGTTTTCTCGACCGGTTCCGCTTCCGGACGGTCCGGGGTTCGTCCAGCCGGGGAGGAAAACGGGCGGCGCTGGAACTGCTCCGCCTCCTGAAGGATGACTGGGACGCCGCCGTCACTCCCGACGGGCCCCGCGGTCCCCGCTACCGGGTCCAGGACGGGATCCTGACCCTGGCCTCGGTTTCCCGCCTCCCGATCGTCCCCGTCTCCTACGCCTCCTCGCTCCGCTATGTTTTCCGGAAAA
>JAVCCZ010000088.1 GCA_030765265.1 Candidatus Erginobacter occultus
CCCGGAGTAGGTGCCCGGGGGGACGTCTTTCGGGATGTAGATGTCCGCCCAGATGGTCTGGGTCGATCCGGCCGGGATGGCGAAGACCGGGTGGAGCTCCAGGGGAACGGCAATGTCCGGGTAGAAGGCGTTGTGGTCGGGGCGGTCGAGCCAGGTCCCGCTCCCCTGTCCCTGGCCGGTCCAGGGCCGCCGGAACCGCTCGGGGATGTGGCGCTCGTCGTAGGATTCGTAGGAGAGGCGGCTCAGCCCCTTGATTTCCAGGTAGCGGACGAAAAAGAGCTCGATCTCCCGGCCCCTCCAGTCGAAGAGCCCCTCCCCCGAGGCCGGGACGGATTCGATCGCCGCCCCGAAGGGCCCGGCCAGCCGGCTGAAGGCGACCGAGACGGCGCTTGCCCCCGCGGCCGACGCCTCCAGGTGGAGGGCCAAGGCGACGACCTCGTTCCTCGCCCCCTCGATCCGGACGGTTGTCCCGTCCCAGAAGGAGTTGAGGACGGCAACGGGGTCGGAGGAAGCCCGCAGATCCGAGCGGACGACCTTCTCCTCCCCGCTGTTGGCCCAGATCGCCGTGATCCCGGAATCCGCCGCCTGAAGAGCGGGACCGGAAGAGAAGAGACACCACCAGAGCCCGATAAGTAAACAGGCCCGCCCGATCGTATCCATCGCCTTCCTCCTTGCGCCGCTTAAATATAACACGCGTAGGGAAAAGACCAAGGGGCGGAGAGGAAATTCACTCCGGGCGGGGGATGATGCCGAAGTGGAGGGCGAGCACCTGGGTCAGGCGTTCGTTGAGAATCGCGGCCTCGTCGTCGGGGACCCCGGGGTCGATCTCGATCTTGAAGCCTTCGGCCGAGTTCCGGATCGCCAGGGTCCCGGCCAGGATGGCGGGGAAGAGTTCGGGGTCGGTCTCCAGCTCCCGGCGGACCTTCTCCCGTTCCTCCCAGAGCCACTCGGCGGCTTCGTCCCCGGGCGGGGGTTTCTGGGAGAGGACCTCCCGGACCCGCTCCCGGATGAACTGACGGGTCTGGCCGGAAATCCCGGGGGCGAACCAGAGGAACTCCTCCTCCGGACGGTCGGTCATCTTGAAGACCCCGTCCTCGAAGTAGGGCAGAAGCAGCGGATCGGCGCGGAGGACCCGCTCGGCCACCGAGGCCAAAAACCGGTTCTCCTCCCTGAACTCTCTCTCTTCGGGATGCATAGTTACCGCCGGGCATCTTCTCCGCCGCGGCGATTATCTTACCCGGCCGGGCCGGAATATCTCAAGCGCTTTTCTTAATTGGCCGGCGCCGGCGCCGCCGGACGGAGAAGACGGTTCGGGACACGCCCGGGCAGCCGCTCCCCCATCCGTCCGGCCGAAGGGACGGAAAATGTCAAAAGGAAATGACTGACCCCTTTTCCTCATCATACACCCGAATCTCGCAAACCCCCATTGCGGGCAGCGCCTCGAGGATCACCAACCGCAGCTTGCGGGCAGTTACCCGGTCGAACGAAAGGACCCGGCGGCGGGCCGGGTTGCCGGTCAGCCGGGCCACCGTCTTCCAGACGCCTTCCCGCCCGACCTGGATTGCGAACGCCGGGGCCCGCATCCATTGAGCCTGGAACGACACGTGCACCGTGTTGAAGGAACGCTCCCGGCCGAAGTCGAGCTCGATCCATTGCGGCAGGGGCTGGGCCGGGTCGGGACGCCACGAATTGGGCCAACCATCGACCGCGCGGGCGAAACCGTTGACCGCGTTTTCGGCGGAGAACATCCGGCCGGCGGCGCGCGGGAGAGGCCGTTCCGCGTCGCGGTCGGCATTGGTTTCGGAGAGGCGGAATTTATAGCATCCGGACTGGCTGACCCAATCACCCTGCCCGCGGTAGGCGCGGGAAGTGTCGGCCGGGTCGCCGGCAAACAGCGGCCAGCTCAATCCGGCCGTCCGGGGAATCCAGGCGTAGTAGTAGCCCGGCTTCCAGGACAGATCCGGCGCGAATTCGACCCAGCCCTCGCTCCCGGGAGGAACCACGGCCGTGGCCGTGGCCGGATCGCTCTGGGCGCTGAAATCTCCCGGCCGGGCCACGCGGCAGACGTGGAGCGTCACCTCGATCGGCGTCTCCCTCTCCGAGGCCAAATAGAGGGACAGCGTTTGGAGATTCTCCGCGGGGACTGGGAAGATCACCCCCCGGTCGTAACCCGACAGAGAATGCGGCGGCGGGCCGGGACCCGGCGGGATCTCGACCGGCGGCGCCACGCTGGAGGCCGTGGCTGCCGCGCCGAGAGCCAGGTCGCGAGGATCGCGGTTGGGCAGCTCGAGGATGGAGCAACCGTCCTTGAGCAGTTGCTGCTGCAGCTCCCGGATATGTCCGGAGTAGACGCCGCGCGGCGAGCAGTCACGTTCTTTCGAGATCGCCGCCGCCGTGCCCACCGCCTGGCCCTGCAGACCGCCGGTGATCATCACCCGGGTGGCCCCGAGCGCCACGCTGCTGGCCGAGATACAGCGGCCGGCCATCATCAAGTTGTCGAGATCCTTCGAATAGAGGCTCCGGAACGGAATCGAATATTTCTGCCGGTGGCTGAAGACGGTCGGCGGGGCCGCGGAGTAAAATCCGCCTGGCGGATGGAGGTCGATCCCCCAGCCGCCGTAGGCGACGCGGTCCGGATGCTTGATCTGGCGGGCGATGTCGTGCTCGGTCATAACGTAATCGCCGATCAGGCGGGCCGACTCCCGCTGGCCCACCACGTGGCTGACCCAGGCCAGCTGGAAGTTCTCGGCTTTCGGAGAGAGCCGGGGGCACCGGTTCTTGACGTGATCCCACATCCCCCAGATGATGCGCAGCAGCTCGTCGCGGATCGCCTCGGCGGCGCGGTAGGTATCGAGAATGCCGCCGTATTCGATGATCCACTGCCAGGGGCCGAAGTGGAGCCGCGGGTGACGCAACGGGGTGAAACTGGAGCATTCCGGGAACCGCCTCGCCCAGGCCGGGGCCGAAAAGGAGACCGGCTCTCCCGTTTCCCGGGTGGCGTAACGGAGCGTCCCGCCCATAGTCTGGCGGTCGCCTTCTTCCGGGGCGCGGGTTTCGTTGTACATCGACCTCGGCTCGCGGCCGTGCCGGTGCTCCGCGCCGGCCCGGATCCCGATTTGCCCGTCGCCCGTGCAGTCGATGAAGATCCGGCCGGGCACGACCAGCCGCCGGCCGGAGATGACGTTGAGCGCTTCAAGGGCGGCGATGTTCCGGTCATTTCGCTTGCGGACGCCGGTGGCGTGGGTGTTGAGGAAGAGATCGAGGTTCTCCTCCCCCCGGCAGAGGGCGAGCAGGCGGTCGGAATAGAGTTCACCGGCGCCGCGGACCTCCTCGATGATCCCACCCTCGCCCGGGTCCAGCGGCTCGCGGCTCCGATCACCCTGGGGCTCGACGAGGATCTCCGGGCTGGCGTTGCCGCCGAGCACGGGGCGGTTCTGGACCAGGGCGGTGCGGCAGCCGCCGCGGGCCGAGGCCACCGCCGCGAAAGTTCCCGCCAGTCCGCCGCCGACCACCACGGTGTCGTAGCCCTCCAGGACTTCCGGCTCCCGGCTCACCCCGCCGAACTCCTCGCGGAGCGCGGCGATCGCTTCCAGTCCCTCCGGCGGTTGCCAGTCGGGGTCGCCGGCCAGAACGACCGCGTCGCAGCGGCCGTAGTGGCCGGTCAGGTCGCGGAGCCGCACTTGGAGCGTTCCCCCGGCAAGACGGTGAGTGCCGCCGTCCTCCCAGATCCAGCGGCCGGTCTTGCTCCGGCCGAAGACGTGTTGGGCCGCCCGGCCGTTGAAAACGACCTGGAAGCGGCCGGGGCTATGCTCGGGCGCCCAGTCCAGCGCGCGGACCCAGAGCCGGTAGCTGCCGGCGGCCGGGATCCGGACGGAGGTGACCGCGTCGGCCGCCGGCCCTTCCAGGCCGATCGCCAGCAGGTAGGGCGAGCCCATCTGGTCCACGAACTGGGCGTCGTTCGTCCAGCCGCCGGAGTCATCGAACTGCTCGGCTTCCAGCCAGACCGTCGGGGCGGCGGCCGCCAGGGCCGGAATCAGAAGAATGACCCCCATCAGGAATATTCGTCTACTGGCACTCATCGCAAAATTACAATGAATCGGCGGACGGCTTCACCCCCCCCCGGCAGATACTTAATGAGAGGACGAACAGGTTTCTCTATTTGCCTTATCGGCGACAGGCAAGTAAGCCGGAACGGGTGATAACCGAAGATAGTCAACATTCCGATCGAGAGCAAGTGAATTGAAAGCCGGCCGAGTCCTGGCGCCCAATCCGGAAACGGGTAGTTCCCAAACCTCCGGCCGAGTGGCCAAGCGGGAACTTTGAGTTTGAAATCGAGCGGGTGAAGAACTACATTAGTTTCAAATTAACACCTGTGATGAAAATTTATCCCTCCAGACCCGGCGGATACTCACGCTGGATCAGCAGATTGCTGGTTTTAATAGTTCTTCTGGCGGCCGGTTTTTTTCTTGCCGGTTGGGGGCTCAGGAGGCACCTGCCTCTCCTGACCGATGTCGACGAGCCCTTCTTTGTCAAATCCGCCGTCGGGATGGCCGCCCGGGCCTCCCTGAATCCCGGGCAGTTCAACCACCCGGGATCTACCATCATCTATCCGATGGCGGCGTCCTTCCGGCTCTGGTACTCCCTCTCCCGCGGCGGCCCGCTCTGGGGGGCGGCCCCGGACATCCTCGTCGCTTTCCGGCAGGACAATGTTCCTTTCTACCTGTTGGGGAGGATGTTGGCTGTCGCTTACGGCATCCTGAGCGTCTGGGCCGCGTACCTGGTGGGCAGGAGGATCTCCGGCCGGAAGATCAGTCTCCTCGGCGCCTGGTGGTCCCTTCTCTGCCCTTACGCGGTCCTCCTGGCTCAACTGGTCCGGCCCGATAGCGCCTGCGCGTTTTTCGGGCTGATCGGCCTCTGGGCGTGCTTGCGGATGTACCAGCGCTGCGGATGGCAGGCGCAGGTTATCGCCGGCGCCGCGATCGGCCTGGCGGTCGCGACCAGGTATTCTCTGATCCCCCTGCTGGGCGTATATGTTTTGGCGAACCTCTTTCTGCTCGTCGAGGGGAGACGCGAACCGCGGCGCCTGGCCGGAGAATTCGTCGGCGGACTGGGGGCGGCCTGCCTGGCTTTCCTCCTGGTCACGCCGTTTCTTCTGGTCGAATTGAAGACCGCCCTCGCCAATATACGATTCGAGAGGCGGTTATACCACCTGGGCCACGACGGGTTATCCCCGCTGGGCAACCTGCGCTGGTATCTGGGGACGGCAATTCCCCAGAACCTGGGCTGGCCCCGGACGCTGCTCGCCACCGCGGCGGTCATTCGCGCTCTGGCCGGCCGACGGAGAGAGTGGCTTCTGCTGGCGTCCTATCCCGTCTTTTGCCTGGCCGGGCTCAGTTTTCACAGTCAGTTCTGGGGACGCTACGTTCTCCCCGCAGCGCCCGTCATAAGTCTCCTGGCCGCCTGGACGACGGTGGATCTGATCGGGCGGCTGACGGGAAAATTCCGGCGCGCGGGCCTGCTCAACGGACTGTTTCTGGCGGCGGCCGTGGCCGGAATCTCCTGCGTTCCGACCCTGAGAATTATCCGTATGAATATTCGACGGACCGGCTCCAGCACGCAGATCCTGGCCCGGGAGTGGGTCTCCGCCAGGGTGCCGGCCGGCGCCGTCATCGCCCGGGAGAGGGAAACGGCGCCGCTGAAGGGACTCCCCCACCGGATGCTGTTCGCTTCTCACCTGCCGGACCGGCCTTTCGAAGATTACCTGGATGCCGAGACGCGGTATTTCCTCGTCAGCGATCAGAATTACCTCCGCTACTTCGCGGAACCGGAACGTTACGCGGCGGAGACGGCTATCTACCGAAGGCTGTTCGATGAAGGTATTCTGCTTCGGGAATTCGCGCCCTCGGCGACGGTTGACGGCCCTACCGTGCGGATTTACGAGTGGAACCATTGAGCGTTTTGCGGGGCCCGGTGTCTGGAATGGACAAACCGTTTGAGATTGATTTTCCCGAGATCCTCCGTAAGCACTGGGGTTTCTCCGGATTCCTCCCCCTCCAGCGGGAGGCGATGGAGTGCGTCCTTTCCGGCCGGGAGTCGATCGTCATCCTCCCCACCGGGGGCGGGAAGTCGCTCTGCTTCCAGGCTCCGGCCCTGGTGATGGAGGGGACGGCGGTGGTGGTCTCCCCCCTGATCGCCCTGATGAAGGACCAGGTCGACGCCCTGGCCGGGTGGGGGATCCCGGCGGCGCGGATCGACAGCTCGCTGACCGCCCGGGAGAAGTCGGAGATCTTCCCGAGGCTGCGGCGGGGGGAGATCAAGATTCTTTACCTCTCCCCGGAGCGGCTGATCGGCGGGGGAACCGAGTTTTTGCGGGATATTCCCCTCTCCTTCATCGCGATCGACGAGGCCCACTGCATCAGCCACTGGGGCCACGACTTCCGGCCCGAGTACCGGCAGCTGGGAAACCTCAAGGAACGTTTCCCGAAGATCGCCCTCCACGCCTACACCGCCACCGCCACCGGGCCGGTCCGCGAGGACATCGCCCGCCAACTGAAGCTTAAAGACCCGGAGATCCTGGTCGGTTCCTTCGACCGTCCCAACCTGGTTTATCGGGTCCGGCGGCGGACCGCCCGCCTCGACCAGGTCCGGGCCGCGCTCGACCGCCACCGGAAAGAATCGGGGATCGTTTACTGCCTCCGGCGGCGGGATGTCGACGAGCTCTGCGCGGCGCTGACTTCGCGCGGCTACCGGGCGGTCCCCTACCACGCCGGGATGAGCGACTCCGACCGGAAGAAGAGCCAGGAGGATTTCATCACCGAACAGGCGGAGATCATCGTCGCCACCATCGCCTTCGGGATGGGGATCGACAAATCCAACGTCCGCTTCGTCGTCCACGCCGCGATGCCCAAGACCCTGGAACACTACCAGCAGGAGAGCGGCCGGGCGGGACGCGACGGCCTGGAGGCGGAGTGCTGTCTCTTTTACTCCGGGGCCGACTTTATGATCTGGAAACACCTCCTGGGGGAGATGCCGCCCGAACCCCGGAGGGTCGCTTTAGAGAAGCTGAACCGGATGTACCGATACTGCACCGGGCTCTCCTGCCGGCATAAATCGCTGCTCAACTACTTCGGCCAGGAGTTTCCCCAGGCAAACTGCGGGGCCTGCGACGCCTGCCTCGGCGAACTCAACCTCCTTGAGGACTCCCTGGTAGTGGCCCAGAAGATCCTCTCCTGCGTCGTCCGCTTGAAAGAGCGGTTCGGGGCCGACTACACCGCCCTGGTCCTGGGCGGCTCCCGG
Organism: Candidatus Erginobacter occultus; assembly: GCA_030765265.1. GTDB lineage: Bacteria > Auribacterota > Erginobacteria > Erginobacterales > Erginobacteraceae > Erginobacter > Erginobacter occultus. Next base: position 7,297 of record JAVCCZ010000088.1, read on the forward strand.
GAGGAGCGGATCTTGAAGAACGGCCACGACCGGCTTACCACTTACGGGATCCTCCCGGAATACTCCCGGGCGGAGATCAGGGGGTTCATCGAACAGCTGGCCGACGAGGGTTACCTGGTTAAGACCGGGGAGTTCAACGTCCTTGCGGCCACCGAGTCGGGGTGGAGGGTGATGCGGGGCGAGGAGACCCCAAAGCTGCTCCAACCCCCGGAGAAGAAGCCGAAGAAGGCCGCCGCCAAACCGGCCCGGGACTCCTGGGAGGGGGTCGATACCGGCCTCTTCGAGGCCCTGAGAGACCTGAGGAGAGAGATCGCCGCCGAGAGTTCCGTCCCGGCCTACATCGTCTTCGGCGACCGCAGTTTAAGGGATATGGCGCGCCTGCGCCCATCGACCCCGGCCGGTTTCCTCGGGGTCTCCGGGGTCGGCGAGGCGAAGAAGGACCGCTACGGAGATCGCTTTCTGGAACTGATCAAGGACTACTGCGCCTCCCACGGCCTGGAGACCGGCTGATCCTCCCGCCGTCGGGTAAATATATCAATATTATTAACCATATTAATATATTGCTTTTAGCCGCGGTTAGGGTATGGTTTAATTATGAAAGCCGCCCATTTCGAATGGGACCAGGCCAAAGATTTCGATAATCGGGAAAAGCACGGGGTGAGCTTTGAAACGGCCCAGTATGCCTTTGCCGATCCCGACCGTGTAATCGCCGAGGATATAACCCATAGCCAGGAAGAACAACGCTACTTCTGCTTCGGCCGAGTCAGCATCGGGATCTTAACCGTGCGGTTTACTTTGCGGGGAGACATCATCCGCATCTTTGGCGCCGGGTATTGGCGCAAGGGAAAACAGATATATGAAAAAGAAAATCGAATACGCTGACGGTCCGATCGGCGAGGTCAGGGTCGTCCGGGATTTTCTGCCTTCCCCGGAGGAACTGGCTTTCCGGGAGGAGCAGGTCAAGATCACGATCGGCTTGAGCAAGTCGTCCGTCGACTTCTTCAAGGCCGAGGCCAGAAAGCGGCGGACCCACTACCAGAAAATGATCCGCCGGCTTCTCGATCTTTACGTCGCCCAGCAGCGGTGAGTCTCCATCTTCTTCTCAGCCGACGCCGCGACCCGGCCGGCCCGGTAAACTCAGTCCACCTGGGTAGCCCGGCTGATCAGATCTTCCATACTCCACTGATCGACGGTCAGGTCAAGCTCCTCCTCCCGGCCGTCTCCCGCCCTTCTGACCGTGATCTTGATCTCTGTCCCCGAAGGGGCCAGCAACCCCTGGAAAAATTCCATCGGATCATCGGCGGGAGAGTACCCGTTGACCTTCACGATCTCGTCGCCGATGGCCAGTCCGCTCTTTTGGGCCGCCGTTCCCGGGAGAACCTCTTCGATGACCAGCAAAGGGATATCGGCCGGCTCAACATCCTTCTCTGGCTTGACGATCCTCACCCCCAGCGAAGGGATCACATTGCTCTGCCGCTCCAGTTGCTCCTTCTCCGCCTCCGTCAACCGGGCCAGGCGGATATCCGGTAACTCTTTCACTTCCCCGGTCCCGACCGTGACCCCCGAGATTCTTTCCGAGCGATAATTTTTCGCGGTGACCATCAGAACAAACGATCCCGGGTTCAGCCCGCCGATGGTGAACGCGCCGTCCGATGCGCTCATATCGGAAACGGCAAAGATGGAGCCGATCCTTTTCTCCGGGGTTTCGATCCGGACCCAGGCCCCTTTCAGGGGAGAACCGTCTTCCACTGTGATCCGCCCTTTGAGCCCGGAACCCGGGCCGAGGACTATCTCGCCCAGGTCGGTCTCTCGGCCGGCTTCCACCTCTACCGCCTCGATCTTTCTCCCGGCCCGGCCGTCCGACCGGATCGTCAGGTCATAGACCCCGGGGGCGAGCCGGACGACCCGGAAGACCCCGTCACCCAGCTCTTCGGTATTGAAAAAACCCGGCTCGAAGTCCAGGGGCCCGGCGGTCCGTTTCCGGGTGATAATATTGAGATCGGCCAGCGGCCGGCCGCCGTCGCCCAGAAACCGCCCCCGGATGGAACCGGCGGACTTCATCACCACGGTAATCTCGTCCTGATCCTCTTCGACGCGGTGGCGGTTGACGGTAACGTACCCGTCGGCCTGGACCCGGAGAGAGAGGGGACCGGAGGGAAGGTCCCGGATCAGACAGACCCCGCTGGAGTTGGTTTGGTCTTGTCCGGTGGAACCGCCCATAAAGAATCTCCTCTTCCTCTCCCGGGCCGAGAGTTCGGCTCCCACCACGGGTTCCCCGATCTCATTCTCCACCCGGACCTGGATGGACCGTCCCCGTTCGAGGAGCAGGTCAACCGTTTTCGCTGTCTCAGTTTCATCCAGCCGGACCTTTTCCTCTGCCGGCACGTAACCGGACTTGGTGACCTCGATCCGGTACGCGCCGGGAGCCAGGTTATCGAAACGGCAGCGGCCGCGGGCGTCGGTCAGTTTCTTCAAATCGACATAGTTGCTGATATCCCGATCTTCCGACCAATCGTTGCCCAGGGTAACGATGGCGGAAGGGATCGCCTCCCGGCCTTCTACCCCGCCGCCAATCTCAACCGCCAGGGTACATCCGTGATCGAGAATCGGGGTCACCCCGCTGACCGAGGTCTGATCGGCGGTCAGTTCGATCTTCTTATCTCCCGGAGCGTATCCTTCCTTGCGGGCGACAATCCGGATATCCCCCCCGGAATCCAGGTGCAGCGTATGAGAGAAATTCCCCGAACCGTCGGTGACGAGCCCCGGGACGAAATTGTGACGGTAGCTCTCCCCGCCGGCGGGACGGAAATAGATCTCGATTCTGGCATCGCCAACCAGGTCTCCAGTCTCGTCGAGGACCGTTCCGCTGAAGGTTACCGGCCGCCCGGCCTCCAGTTCCAGATCAAATCCCTCAACCCCCCGGCCGGGGCCGATGACGACCTGTTTCTCCAAGCGGCATTTTGAAGAAGCATCCTGCCAGAACCGGGCCTTCAGGGTATATTCCCCGGGCTTCAAGCCATCGAAGGAGAATGCTCCCTCCTCGTCGCTCGAGGCGTAATCCGAGTTCCCGCTTCCGGCCGGAAAAAGCCGCAGGTTCACGTCGGAAAGGGAATCTCCCGTCCCGGCTTCGGTCACCCGGCCGGAAAGGGATGCCCCCCGGAAGACGGCCAGGGTAACCGGAGGGGCCTCTTCCGCCGGAAGCGCTTCCACCTCCCGGAGCCAGTCGGAGAGATAGTTCTTATCCTGGAGCCGGATCGAGTACAACTTCCTCTCCAGACCGGCCACCTCGAATTCATTCTCCGGGCCCGGGTCCACCGTCCGGGAATCCGTCCCCCACCGGCCGCTCTTCAACTGGATCCGGACCGGCGATTCCAGCTCTTCGAGATCGCCCTCCAGGCGGACCAGGATCACGAAACCCGGTTTCATCTCCACTTCCAGGTCGGTGGTCCCGGTCGCCGCGTCATCGACCTCGGCTTCACGGTAGCCCTCCCGGTTGAATTCCAGGTCATAGACCCCGGGCGAGAGCGACCGAAAGGCAAATCGACCGGACGAGTCGCTGGCGACCCGGTCGATCCGCGAATGGAAGTATTTATGCGACCCAAACCCCGCCGCCCGGTAAGATACTTCCACGTCGGCCAGCGGGTTGCCGGCTTCATCACTGACCATCCCCGAGATAACACTCCCCGGTTCGAGGTTGAATTTCAGTTGCCGGAGCTCGCCGGAATTGATTTCCACCCCTTCTTCCATCGCGCCGATCCATTCATCCCCGGTCGCCTCGACCCGGTACGTGCCGGGCGCCACCACCTCTTCGAAAACACCCGGAACGGCCTCGGCGGGGACGATCTCTTCCCAGGACCCGCAGGAGCAGGGATCATCCTCCCCGGGATCGGTCACCAGGAAGAGCCTGACCCGGGCCCCGGTGATCGGTTTCCCGAGCTGGGAAAGAACTTCGACCCGGATCCGCCCCGGGTCCGGGACCGGGGATGCCGCCGGTTCGGCTGGGGAAGGGGCTTCCGGGAGGGCCGACAGGGGAACTGACAGGACGGTCAGGCAGGCAAGCAGGGCAAGAGCGATCGTTTTCATGGCAGACCTCCTTTGTAGAAGGTCAATCATATCGAAAAACACTTTTCCCGACAAGAATTTTAAAGGAAAGGTTCCCCCCGTCAACGGCAGTTTCCCGGCATCCCTTTCTCCGCGCCCCCCGGGTCTTCTCCCCGGCCCGGAACTTCCGTTCTTTCGGAGTTGAACCTTGGGGCCGGGGCATTAATGCCGGAGATTATCCGCCATTTACCGGGTTACCGGGAGGTCGTAATTTTGGCCGAAGTAGGTCCGGGTCAGTTACCGGATCGCCCAGAGACCGCTCTCCGCTCGAAAGACGGCGATATCGGCTTTCCCGTCGCCGCGGTAATTGCCGGTGGCTGGCCGGAGGGGGATCGCCGGGGGGAAGATCCCGATGATCAGCTGGGCGGCCGCGGCGATCGGGACGGATACCAGGCGAAGCAGGCTGAGGACGGCAAAGACACCGGCGGTGGCTTTCATCCGATTCCTCTCGGTTTTTCAATATCGGTCGGCCAGAGTAGCACAGACAAGAATGTCTGTGCTACCTTTCTGTCTGTGCTACTGCGACAGTTCAAGCCGCCGGCCGAGGATTACGCAGTTATAGAGCGCCCGGCCAACCTGGTCGCGGGTCAGGTATGCGTTGGAGCCGGCGGCCTCGTGGAGCGAGACCACGGTCTGTTCGTCGATGTCGTAAACCTCGACGGTCGGCAGCTCATCCTCCCAGGTCTCGGGGTGCTCCAGGTCGAGGTCGGAAGAGAAGTGGAGCAGGTCCCGGCCGGCTTCCCAGAAGACCCAGACCTCGTTGGCCACCGGCGAGAGGGGAGAGAGGTGGACTACCCGGTTGTCGGGGTCGGCCGCATCCGGAAGGGGGGATGACTCGCCTTTCAACTGATCCCGGAAGGCCTCCCGCATCCGCTCCAGCAGCTCTCCCTCGGGATAGCGCGTCTGGGAACGGGTGAGGAAGAGGTGCTCGCGCAGCTCAGAGTGGGAGAGGCGGACCTCCCAATACTCTTCCGGCCGGACGGCAGGCTCGGGGTAGCGGGCGACATTGATAATCTTGTAAAGATCGGACTTCACCCGGCGGTCGGAATGCTCGATCGGGTAGTCCGCTTTCTTCACGGTGACGTGGATATCCAGCTCGGGGATGACGATCTCCCCGAAACGGCTGAAATCGCCGTCGTCGAGTTCCGGCTTCAGTTCTCGCACCCAGAAGACGAAGTGTTCCCGCTCCGCCTCCTTCTCCACGTCGGCCTCATCCATATACCAGCGGTAGAGGTGGCGGACGACCTCTGTCAGGTAGTTTTCGTCGCTTAAGCTCGGGTCGACAGGGGGCGGCTCCGGCGCCGGCCCCGGGGTCCGGCAGGAGCAGAGCAGGATGGCGGTTGCCCAGAGAACAACCGGAATCATTTTGTTTATTCTTATTTTCATTCAGCGACTTTCCAGGGTGAAGAAACGGTTGCCCCCGAGCACACCGCTGTCGGCATTGGGGATCCGGACAAACCGGCCCCCCGGGCTGTAGTAGTCACGGTTAGACATCCAGGCGTACCCCCGTCCGGTGACCGGAATATCGCCGATCCTCCGCAGGCCGGCGAAACGGTCGGCCTCGGCGATCCCTCCCCGGACATAGGCCGCCGCCAGGTCCCGGCCGTAGGTCAGCAGCCGGGCAAACCGGCCCGGCTCGCCCTGCCCGGCGATTCTCAAAAGGTTGTCGATCCGCTCGCCGACCCGGGGGGAGAAGACCGGGCGGCCGGACCCGTCAC
>JAVCCZ010000222.1 GCA_030765265.1 Candidatus Erginobacter occultus
AGACCGAGGTCGAGGTCGTCGTGGCCCCGGAAGATGAAGGCGCCGAGGACGATCGCCACCAGGAGGACGCTGGTGGTGGAGCCGAGGGAAAAGGATTTGCCGAACTTGACCTTACCCAGGGCATAGCCCCCGGCCAGGGCGGCAAAGAGGACTATCGAGGGGTTGGCCCGCAGAAACGCGTAAAGTGATTGAATCATCGAGTCACCTCCCGGTTACTTTCCTTTCTCCCACTCCGCCTTGTACTCGTCGAGGAGGTCGCTGATCCCCTTCCCGATCTGCTCGTAATCCGGCTTGAAGAGGTTGGCCAGGGAGACCCGGACCGACATCTCGGGGGCGTCGAACCCGCCGCCGTCCATCAGGACAATCCCCTTCTCCTCGGCCAGCCGCCAGACGAAGTCGATCGGCTCGTGGGCGGACTCCATCCACTTCCCGAACTCCTCGCCGTGGCGCTCCCGGGCCAGTTTCCGGATGTCGATGGTGGTGTAGTAGCAGGCGTAGCAGGGAAGCTCCGGACCTTCGATCCCCAGCGCCCGGTAGAGGGCCCCGTAACGCTCGTGGACGATCGCCTGCATCTCCTTCTTGTAGAGGTGGTAGTCGGAGTCGAGCAGTTCCTGGAGCGAGAAGAGAACCATCATCACCTGCTGGGGGGTGGAGAGGCCGGCGGTGTGGTTGAGGGCCACCGCCCGGCTGTCGGCCACCATCCGGTCGATCAGGCGGATCGAGGCCGGGTCGGTGGAGATGGACCGGTAGCGCTCGTAGAGCAGCTTTTTCTTCTCCTCGGGGAGGGCGGCGATCATCTCGTCCATCACGTTCTCCCGGTAGATCCCGATCGCCCCCAGCCGCCAGCCGGTGGCGCCGAAGTACTTGGAGTAGGAATAGACCAGGATGGTGTTCTTCGGGGCGATGGCGACCAGGGACTTGAAGCCGTTGACGAAGGTGCCGTAAACGTCGTCGGTGAGGAGGATCAGGTCCTTGCGCCGGGTTTTCACCAGCTCGGCGATCTTCTCCAGGGACTCGGAGGCCATACTCACCGAGGTCGGGTTGGAGGGGTTGACCAGGAAGAAGGCCTTGATCGACGGGTCGGCCAGCTTCTCCAGCTCGGCCGCCGGGTACTGCCAGTTGTCGTTCTCGTCCTGCTCGACCTCGACCTCGACCAGCTGGTAGTCGTTGAGGGGCGGGATCTCGATGTAGGGGGTGAAGATCGGGGTCCCGATGGCGATCTTGTCCCCGGGGTTGAGGAGGAAGTTCTCCTTTAAAGTGTTGAAGATGTAGGTCATCGCCGCCGTCCCGCCCTCGGTGACGAAGATATCCATCGTCCCCTCGGGGGGATCGTTGTCGCACATCGTGTCGGCGAGATAGGCCCGGACGACGACCTCGGTATTCTTCAGCACCCGGTCGGGGACCGGGTAATGGTCGCCGAGGATTCCGTCCACCATCTCCCCGATGAAGGAGTCCCCGTCGAGGCCGAGTTTTTCAGTCACGTAGCGGTAGCCGTTCTCCAGCAGTTGGGTCCCCCGCTGTTCGGCGTGGATTTCGCAGAAATGCAGCAACCTTTCCCCCATCCCCTTCGAATCCGGGGCGCCGGCGATCCCCGGCCGGCTCATCACCCGGTGGGCTTCCTCGATGGCGAAGGTGATCAGGATTGAGAAGGCCAGCCGGGGGAAGACCGCCACCCAGTTGGGATTCCCCCGGCCGGCGTTGAGCATCATCTTGACCCGGGGGTTCTCGGCCATCTCGATCAACTTGTCCTTCAGTTCAAAGGGACTGAGCGACTCGTATTGTTTTTCCGTCTTCGAACGGTCCATAATTAATTCCTCCAGTTTAGGATTTCGGATTACCGGCTAGTGTCGGGCCTCGCCATGACATTAGATTACAGTCTTTTCGGAGACACGACACTAAATGTCGTATTGAAAATACGATTTCAGTTTTTCGTTCGTGAAATCGGGCTGGGCCAGGGCCAGCATCAAGAGCAGGCGGGCCTTGTGGGTATCGATCTCCCCGCCCAAAACGCAGCCGATCTTCTCCAGGTATTCTCCCCCGCCGACGTCACCGTAAGCCGGGACCACCCCGCCCCACTCGACCCGGGTGGTGATGACCACCGGAATCTTCTTCTCCAGGGCTTCCTTGATCGCGGCCGCGACCTCGGGGTTGACATTTCCCGCCCCCACCCCCTCGATCACCAGACCCTTCGCGCCGTCGGCGACGGCCTTCCGGATCAGGGAGCCGTCATCACCGGCGAAAACGGAGTAGGGGATGACGGTAGGCAGTTTGTCGGGGACGGGAAATTTCAGGGATCGGGGCTGGTCGTTGAACTGCTCGACCTTCCCCATAATCACGTAACCGAGGTAGCCGTGCGGGCCGGAGGTGAAAGTCTGGGGGTTGGTCGATTCGGTCTTTTTGACGTACCAGGCAGAGTTGACGTAGCTGTTGAGGGTCACCGTTACCCCCCAGCCGGCGGACTTTTCCGAGCAGACCTGGAGGACGGCGTTCATAATGTTGGCCGGGCCGTCCGGGCTGAGTTCGGAGGCGTTGCGCATCGCCCCGACGAAGACCACCGGCTTGGGCGAGTCCACGGTCAGCTCGAGGAAGAAGGCCCCCTCGGCCATCGTGTCGGTCCCGTGGGTGACCACCACCCCCTTGACCTCGGGATCGGCCAGCAGCTCATTGACCTTCACCGCCAGCTTCCGCCAGATCTCCGGGGTCATATGCGAGCTGTCGATGTTGCAGAGGGCGAAGACCTTGATCCGGGCCGCCTTGGCCAGGTCGGGGACCGCCTTGATCAAATCGGCGCCGGTGACCGCGGGGACCGCGGCCCCGGTGGCCGGGTTGATCCGCTCGGCGATCGTCCCCCCGGTGGAGACGATCCAGACCAGGGGCAGTTCCTCCCCCGGCAGGGGGACGGGAAGAATAAACCAGAGTGACAGGAGAAAAATCGTTACCAGGACATAACTGCGCATACTCGCCTCCTTTTCCGGGTCCGCCCTCCCGCCGGTGTTCCGGCGGCGGGATCAGACTTCCGATGGTTCTTCTTCCCCGGCCGCGGCTTCCGCCGCCGCGGTCCGGACCGGTTCCTTATCCTCCAGGAGCCGGGGAACGAGGGCGGTCAGGTCGACCCCGGTGGCCGCCTTGACCTGCTCGATGAAGGTGACCAGGGCCTTGGGGGCGGCGGTCATCATCCGGGCGACCGAACCGCCGCCTTCCCCGGCGCCGCCGTCGATGGCGATAACCTTGTCGAACTTGATCCCGCCCAGGGCTTCGGCGCCCTTCTCGGCCACCACCTTGAGGGCTTCCAGGGCCAGGTTGAGCTTGGCCGCCTCGCCGTACATCTCCCAGGCCTGGGCCTTCTCCTTGAGACCGTCGGCCTCCGCCTGAAGGACCAGCTTGATACCCTTGGCCTCGGCCTCCTTGATCTTCAGGATGGCCACGGCCTCCCCCTCGGCCTTGAGGATGGCCGACTGCCGGGAGGCTTCCGCCGGGACGACCATCTCGGCCCGGTAGCGCTGTTCCTCGGCGGCGGCGCGGGCCGTCTCGACGGCCTTGCGCGCCTCCTGCTCCCGCTCCATCACCCGCTGCTGCTCGGTGACCACTTCCTGGCGGGCCCGGGCCTCGAAGAGCGGACCCTGCTGGTCGGCCCGCCGGTTGGCGGCGAAGGTCTCCCCCCGGTACTGCTCCTTGGCCACGTCGCGGTCTTTCTGGGCCTCGGCGATCTGCCGTTCCTGCTCGGCCTTGACCACCTCTCCTTCCCTCCGGGCGGTCTCGGATTCGCGCGTCGCGTCGCGCATCGCCTTGGCCTCGCCGATCGCGGCGTCCCGCTTCACCTCGGCGGTCCGCCGCACCCCGAGGGCCTCCAGGTAGCCGCGCTCGTCGCGGATATCCTGGATGTTGATGATGTCGATGATCACCCCGATCTTGGAGAGTTCCTCCCCGGCCTGGTCGAGGACCTTGTCCACGAACATCTGGCGCTCCTGGTAGAGCTGTTCCACCGTCATCACGCCGATGATGTCGCGGAGCTGCCCCTCCAGGGTCTACTTGATGATCAGCTTGATCTGGTCGGAAGAAGCGCTGAGAAACCGCTCCACCGCCGGGGCCAGCATATCCTCCTCCCCGGACACGTGGACGTTGGCCACGGCATCGATCGTCACCGGTACCCCTTCCTTGGAATAAGCCTTCTCGACCCGGACATCGGTCAGGTTGATCAGCTTCAGCGAGATATGGCCGATATTCTCTAGAATCGGGATCCGGAGGGCGGCCCCGCCGACCACCGCCCGCCAGCCCCGGGTGATGAACCGGACGGTGCCGTCCTCATCGACGACCTTCTTCTTGTACCTCCGACCGGTAAAGATCAACGCCTCGTTCGGCTCGGCCTTGCGATAATTGCCGACGAAGAGAACAAAGACGGCGAAGATCCCGGCCAGGGCGATCACGATTACCACGGGAGCGACTAAACTGGTCATCGACTTTCTCCTTTTGTTCCGTCTCGGCCGGCGGAGCGGCCGGGGCGGGTGGTTGATTTAT
>JAVCCZ010000166.1 GCA_030765265.1 Candidatus Erginobacter occultus
CCCCCCGGACCGGTCATCTCCAGCAGTTCCAGAAAGTAGGTATCGAATCCGAGCAAGGAGATGAGCAAGCCGGAGACCCCCCCGGCGTCGATCTCCACCTCGGCCTTGACGATCCCCACCCCCGAGGCCAGCCACTGGGTGGAGCGGCTGACCGTGCCGTCGTCGGAGACGGTCCTGACCGTCACCTTGAGACAGTCGAATTCCCCGGCCGGGACCGTGATGGTTTCCCGGTTCTCTACCTTCCCCTCGACCCGGCTGACTATAATCGTCTTCCGGTCGACCACCTCCTTCCCTTCCCACTCCCAGGTCTGGCCGATCTCCACCTCGGCCGGAAAGCGGAGGAGGAAGGGATGGTAGGTCCGGCGGCTGGAATAAAGAAAGGTCTTGCTTTCGGCGGAGGTCAATAAAATCCCTTCCGGGGCCAGGAGGTAATTCTGAACGATATCAAGACGGCGGGACCGGGAATCGATCGTCAGCCGGTCGCCGTTAACCAAGACGGAGGATTTTACTTCCCCCAGGTTGGAATTGTATCTCCAGCTCAACCCGTCTCCGAGGGGAAAATGCTCCCGGAGAGAAACGGCCTCCTCCCCGGCCCCGGCCAAGGTCGTTACCAGGAGCAGCAACGCCGGGGAGAAGTTCAAAGTTCGAAGTGCGAAGTTCAAAGTTCAAAGTTCAAAGTTAAGCCCGCCGACGTCTCCCGGGAAAGGGGAAACCGCAATCAGTGAAAATTCGTGTAATCAGTGGACTATCGGGGGGGGGAGGCCGGCCCGCTTCAGCACCATCACGGTGACGTCGTCGAACTGCTTTCCCTGCTGGAACTCGGTGACCGCCTCCCGGATCCGGTCGCAGATCTCCCGGGCCGGGCGGCCGCCGTGATCCCGCAAGAGCTTCTCCAGCCGCTCCCGCCCGAAGAGTTCGTTCTCCGCAGAGGTGGCCTCGGTCACCCCGTCGGTGTAGAAGACCAGGGTCTGGCCGGGCTCGATGATCCGGCTCCCGCTCCGGTAAACCTCGTCCTCGACGATGCCAACGGCGGTTCCCCGCATCAGGCCGAAGGGCTCGACCGTCCCATCCTCCCGGATCAGGAGCATCTCGTCGTGGCCGGCGTTGGCGAAAGCGAACTCTCCGGTGGAGATCCGGTAGCAGCCGAGGATCAGGGTGACGAACATACAGGCCTCGTTATCCTGGGAGATACTCCGGTTGGCCAGGGTCAACGCCCGCCCGGGGTCGGTCTCTTGGGAGCAGACGTTCTTGATCACCGTCCGGCTGACCGCCATAAAGAGGGCGGCCGGAATCCCCTTCCCGGAGACGTCGGCGATAACCAGGGCCAGCCGGTCATCGTCGAGCAAAAAGAAGTCGTAGAAATCCCCCGCCACCTCTTTGGCGGCCAGGTTGACCGCAAAGAGGTCGAACTCCTGGTGGTCGGGGAAGGGGGGAAAGGAATGGGGCAGGAGCGACTCCTGGATCTGGCGGGCGATCCGGACCTCGCTCTCCACCGCTTCCCGCGCCCCCACCTCCCGCTTCAGGTTCTCCATATACTCCCGCAGCCGGCCGCCCAGCCGGTTGAAAGCGGCCGAGAGCTCGGCCGTCTCGGTCGAACCGCCGGAGGGAACCTCGACGCTGAAGTCGCCTTCGCCCAGCTTCTCCACCCCGTCGCGGAGCCGCCGGATCGGCCGGGAGATCCGGGACGCCATTACCAGTCCCAGGAGACCGCCGAGGAGGAGGACGAAGAGACCGAGGAAGAAGCTGCGGGTCTTGATCAGGTCGTTGAACCGGTCGCCGGCGGCCTCGATCCCGGTTTCGGCCTCCTCGACCGTCGCTTTCCCGGCCCGGCGGATCGCCTGGTGCACCGGGAGGAAATACTCGTCGATCTCCACCGCCGCGTAAACTATGAACGGGGTCTCGGGGACCTGGCGGGTCACCATATATTTCTTCCGGGTCCGGCTCTCCCGGTCCATAAAGGTATAGTATCCCCGGACCTCCTCCTCGGAAAAGGAGCGGACCACGTAATCCCACATATCGGGATATTTTTCCCTCCACTCCTCGAAGTTTCGCCCCTCCACCTCGGGGTTGGGATGGAGAACCGCGTAACCGGTATGGTCGCCCATATCCACGTAGCCGGCCACCCGGGTCTCGGGAAACTCGGCGTGGATATCCTGGGTGGCGATCGCCCGCAGCTGGGGATCTTCCCGCAGTTGGCGGTAATCTAAATCCTCCCACCCGGCCAGGTAGAGCGAGATCTCGTTGGCCGCGTTGCGCGCCTTCATCTCCACCATCTTCTCACCGTAACGGGTCAGGACGTCTTCGGAGAGGTGGTAGTTCTCCGCGGCGATTCTCTCCACCGCCGCGGTGGCCGTCTCGGTGCTTCTTCCGGTGAGCTGGTCGATCCCGATCTCGGTGATCACCAGCAGGGCGGCGATGGCGAAGACGGTGATGGAGGCAAAGGCCAGGGTTAAGCGGGTCCTCAGTCTCATCAGTCTGAAGGCGGCTTACCGGGAAAGCCGGCGGAGATGGAGCGCCAGGCCGAGCATCGTCACCCCGGCCAGGATGGCGTAGATCCCGATCAGCCAGAGGACCGCCAGGATTCCGGCCCCGGGATGGGCCAGGAGGACGATCCCGATCACGATCGAGAAGACGCCGGAGAGAGAGAAGAGCCACTTGCCGGCGGCGCCGGCGGGCAGGTTGAGAGCGGCCCCGATCTCCAGAATCCCGGTAACCAGAGTCCAGAAGGCGATCACCCAGATAACGATCACCGCGAAGACACCGGGGAGAAGGAGCAGGGCCAGGCCGACCCCGACCCCGATCAAACCGTGGAAGACCAGCGAACCCCGTTGCGGCTCCCGCCTCAGATCGGCGGCCGAAAAGAGGGTGAAGAGCCCCTGGACCAGGAAGTAGACGCCGAAGACCAGGATGACGGCCTCGGCGAAGAGCCCCTGCCAGACCAGGGCCAGCAGCCCCAGCGCGATCGCGAGCACCCCCCGGATCGCCAGCGCCCACCAGTGCGAAGTAAGTAAATTTCTTTCCCCGGCCACGATCTCGTCCATTTTCTTCTCCCGTGTTAAGGTTGCTGGTTGGCGAACTTGTCTCGCCGCCGGAGGGGCGGCAATCAACCAACGCCAGTGTGAATCTTACCACGGGTGGGCGATGGTCTCCCAGTATTTTTCTCTCCAACCGGTTGAATTTTTCCCGGGGTTGAGTTATTATATTATTTTCTTCTGCCGGGCCGGGGAGGACAGTGATCGGTAATCGGCAAGGCGGATAAACTTCGATAGCGATCCCGATAGCGATTATTTCCAACATTCGTGAAGATTCGTGAGGATTCGTGGTTCCATACCGGGGGCGAGGTAGAGGGAAAAATTAGAGTAAATTCGTGTAATTCGTGGATAAACAAGGGGGCGAGGCGGGGGAAAGTCAGTGAGCAGTAAGCAGTGATCGATGATCGGTAAGGCGGATAAACTTCGATAGCGATCCCGATAGCGATCCCGATAGCGATTATTTTCAACATTCGTGAAGATTCGTGAGGATTCGTGGTTACTTACCGGGGGCGAGGTAGAGGGAAAAATTAGAGTAAATTCGTGTAATTCGTGGATAAAAAAGGGGGCGAGGCGGGGGGCTAATCAGAGCAATCAGTGTAATCAGTGGACCAATAATTGAGGAGAGAACCCGATGACCCTGAAATATATCGGAAAAGACATCACCCGCCCCGACGCCACCGGGAAGATCACCGGCCGGGTCCAGTTTCTCGACGACATCAAGCTCCCGGGACTGCTCCACGCCGCCATCCTCCGCCCCGACTGCGCCCACGGGCGGATCCTCTCCATCGATACCGCGGAAGCGGAGAAGCTCCCCGGGGTGGTCAAGGTGGTGACGGGAAAAGGCTGCGAGATGGTTTACGGCGACAACATCCGCGACCTGACCCCGATCGCGGTCGACAAGGTCAACTTTATCGGCCAGCCGGTGGTCGGGGTGATCGCCGAGACACTGGCCGAGGCGAAGGCGGCGGTGAAGAAGATCAAGGTCGAGTACGAGCCGCTCCCGGTTTACACCGACGCCCGCGACGCCCTGAAGAAGGACGCCGTTTTGATCCACGAAAACAGCGGGGAGTTCTGGCACCTCCCCGGGATCGAGCCGATCGGCGGAACCAACATCGCCAACCGCTACACGGTAAAGAAGGGGGACGTTGAGAAGGGCTTTGCCGAGGCCGACGAGATCCTGGAGGGCGAGTTCAACTACCCATTCGGCTCCTGCTCGGCGATCGAGCCCCACGGTTCGATCGCCTGGTTCCACGAGGATAAGACGATCGAAGTCTGGTCCTCCTCGATCTGCCCCTTCATCATCCGGGAAGAGGTGGCCCGGGTTTACGGTCTGCCGATCTGCGACGTGAGGGTCCACATCCCCGAACTGGGCGGCTGCTTCGGCTACAAGTCAGACATCACCGTCGAGCAGACCATCGCCTACCTGGCCAGCCAGGTCCCGGGCCGACCGGTGAAGTGGGTCGCCACCCGCAAGGAGGATTTCTTAAGCACCCTGATCGGCCACGGGATCCGGACCCGGATCAAGATCGGGGCGAAGAAGGACGGAACCCTGACCGCGCTGAAGACCGAGATCCTCCACTCCACCGGGGCCTCGGCCGACACCGGGGTCCACGTCCTGATCGCCTCCACCCACAACTCCACCGGCACCTACGAGTTCCCCAACTGCTTTCTCGACGGCTACTCGGTCTACACCAACACCCCGCCGGTAGGGGCCTTCCGCGGCTACGGCCACCAGGAGTCGCACCTGGCGATGGAGCGGATGATAGACATCCTGGCCAGGAAGCTCAAGCTGGATCCCTTTGACCTGAGGGAGAAGAACTATCTCGGCCCGGGCAAGGTCACCGCTCTCGGCGAGACCCTCCATACCACCAACGGCAACGTGAGGAAATGCGTCGAGATCGTCCGCCGGGCGGTCTTCTCCGCCCCGAAGGCCAAGGCCGAGGACGAGAACTACTACTACGGCCGGGGCTTCGCCGCCCTGATGAAGTCGCCCAAGGGGGCGCCCTTCTCCTCCAAGAGCTGCTACCTGAAGTTCAACCGCGACGGCTCGGTCTGCATCAATATGGGGGGGGCAGAGGTCGGCCAGGGATTGCGCAACGTGGTCCGGATGGTGGCCGCCGAGGCGCTGAAGATCGCGCCGGAGCGGATCCGGGTCTACACCGAGATCGACACCCAGTTCAGCCCCTGGGAATGGCAGACGATCGGCTCGATGTTCACCACCCAGGGCGGCCGCGCGGTGGTCCGGGCGGCCGAGAAGGCGATCGCCGAGCTGAAAAAAACCGCCGGCATCGTCCTGAGGACTGAAGTCGACCGGCTCGACTACGACGGCGACTACGTCTTCGTCAAGTCCGATCCCACCATCCGCGTCCCGGTCCCCGAGCTGGGCCGGGGGTACACCTTCGACGACGGGGTGACCGTGGGCGACGTCGTCCACACCACCGCCGACGCCCGGCTGCCGATCCAGTCCAACCCGGACGAAAACGGCCAGGGGCGGATGGGGATCACCTACACCTTCGGGGCCCAGGCCTGCGAGGTCCGGATCGAGAAGAAGACCGGGAAGGTGATCATCGACCACTTCGCCTCGTCTTTCGACGTCGGCCGAGTAATCAACCCGGTCCAGATCCGGGGCCAGGTGGCCGGCGGGGTGATGATGGGGGTCGGCGCCGCCCTCCACGAGGAACTGAAGTTCGACGCCGAGGGCAAGGCCCTCAACCCGATGTTCCGCCGCTACCGCTTCCCGACCATCAAGGACGCGCCGGGGCGGCAGACGATCGAGTTCGTCGAGACCCCGGGGGAGATCGGGCCCTTCGGGGCCCGGGGGATCGGCGAGCACCCGGTGGTCGGGGTCGCCCCGGCGGTTCTCAACGCCGTCTACGACGCCATCGGAATCGATTTCTACGAGATCCCCCTGTCCCCGGAAAAGATCCTGGAAGCGCTGGAGAAAAAGTAGCACAGACATTCCTGTCTGTGCCAATCAGGGAGCCAGAATATGAGCGAGAAAATCACCTTCACCGTCAATGGAACCCCCCGGACAGTCGAAATCGAGGGGGGGGAGAAACTGATCTTCATCCTCCGGGAAAAACTCGGCCTGACCGGGACCAAGCGCGGCTGCGACGACGCCTCCTGCGGCGCCTGTGTGGTGGTGATCGACGGGAAAGCGACCAAGAGCTGCACCTTCCCCGCCAAGAAACTGGCCGGGAAGGAAGTGGTCACCATCGAGGGGGTTTCTGAAGGAACCAACCTCCACCCGATCCAGACCGCGCTGATCGAGGCCGGCGCCGTCCAATGCGGCTACTGTATGCCCGGGATCGTGATGGAACTCTACGCCCTCTTCAACCGGGACCCGAAAGCTTCCGACGAAGAGATCCGGGACGCCCTGGAGCTTCACCTCTGCCGCTGCACCGGCTACGAGGCGATCTGGGAAGGGGCGCTCAAGGCCCGGGATTACCTGGCCGCGAAGTAGGCCGGGAAGAATGAGCTCGGCGGCGAAAAAGATCTTCTGCCCCGCCTGCCGGCAGGAGTCGGCGTTGAAGGTGGAGAAGATCTACCACGGCCTGACCCCGGCGGGGGAGAGAAAAGTCTGCGCCTTCTGCGGCCACGAATTCGCCGACGGCGAACCGGAGGAGATCGCCGAGCGCCTTCCCGGCTGGACCGGGGACGAGTCACTGAGGAAGATCTGCCGCCGCTGCCGCCACTACGTGGTCAACCCCTTCGTTGAGAAGTGTATGCTCCGCTCCCGGCCGGTCGCCGCCACCGATACCTGCCCCGACTTCAGCCTCCGCCCCCCTCCCCCGCCGGAGAAGGAAGAAGAACCCCCGCCCTCCATCCTCGGCCCCCCGCCGAAACCGCCCAAAATCTTTTAATCCACTGATTACCCTGAAACTTCGAACTTTCTCTTCCCACTCCCCACTCCCCACTGCCCACTCCCCATCAAAACCGCACCGAGACCGAGCCCTCGCCCCAG
>JAVCCZ010000216.1 GCA_030765265.1 Candidatus Erginobacter occultus
CAGCACCCCCAGGAGCAGTCCGGAGGCCGCTGCCGCCAATCTTCTCCCGCCCGCCCGATTCGGAAGCGGGCGGGCGGGAGAAGATTGGCGGCAGCGGCCTCCGGACTGCTCCTGGGGGTGCTGGCCGCGGTCCTGCCGGTGACGATCCGGAATTACGCGGTCTCCGGGGAGCTGGTCCCGATCTCGACCAACGCCGGGATCAGCTTCGGGGTGGCCAACAACGAACTGAGCGACGGGACGACCCACTTCATCCCCGGGATCGGCAACATCGGCACCCCCTTTGACTGGCCCCGGATCGTCCGGAAGCTGGAGGCCGACCTCGGCCGGCCCCTGGGCCACGGCGAGGCCTCGAATTACCTGACCCGCCGGGCTCTTAGCTTCGCCCTCCGCTCGCCGGGAAGTTTTCTCCGGCTGACGGGACGCAAGGCCCTTCTCTTCTGGGGGCCCCGGGAGATAAGGAACCTGAGGGAGGTCCACTACGCCCGGCTCCACTCCCCGCTGCTGCGCCGTCTCCCCGGGAACTTTTCCCTGGTCCTGGCCCTGGCGATCCTCGGGGCGGTGTTGATCTTCGCTTTCCCTCAACCGGGCCCTCCCGGGCGGGCTGAGAGCCGGACCCGGGGCGGGGCCCTGTTCCTTACCCTGATCCTAATCTATTTCCTCTCAATGCTCCCCTTCGCCGCCGGGGCCCGCTACCGGGTCCCGGTGATCCCCTTTTTGCTGATCCTGGGGGCTTCGGCGGTGCGGAGAATTGCCGCCCTCCTGGCCGATCGGAAATGGTTGACTTCCCTGTTTGCGGCCGCGGCCGCGGGGGGGCTTTACCTGCTCTGCTCGGTCAATTACGCCGGTTTCCAGCCCTCCCCGGAGAAGTGGCACTACGACCGGGGCCTGGCCCGGCTGGGGGCCGGAAACTGGGAAGAGGCGGTCTCGGAATTCGACCGGGCGCTGATCTTTCAGCCCGGCTACGGGTCCGCCTATACCAACCGGGGGATCGCCTTGCAGAAAGCCGGGCGGCCCGGTCCGGCGGCGGAGTCCTACCGATCAGCCCTCCGGCTCGACCCGGGGTCCCTGCCGCCCCGGAAGAACCTGGCCGACCTCCTCCTGGAAGAGGGGAAGGCCGACGAAGCCTTCGCTCTCTACCGGGAGGCGCTGAAGTCCGGCCCGGAATATACCGGGGTCGCGGTGGATCTGGCCCGGGGCCTGGCCCGGGAGGGGAGGGGGGAGGAGGCGGCCGCGGTTTACCGGGAGATCCTCCGGCAGCGCCCGGATAGTTTCGCCGCCCGGCTCGGCCTGGGCAACCTCCTGCTGGAAGCGGGCGACCCGGCCGCCGCCCGGGAAGAGTACCGGGCGGCGCTGGAGATCAACCCCCACTCGGCGCTGGCCCGCTACAACCTGGCCAACGTGCTGATCGCCGAGGGGCGGATCAAGGAGGGGATCGCCGAATATCGGGAGATCCTCCGGCGGGATCCGGCCCACCGCGATGGACATAACAACCTGGGGATCCAGCTGGCCGCCCGGGGAGAACTGGCCGAGGCGATCCGACACTTCTCGGCGGCGATCGGGAGCGACCCCACCGATCCGGCCGGTTACTACAACCGGGGGGTGGCCCTGATCAAGCTCGGCCGCCCGGGGGAGGCGGTCGCCGACCTGGAGAAGACGCTGGAACTGAGTCCGGATTACGAGCCGGCCCGAAGGGCCCTGGCGGCGGCGCGGAGGCGGCAGTGAAGGCTCGCTTGCCGGTCTATCCGCTCCTCCTGATCGCCGCCGCGGTGACGGTCGTTTACCTCAACAGTTTCTCCGGGGAATTTGTCTTCGACGACCAGGCGACGATCGTCGCCAACCCCCACCTCGCCCGACTCTGGCCGCCCGGGGAGGCTTTCGCCGCCCCCCCGGAAAGCCCGCTCCGCGACCGTCCGGTGGTCAGCTTCACCTTCTCCCTCAACCGGGCTTTATCCGGTCCGTCCCCGGCCTCCTTTCACGGGGGCAACCTCCTGATCCACCTGGCGGCGGCGCTCTTGCTCTTCGGGATTGTCCGCAGAACCCTGCTCTCTCCCCGGCTCCCGGAACGCTACCGCCGCTCCGCCGTCGGCCTGGCCCTGGCCGCCGCCCTGATCTGGGCCCTCCACCCGCTCCAGACCCAGTCGGTGACCTACCTCACCCAGCGCTGCGAGTCGCTGGCGGGGTTCTTCTTCCTGGGGACGCTCTACGCCTTTATCCGGGGGACCGGATCGCGCCGCCCCCGCTGGTGGTACTGTCTCTCCGTTTTCCTCTGCGCCCTGGGGATGGGGAGCAAGGCGGTAATGGTCACCGCGCCCTTCATCGTCCTCTTGTACGACCGGGCCTTTGCCGCCGCCGGTTGGCGAGAGATCGGAAAAAAGCGCCGGATATTTTACCTGGCCCTCTTCCTCACCCTGGCCGTCCAGGCGGCGCTGCTGCTCACCACCTCCTACGCGGACATCAAGACCCATCGCCCCCTGGAATACGGCCTGACCCAGTTCGGGGTGGTCGCCCATTACCTCCGCCTGGCTCTGGTCCCCCATCCCCTGGTCCTCGATTATCACTGGCTCCCGGTCCGGGGTTGGGAGGAGGTCTGGCCGGGGCTGCTGATCGTCCTCACCCTCCTCCTCCTCACCTTCGCGGCCTGGAGGAAGTGCCCCCCGCTCGGTTTCGCCGGGTTGTGGTTCTTCCTGATCCTCGCCCCCACTTCGACGCTGCTCCCGCTGGAAGATTTGGCTTACGAACACCGGCTCTACCTTCCCCTGGCCGCCCTGGCGGTTCTCGCGACGGCCGGAGGCTTTGAACTGCTGCGGAAGCTCCTCCCCCTCTCCTCCAACCGGCGGCAATCCGTGGGGGGTGGCTATGATCCTGCTGGTCGCGGGCGGGCTGGGGACCCTGACGGCGCTGAGGAACCGCGACTACCGGTCGGCAGCCGGGATCTGGGAGGGGGTAATCGCCCACCGGCCCTTCAACCCCCGGGCCTACAACAGCCTGGGCAATATCGTCCTCAAGCGGGGGGAGGCCGCCCGGGCGGAGGAACTTTACCGCCGGGCGATCGCGGTCTCGCCCGGCTACCAGCCCGCCCACTACAACCTGGCCAACCTCCTGGCCGGGAGGGGCGAGATCGACGAAGCGATTGCTTATTACCGGAAAACCCTGGAGATCAACCCTGAAGCGGTCGAGGCCCACAACAACCTGGGGATAGCTCTCTTCGGGCAGGGAGAGACGGAGGCGGCCCGAACCCATTTCCTCGCGGCCCTGAAGATCGATCCGGACGATCCGGCCGCCCACTACAACCTGGGGCTGCTGCTGTTCAAGGAAGGGGATGCGGCTGCCGCCCTGCCTTACCTGGAACGGGCGGAGCAACTCCGCCCCGATCACCTCCCCGCCCGCCGGGCCCTGGCCGCCGCCCGGGAGAGCACCCGGGAACAGTAAGCGGCGATCATAGGAGCACAGGCATTTCTGTCTGTGGGCCGGCCTGGCACAGGCGGGCCGCCTGTGCTACTTTTTCGACCCCGGTTTGTCGGGTAAAATTCAGGTATGTACTGTTCCGGTAAATCCTGTTATCATCTGCCTGATTATGAATGACGAACTGAAGAGAAAATCCGGCAGGAAGAACCCGCCGGAGGGAGAAGAATTATTCCGGGTGGTCGAGCGGGCGAAGCGGGAATGGGAGCGGACCTTCGACGTCATCCCCGACCTGATCGCGATCATCGGCAACGACTGCCGGATAGTCCGGGCCGACCGGGGCAGAGTATGCGGTGATCGAGGTTGGGGATACCGGGGAGGGGATGGAGGAGGAGGTTCTATCCCGGGTCTTTGAACCCTTATTCAGCACGAAAAAGGAAGCCGGCAGCCTCGGTCTCGGCCTTTCGGTGGTTTACGGGGATGTCCGCCGGGCCGGGGGCGCCGTCGACGTCGAGAGCAGGCCGGGAGAGGGAACCACCTTCCGGATCTATCTGCCCCTATCCAATTAGCCCTTTCGGCTGTCCATTAGGACCGAAAAGGGCTCCCCGATCTCAGCGATTCACTTGATCCGCGGCCTTATCCCGATTCCCCCCCCCTTTGAGAGTGCAATATTTTCCTTGCAAAGGATGTCTATAGGCAAATATTGCTTCCAAGGCCGGATAATTGCTCTGGCGCAGATGAATTTTCCCACTCAATACCGTCAATTTAGTCATTCCCGGCGGCCGGAGAGGCCCGGGAACGGAATTAACGGGACAAATAAGCAAAAACTGGGGTAAAATGAAGGGGTTTGCCCTGATTGGCATAATATATGCTTGTTAATAGTGTCTCAACGAAAACCTTAAATCAAATAGACTTTGTCATTGCGAGGAACGAAGTGACGAAGCAATCTCATCACCAACTCAACAGATTGCTTCGTCGTCCCTCCTCGCAATGACCTGGTTTTTGGGGTTTCCGTTCAGACACTATATAATTTGTGAGAAATATTAAATGCCGGTTTTGCCGGCCGGAAATTTGAATACGATGCGCTGGTTTTTGACCATAACAATATTGATTTTCCTGGCTCCGGTTACCCGGGGTGAGGAGGAGTTTGTCTTCTTCGTCCGGGAAGGAGATACCGCCCGTTCGCTGACCGAGAACTACCTGGTCCGGCCGACGGCCTGGGAGCGGGTGGTCCAGTACAATTACATCCTCAAACCCGGAAACCTGATCCGGGTTCCCGGAGATTTGGTCCGGCGGGAAGAGGGGGCTATCCTGGAGTGTGTCTTCGGCGAGGTTTCCTACCTTACCTCCGGCAGCCGGGATTGGCTCCCGGCCGTCCCCGGCCTGATCCTTCTGGCCGGCGACCGGGTCCGGTCCGGCCGCGCCGGTTCGGCGGTTGTCCGGACGGGACGGGAGGACCGGACGGTCCTGCGCTCCGCGACCGAAGTGGCTTACGAACCCTCGCGGGGATTTTTCTCCGGGAGGATTAACCGGGTGACGGTGGCCGGGGGGACGGTCATCGCCTCGACCCGGAAGCTGGCCGACCGGGAGGCCCGGTTCGTCATCAAGACCCCGGAGTCGGAGCTGGAACTGACCGGGACCGAGATCCGGGTTGGGGTCTGCCCGCAAGAGGGCTCCCGGTTCGAGGTCCTGGAAGGGGAGGTGGTTATCTCCACCCCGGCCGGGAAGCAGCGGGTCCCGGAAGGGACCGGGCTGAGGATTGAGAAATAATGGACCCGGGGCGGCGGAACAGAAAACAGTGCCTGTGCCGCCCGCCCCGAATGAGGGGTTATTTTTTTAGGTTTGCTGATATGAGAACGAACTGGAATCCAACCTGGGTAGTGAGCACTCTCCGGAGAGCTTTCGGGGCTGTCCTGATCCTGGCCCTGGCTGGGGCGGCGGGACCGGCGGAGAGCTCCGGGGACTGGACCTCACCGATCACCAACTCTTCCGATCCCACCAACGTGATTAACGCCGACGAAGGACACCCCGGCCCCTCCGGCAACCCACCGATGGACGCCGACCCCATCACCTACAGCCCGAACTATGAGTGGGAGTGGTCGATGGTTTACGAGTGGTCGGTGGACCTGTCTCTGTTCGGTGAGGTTCCGGTCTTCGTCCTCACCGATGACTCCCACCACTCCCCGATCAAGAACGAGGTCTACCCGCCGGACCTGGAGAACGACCCTTTCCTGGAACTGAACGACGAAGCAATCTATTCCCTTGCAGTGTATTGAGATTTATTCTCCGTCTTCCGTCTAAAGCCGGATAAAAAAGCCGGATCGCAATGACAGTTTATTGCCTATTATTTCTGAAACACTACAATAGACCCTGGGCGGGGCTGGTTTCGGTTGAAACAATATTACAAAAAATTCCCGAAAATTTCCGAAAAAGGAGTGGAATATTTACATATTATGTGGTAGTGTAAGATACGGCTAACTATTGCAATAATTGCTACCACAATGCGCAAAATTATCGTCATAACGGCTTTACTTATCTTTGCCCCGGCGCTCCGGGGAGGGGAGGATTTTGTCTTCTTCGTCCGGGAAGGTGATACCGCCAAAACGCTGACCGAGAACTACCTGGTCCGCCCGACCGCCTGGGAGCGGGTGGTTCAATATAACTATCTCCTCAAACCCGGCAACCTGATCCGGGTCCCGGTGGACCTGGTCCGGAATGAAGAACGGGCTTTCCTGGAGTTTGTCTCCGGGAAAACCTCGTTCCTCCCCGCGGGGGGCCGGGAGTGGATACCGGCCGCCGCCGGCCTGATTCTCCAGAACGGCGACCGGGTCCGGACCGGGCCGGAAGGAAACGCGGTTATCCGAACCGGGCTGGAGGACCGGGCGGTCCTGCGTTCCGCAACAGAGGTGGTTTATCAGCCGACCCGGGGGTTCCTGGCCGGAAGGACCAACCGGATAACGATTGTCGAGGGTACGGTAATCGCCTCAACCCGGAAGCTGGAGGACCGGGAGGCCCGCTTCGTCCTGCAGGCGCCGGGTTCGGAACTCGACCTGGTGGGAACGGAATTGAGGATCCGGGTGAGCCCCGCCGGCGAGACCCGGTTCGAAGTCCTTGACGGCGAGATCACGGTCAAAGCGGGGAGAGAGAAGTACACCGTGCCTTCGGAGATGGGGCTGCTGATGAGCACTCCATCGGGGGGTGAGGGAGATCGCTGAGCGCTGGAGACCGGGTCTCCTCGAAAAGAGTTTTCGCTGCCGGTTTAAGAACATATCTATCCGATGAGAACAGGCGAGATAATGAAATCATTAGCGGGCTGGATCGGGCCGGCGGCGGCCTGGTTCATTCCGGTCGCTCTCGTTCTCTTCCCGCCATCGGCGTTTCCCGCCACCGTAACCCTCCTCCCCGACGGTAACGGCACCTCGACCCAATGGACGGTTTCCGGGGCCGGGGCCAACTGGGCCGCGGTCACCGCCCAGGACGGCGACACCAGTTACGTCACCACCTCGACCCGCTACGATACCGATCGCTACACGATGGAGGATTTCCCCGGCTCCGGAACCATCTCCTCCGTCCGGGCATATTTTTACGCCCGGAGGACACGAAACCCTGCCGGGGATCTGCTCTACGGACTTAACGTCGGCGGAAGCGACTATACCGTCTCCAGCACCCTGACCACCAGCTACGTCCTTTACCAGAACTCCTGGGCCTTGAACCCGGATACCGGGACGGCCTGGACCGCTTCCGACGTCGACGGCATCCAGACCGTGATCATTCACAACCAGTCCCAGAGCCGGCCGTTCCAGGTAACCCAGGTTTATCTGGAAGTTGACTATACTACCCCGACCCCGCCACCCAGCGCTACCCCGACACCCCTGACTTCTCCCACCCCCACACCGTTCGGCTACCTGACCCCGAGCCCGACGGTGACGGTTCCGCCGACCCCGACCCCGACCCCGGGCCCGGTGGATGTTTACTTCTTCGACCTCTCCTCCGACCCCGGCTGGTCGGTCGAGGGGGATTGGGCCTACGGTCAGCCGCAGGGCTTGGGAGGAGAGTACGGTAACCCCGACCCGGCCACCGGCTACACCGGGAACAATGTTTACGGTTACAACCTGGCCGGGGACTACCCGAACGATCTGACCCCGACCCGGTGGCTGACCACCACGGCCCTGGACTGCACCCAGGTGACCGGCACCACCTTGAGTTTCTACCGCTGGCTCAACGTCGAGCGCTCCTCCTATGACCACGCCTATCTCGGGGCTTCCAACGACGGTCTTTTCTGGACCACAATCTGGGAGAACCCGGACACCGACGTCACCGACTCCAGCTGGGCCGAACATACTTTTGATATCTCGGCGGTGGCCGACGGGGAAGCGACGGTCTATATCCGCTGGGGGATGGGTGAGACCGACGGTTCCTGGCGCTTCTCGGGCTGGAATATCGACGACATCCGGATTCGGGGCCTCTGGCATACCACCCCGCCCCCGTCGGTCACCCCGACGGTCACCCCGACGGCAACTCCGACCCCGGTGGGTTTCCTCACGCCTTCGCCCACTCCATCGGTCACCCCGACCCCGGACGGTTACAAAACCCCGACGGCGACCCCGACGGTGACTCCGATTCCGCCTCCCTCCGCCATCTATTCCTTTCCCCTGGATACCGATCCGGGCTGGTCGATCGACACGGACTGGGCTTTCGGACAGCCGACCGGAGGCGGCGGCGAATACGGCAACCCCGACCCCACTTCGGGGTTCGGAAGCGGGACCAATGTTTACGGCTATAACCTGAGCGGGGATTATGCCAACGATCTCACCCCTACCCGCTGGCTGACCACCTCGGAGATCGACTGTTCCCAGATCACCGCTGCCGTCCTCAAATTCCAGCGCTGGCTGAACGTGGAGAGCAACCAGTACGATCACGCCTATCTCCAGGCTTCCTATAACGGGGCCGCCTGGATCCCCCTCTGGGAGAACCCCGCCGCCAACGTCGAGGATTCCAGCTGGACCGAGTATACTTACGACGTCTCCGCTATCGCCGACGGGCGTTCACTTTACATCCGCTGGGGGATGGGGGAGACCGACGGGTCCTGGCGGTATTCCGGCTGGAATATCGACGACATCGAGATCTGGGGTTTCTGGCACCCGACCCCGACCCCGACGGCGACCCCGACATCGACCCCGACCCCCACCCCCCTCACAACGCCCACCCCTTCCCTGACCCCGACCCCCTCGGTCACCCCGTCTCCGAGCGTCTCTCCGACTCCGGAAGGTTACAAGACCCCGATTCCGACCCCGACCCCGGAGGAGACCCCGACCCCGTCTCCGACCCCGACCGCGGCGGCGACGCCCTCGCCGACGCCGGAGCGGGTAATCGCGGGGAAGGGTTACGCGACCTACGACATAATGGGGAACGAGGACAACCTGATGAAGGCCTACCAGCAGGTCCCGGAGGCGGTCCGCTCCGGTCTCGACCCGGCCTGGACGGGGGCGAATATGAACTCGGTGGTGAGCCTGGTGGCGACCGG
>JAVCCZ010000080.1 GCA_030765265.1 Candidatus Erginobacter occultus
TGAACCAGCGGATCGCCGACGGAACTTTTCCCGACCTGGTCAAAGCCGCCGACGACCGCTATCACTGGTACACCGATATGGCCGCCCGGGCGATTCTGGACAGCGAAAAACCGATCCGCCTGGTGATCATCGCCGGCCCTTCCAGTTCCGGAAAGACCACCACCACCAACAAGATCGCCGAACGGCTGAGGGAGAGGAACCTGAAGCTGGTCCCGATGGTCCTCGACAATTACTTCTTCGACCTCGAGATGCACCCCAAGGACGAGTACGGCGATTACGACTTCGAGACCCCCCAGGCACTGGACCTCCCGCTGATCAACAAGCACCTGAGCGAGTTGCTGGCCGGCCGCGAGATCCAGATGCCGATCTATAATTTCAAGACCGGCCTTCGGGAGAAAAAGACCATCCCGCTCCGGATCGGGGGAGATGAGATCATCCTGATCGACAGCCTCCACGGTCTCTATGCGCCGATGACCGAATCGGTCCCGGCGGAGAACAAGTTCCGACTCTACATCGAGACCCTCTCCCAGCTCAAGGATATCAACGGGGAGTGGACCCGCTGGACCGATATCCGCCTTTTACGCCGGATGGTCCGGGACAGCTGGCACCGGAGCTACTCCCCGGTCGCCACCATCGGCCACTGGCACTATGTCCGCAAGAGCGAGATGCGGCATATTGTCCCCTTCATCACCGAGACCGACTTCGTGGTCAACGGGGCCCTGGCCTACGAACTGCCGATCCACAAGAAGTATTCCTTCTCCTATCTCAAGGAAGCGATGGATAAGTTCGGAGAAGACCCCGGCAAGCGGGACGCTTTCCTCAGAGCCCGGCGGGTTTTCAAACTCCTGGATACCATCACCACCGTCGAGGATGATTCCTGCGTCCCGAAAAAATCGCTCCTGCGCGAATTCATCGGCGGCAGCGATTACAAGTATTAATCCCGAGCCCCGGCGATCCGGCAAAGGAATTGATCGCCGGGTAGGGGAATAAATTCTTCCACCTCCCAGAGGGTGGACCTTGCGCCCGCCTGATATACCCGCGGCCAAACGACGACCCGCTTCCCGGTCCTGACGGGTGGATAATCAGCCGCCGCCGCCGTCAGGTAGAGATAACGAAACCCCATCGGCGCCACGGCTTCCGCCGGAAGCCAGAGGGCAAGCCGATCTCCATACCAGGCTACCGCTTCCGGCTGATCGGTGACGATCCCCTCCCCCGCCGGAATCCAGTCTCCCATCCGGAGACAGTTATACCGGGTCGAGTCCGCCGGCGGCCGGGATATGCGGAGCTGATCGACCGCCGGAATCAGGTTCAATCCGACAAAGACCACGATTAACAGACATCGGGCAATCCCCCGGGCCGGTTTCATCTTCTCCAGGATAAAGATAAAAGCGGCCGTCGCCAACGGGATGGCGGCCGGGACCAGGAACCGGATATCGTCCCCCCGGCGGGCAAAAAAGACAAACTGCCCGGCGCCGAGCAGGAGAGCTCCGAAGATGAAATAGCGGATCCGGGACCACTTCCGATCGGCAAAAGGCAACAGCAGCGCCAGGTAGAAAAACACGACGGCGAAAGAGCCGGTAAAGAAAAGCAGCCGGCCGTAGACGGTCTCCCCGCCCTGCCACCATTTCCGGATCAACGTCTTTAGCCCCGCGGACCGGCCGAAGAGCTCCCGTCCGGTTTCCCGGAGAAGCGAATCGGCCGGGAACAGGCCGGTGAACATCTTGTACTCGGCGGCCCGAAGCGGAGGGAGCAGATAACCGGAACGCCACCACCACCACAACAGCGGCAGGATAAAGCCGGCGGCGAGCGCGGATAAATTTTTCCGGACCGACCCCTCCCCCGCCTCCGAACGGTAACTGAAGACAAGCCAGATCAACGGCAACAACCCGAACCAGAAGAGGCTGTATGACGAGAGATAGCCGGCCCCACAGAGCAGGCCGGCGGCCAGGAAGGAGCCCAAGGTATTCTCCGACCGATAGATAAACACCAGAAGAGTGATAAAGATCAAGGAAGCCGGCAGGGAGGGATCGCCGGACCGGACGGCGTTGAGCAACGAAGCGTTGGTGAAATAGAGTGCCGCGCCGAGCAGAGCCCCGCCGATCCCCCAAACCCGGCGGAGAAGCGAAACCCCCAGCAGACCGGCGAGCCAGAATAACAGCAGGGCCCAGAGAACGACAACCCGGTCGGAAGGTCCGAAGACCCGGAATCCCGCCGCCAGCAAGAGTGAAGGCAGCGGCGGCTGGTAGAGGTCGGGCTGCCCGGAAATATTTTCGTTGAAGAACCGCGATGCCGGCCGGATCACCCCGGTCACGAACCCCCGACCCCGGGCGATATTTCGGGCCAGCTGAGCGTTGTCCATCGCCTCCGGGGAGAGCCGGATCCCGTTGAAATGGAAGAAAACCCCGATCGGCCCCGCCATCAAGACGAGCAGAACCAGTCCGACCCCGATCCGTTTCCAGCAATATTTCTTCCGGTTTTTATCCATATCATTTGCACCTACCCGCGGCCCGGATCTTCGCGCAGAAGTGGAGCATTTAGATCTCCATCTTTTTCTGCAGCCAGATCTCAAAGAAGGGGTCAAATATCCAATACTTGCCGTCCTCCCGGGTAACCAGGTTTGTTCTGGTGAGAGCTTTCAGGGAAGCCTGAACGGTTGAGCTGCTCCCGAGATTATGGGTTAGGATGACGTCCCGGGAAAATATCTTCCGGGTTTGCGCCAGGGTGCCGAGAACGGCCCGCTGATGAAGCGACGAGGAATCGTACCAGCTGAAGAACAGCTCGTTCTGGGAGAGCATAATGGCATCCAACCCCGTCCGGATGTTCTCTTGCTTGACCTTATTTCCGCTGACGGTCCAGATATGCGCGGACAGCATCTGGATATGATAGGGACTCCGCCGGCTCAAGCTGACGATCTCTCCGGCTGTCGCCGGGGCAATCCGTTTGCCCGTGGAGGCAAAACGTTCAATGATGAAATCAACCAAATCTTTTCCCGGGATAAGCGGCAGCGGATAAATATCCGCCGAGTTGTAGAAAGCCCGCCGCGGATCTTGAAACATCTCCAAAATAATCTGGGTTTTGCTGCCCATAAAAATATAGCAAACCTCGTTATGGTGCTGGATGAAGGAACGTAATTTCTTTTCGAAGGCCGATCCGTCGTACTGGCTTATCTCCTGAAATTCATCGAAGACCACCACAACCCTTTTTCCGCGTTCGACGGCGATCTTTTGCGGCAGTTCATAGACTTCTTCCAGGGCTTTTTCGGTACCCCTGGTCGTCTTGGAGAAATCGAACGAAATCTTCCACCCCCCCGTCTCGGTCAGTTCAAACGAGGGGATGATCATTTTAAAGAGTGCTCCGATCTTTTTTAATTTTTCCCCCCGGGCGATAAATGCCTGGCCGATGGCGGCAGAATAAATCTCCACGAATTGCCCGACCGAAGGGGCTCGTTGGAGATCAACATAGACGGGGATGATCGAGCGCTCGCCGGCCAATGATTGCAGTACGGTTTTGATGAGAGAGGTCTTGCCCAGCCGGCGAAAGGAGTAAATAAAGATATTCTGGGCCGACCGGATCGCGGATTTGATATCGGCGATTTCCTTTCGCCGGTTAGTGAAATGCTCTCCGGAAACCGACTCCCCGTATTTAAACGGATTTTTCATAGGCCGCCTCTTTATAGGTTCCGTCATTATAGTATTTACTATAACGTAATTTACTATAATAAGGGGCCGGCGTCAAGACCCGCCGTCCACCTCTCGTGGAGGGGGCTCCATCCATACCCCTACAAGCCCCTGATAATATCCTGGAAAGCCGGGTCGGCGCGGAGCGAGGCCAGGTCGGGATCGTCGAGAATGAAGGCCCGGTCGGAAAAACCCTTTTCCACCGCTTTCCTTAAATTCTTGATCGCCGCCTCCCGCCGGTCCTGCAAAGCCTGAACACAGGCCAGGTTATAATAGGCCGGTCCGTAATCCGGTTCCAGCTCGATCGCCTGGATCAATATCTTCTCCGCCTCCTCGTACATCCCCTTCCGATTATAGACCCCGCCCAGGCTGACGTACGCCCGGTAGAAACCCCCATCCAGGGCGATGGTCTTCTGAAAATAATCGATTGCCTCGTCCCATCTATCCATCCGGACCATCACCGACCCCAGGGCGAAATTAACCTGGGGCAGCGAAGGATTGATCCCATCGGCTTCCCGGTAAAACCGCTGCGCCCGCTCCAGTTCTCCCGCCGAGAAATAAGAGAAACCCAGGTAAAAATTCGCCGCCAAGTTGAACGGATCCCGCCTCAATACCATCCGAAAAGACTCCTCCGCCCGATCTCTCTCTCCCAGCTTGAGGTAAGTCAGGCCGAGGTTGTTGCGGGCAAAGATATTGTCAGGCTGTAACTTTAGGGCCTGGAGAAGCGTATCCCGGGCGGATTTGAATTCCCCCATCTTGAAATAGGTTATCCCCAGGTTGTTGAAGGCTCGGGGGTTGTTCGGGTCGAGGGCGATCGCCTCGTGGAACTGGCCCGCCGCTTCCGGATAGAACCCCCGCATCCCCAGCATCACCCCCGACATCAGGTAGGGGTTCTGGTAATGGAGATGATCCTTGTACATAATGCTGACATCGGCCAGCAGGACCAGGTAGTCATCCAGGGTGACCAGGGCCACGGCCAGGACGTCCCGGTCGAGCACCACGGTGATCGGAAACAACTCCGAGGTCGGGGCGGGGCCGCCTTCTTCCAGCGGGCTGATCGGGAATCGGGAATACAACTCCTCGTATTCCTCCAGCTTCCGACGGCTCTCTTCCAGGTAATGCTCTAATATCTCGTCCCGGTCGAGCGTCGCCGCTTCCGGGGGCAGAACTTCCCCTCCCGCCGGATCCAGCAGCAAGGAGATCCGTCTCAACTCTTCCTCGGCCCGCCGGTCCTGGTGGGCGGCCAGATACCTCTTGATCGCGTTGTAAGCCTCGCCTTCCTGCCCCTGGGCGCGGTAAATCCGGGCCAGGTAAAGGTCGTTACTCGCCGGTGGACGGCACCCTGTACCGGCAGCCAGGATCAAAACCAGGGGCATTAAACATCCGATTTTTACCTTCATCATCTCACCAGCGGGAACTGATCCGGTTCAACAGTACCGACCGGTTCCCCATAAAGACCAGCCTCCCGGGAAGGAGCATCACCTGGTCGAAGGGCTGGGGTTCGGACCAGACTCTTGAGTTGTAAATCCGCCGCCATTCTCCGGTCGGATCGATGTCCCCCCGGTCCACCGCCCGGGGTGAGAGGAGGAGAAAGATCCCGCCCCGGTGCCCCCGGATTATCTCCCGGGCCATCTCCGGGGTCAGGGGTATCCGGATCGCCGTCCGGTTGCCGTACCAGTGGACCCAAGCCGGGATATCGGTCAATATCGATTCTTCTTCCCGGATCAGGGTTCTCAGGTAGCTGAAACTGTTGATGGTATCCGCCTTCAGGGGGTCGGGAGGAACCCGCCCGAAGAAAAGGGGCAGACAGTTGACCAGGATGAAACCGGCCACTACCCCCCGCGAGGCGATCTTGCCCCGGGGACCGAACCGCTGCTTCAGGGTCAGGAAATGCTCTGTCCCGAAAAGGATCACCAACGGCAGCAGGGTGACCAGGATCTCCGGCCGGGGCCGGAAGAGCGCCAGCCATATTCCAGCGGCCCCCAGGAGGAGGAGAACCGGGAGCCGGCGGCCTCTCAACCCGGCGGCGGGAAGCGAAAAAACCGAGCCCCAGAAAAAAAGACCGATAAAGTTCCCGGAAATGGTTAGGGCCTCCCGGTAGAGAAGGGAAACCCCCTGGTGAACCTTGCCGACCACGAGCGACAGCGGAAGTGAAAAGGCGGCCAGGGGCATCCCGAAGAGGCCGTCGGCGGTCCGACCCGGAAGGAGCGCGGTGGAGGACTTCCAGTGATATTCCAGGTAGCGGCCCAAAGAACCCCGGCCGCCGGCTATTTCCCCGATCAGCCAGGGTGCCAGCGCCAGCAGAAATCCGGCCAGGAAGATCCCGGATCCGGCCCACCGCTCTTTCCGATCCCGGACGGAGAGGATCAGGTAGATAAGAAACGGCGGGAGGAAGAACAAAAATGAATAATCGGCGAGAAAAGCCACCCCCAGGATCAACCCGCCGCAGCCGGCCGAGACTCGGCGGGGGAGCGTCTCCCGACAGTAAAAAATCAGGACGATCAGGAAAGTCAAAAAAGCGGTCGGAAGTCCGTTGATCGCCGAACGGAAGAGAATGGGGTTGGTAAAGGTAAAGAAAAAAACCAGAAGCGCGGCCTGTTTCGAGACCAGCCTCCGGGCCAATCCGTAAGTCAGCAACGCCGCGGCCAAAAAGAAGAGACTCCCCGCCATCACGGCGGAGCTATCGTCAATACCTCCGATCTTGAAGAAAAATGCTTGAACCCGGGGGTAAAGCGGAGAGAGCAGCTCCGCGGAATATGAACCGATCGCCTGGCCCGATTTTAGGTAGACCGGACGGATGAAGAGGTCGGAACCAGGCTGTCCCAGGGCAATCGCCCGGCCCCGGGCGGCGATCTCCATCGCCTCTTCCTCCACCAGCCCGCGGAAATGGAGAACATAAAAAACAAAAAAACTTCCGAAGAGCAGAACCGCCCAGAAGATGATCCCCTGCCAGAACCGGAAAAGATCTTCCGCCCGAGTTTTTCGGGCTTCGTAATTCCGAGACCGGGATGAAAGCTCCCGGCCGGGTCTGACGTGTTTTTCGGATTGAGATTGGAGGAAAGGCATTGCAGACGGCAGATTTCATAATCCGGTTGGAGGAAAGTATATTACCCCCGTCGGCGGAATCCGTCAATCCCCGGGCTGGCCTCACGCGGGAACCCACGGGTACATCGTATACCCCCTGGTGCCCCAGCTGCCGCCCTGAAGGGAGGCCGTAGGCCGACCGGAAGGGCGGCAGCTGGGGCCGCGGCGAGGCTTAGGAAGCTTGTCTGCTTTAGCCAGAAGACCTTTATTCGTTTGCAAGAGTTGCTGAAGGGTCTTGGAGTTTTAGCACAACCAGCAAAGATTAAACGAAAGCCAGCTCGACAGAAGCACAAATACCTTATTCCCAGATCTGAATACCAGGCGCCACCAGCGATAATCAGCCTTTCCGGGATCAGATACTGCTCACCTCTTACCAGATGGGATGAAGTAATCGATCCTGATCAAGCCTGGGGGGATCTCCTGCTCCGAGAACAAGAGAGATTAAACGCCCTCCTGCGAGGCGAAGCTGACTACTAAGGTCTATCGAGGAAGATTTAAATAAAAAGTGGGATACACGGCATTTCCCCTTTATACTTTCGTTTTTCGCCAAAAACGGAAGGAGGCGCCTATGTATCCCACGCCGTACTATAACATGATTCGATCGAAAAACCACATCTATGATTACCGGCTCCATCTGGCTCAGTCCGCTATTGATCTGGGGGTAAAACCCACCGCCAGAATTTTCAAGACCACGGCCTCTACAGTCCGGAAATGGCGCGACCGCTTTCTGAATCAAGGTCTCGCCGGTCTCCAGGAGCTCAGCCGCGCTCACCACGGCTGCCCCCATAAACTTTCAAAAGCAGATGAAGACTCAATCGTCGCTCTGCGTAATTCAATCCCCGGCTTTGGCGCTGAACACCTTAAAGATGAATTTGACCTGCCGTGGGGCGTTAACTCGATCGCCAGAGTCATTCGGCAAAGATGTCGCACCAGGATCCGCAAGAAGAAACATCAGAGAAAAACGACCTCAGACACATCAAAGCCGCTTACAAACCTTACACTCGATTCCAGATCGACACCAAATACCTCAATGATATCCCCAATTACTGGCCTTTTATGCAGTTTATGGGGCTGCCACGATTCCAATATACCATCCGAGAACTATCTACCGGCGCTCAGTTCCTTACCTATGCCGACGAAATCTCAGTTACCTACTCTATTTTGACCACCAGAAGATTACTTCAGCATCTGGAAAAGTTCGGGGTGGATCTGAGAGAGGTCATAATCCAATCCGATAATGGAACCGAATACGATGGCGGCCGTCTAAACAAAAGTGTCCCCGGCTTTGTTCAACTCGTTGAAAATGATTTTAAGGCGTGCCACATCTTCAATCCGCCTGGCTGCAAGAATGCCAATGCTGATGTGGAATCGGTTCACGCCACCATCGAGACAGAGTTCTTTGACCTGGAAAAATTCAGCAGCCGCAAGGACTTCCTCTTCAAGATCACTACTTACCAGCATTACTACAACCTGGCTCGAAAGAACAAATCGCGGGGCAAGAAATCACCTCTGGAGCTTCTTGCCGAAAAAGCTCCCAATCTTGACCCAGAAATATTGATCTTGCCCCCGATTGATTTATGCTCTTTATTGCCTCAAGGGGTATACGATGTACCCAGCGTGCCCGCGGGCTGGCCTCACGTACCCACGGCTCGTAGCCCACGGCTTTAGCCGTGGCCATCGTTAGCCTGGCCACCTCTTCCGTCCTTCGGCCGGATCTTCGAGAAGAGGTGGGCTACAAGCCGTGGCCTACGTAAGGTGGTCGGGGGAAATCGGCAGGGTAATAATAAAGGAGGTCCCTCGCCCCAACCGGGACCGGACCTTGATCTCTCCGCCGTGATTATGGACAATATCCCGGCAGATCGAGAGCCCCAGCCCGGTACCCAGCCGGGAATTGCTTCGAGAATATGTGATAAACGGCTCGAAGATCTTGCTCACCAGCTCCGAAGGAATCCCGGGGCCGTTGTCGGAGACGGTCAGCTTGACGTTATCGTTCTCTTGTTTCAGCCTGATCTTTAAGACGCCCCCCTTTTTCATCGCGTTCTTGGCGTTCAAAACCAGGTTAAAAATCAGCTGCTGGATCTGGGAGACGTTGATCCGGATCGGGGGGAGATCCGCCAGTTCGGTTCGCATCGTTATTTTCTCGGTAGCCAGCACCCCCTTGAGGAGAACAATACACCCCTGGACCAATTCTTTCGGGTCGGCGGTCTCAAACGGCTGGTCCGGCTTGCGGGCAAAATTCATCAGCTGCCGGGTGAGATTGCCGCCCATCCGGGCCACCTTCCCGCTGGTCTGGATAATCTTCTCCCGATCGTAATTTTCGGGTTGGAGGAGGGCCAGCTCGGTCTCGCATTGCAAAATGGTGAAGAGGTTGTTCAGTTCGTGGGCCAACCCGGCCGCCATATGCCCGAGATCCTCGAATTTCTGGGCCCAGAGAAGGTTCTTCTCCAGCCGTACCTTCTCGGTCACGTCCGTAATGCAGGATACGATCCCGATGACCTTCCCTTTCCGGTCCCGCAGGGGATTGCTTTCCCGGTCGGCGTAACCGATGGTGCCATCGTCTTTTCGATAGGATATCCGGGGTCGCTTGATATTCTCTCCCCGGAGTACTGATCGGAAATCGTCGGCCAGACCGTTGTTTTTCAACTGGGGGAAGAGGGATACGATGTTTTTTCCCCTGACCTCGTCCCGGGAGAAACCGGAAGCCGCTTCCTGCGCCTTGTTCCAGCAGACTACCTCAAGATTCCTATTGAGGACGATCACCCCGTTGCTGATGTTGTCGATGATCAGGGGAGTGAACCGCCCCGCCACCTCTTCCGGAATTTCGTTGAATTCAACCTGTTCGCTCATAGCCGATGAATTATCCTTTATCGCTTCTATACCGAATTCTGATTAATTCATTGTTTCAAACCTTCTTCTCCCCCAAACCCCCAATTCCTTTCTTTCCAAAACTACTTTCTTCATTCGTTTCATCTCTGCGTCAATCTCCCTTGTTGCCGCTGGATAACAGCTAAATATTCTGACAATACAAATAAAGATGAAATTGGGCTTATCAATTAGCAAATACCGTGCCATAATTACAAGCCGTTGCGGCCTCCGGCGCCGGGGGACGAAAATATTTTAACCAATGGTATTATTTGTTTGATAATCAACATCTTGTAATCACGACCCCCCAAATTGCCCAAAATACTATTTCAGGATATACCGGACAAATCTTTAAAATAGGTGTTCCAAAATCACGCATCCGGCGCCAAAGCCGAACAGTTGGACCCGTTGATGGGGTTTTGTTGGTGGTAAGGGGGTGACGGTGTGGGGGGACACGTCTCGTAGCCCACGCCGCACAATCCACGGCTCCGTAGCCCACGGCTTTAGCCGTGGCCTTGCTCAGCCCTTGCTTGGCCACGGCTAAAGCCGTGGGCTACGAGCCGTGGGTACGTAATGTGGGAAACAACGACGCGTAAAGAAATACCCTACCGGACAACCGGGATATCCGGCGCCGAGCCGAAATAAATCCTGCTCGTCCCGCGGATCGCCCAGAGCCCGCTGGCGGATCGGAAGATCGCGATCCCGTCCCGGCCGATCCCCCGGTAATCGGCCGGCACCGGCCGATCGGAAAGGGCGCCGAAATAGACCCGGGTCACCCCCCTCACCGCCCAGAGGCCGGAAGAAGGCCGGAAGATCGCCGGACGCCAAACCCCCTCCCCCAGGTAATCTCCGGGTACCGGCTGGTCAACCAAACCGCCGAAATAAACTCTCGTTATCCCCCGAATCGCCCAGAGACCGGAAGCGGGCCGGAAGATCGCCGAAACAGCCGCCAGAAAAGCGTAATAGCCGGGGACGGGAAGATCGGACGAGGTCCCGAAATAAATCCGGGTCACCCCCCGAAGCGCCCAGAGACCGGAAGCGGGCCGGAAGATCGCGATCGAGGCCGTCCCTTCCCCCCGGTAATCCCGGGGGAGCGGCCGATCGCCCGTGCCCCCAAAGTAAACGCGGCTAACCCCTCTCAGAGCCCAGAGACCGGTCCCGGGCCGGAAGATCGCGATATCCGTCGTTCCATTCCCCGTGTAATCCCCGGGGACGGGGATGTCGCCTGAACCCCCGAAGTAAGCCCGGGTGACCCCCCGCACCGCCCAGAGCCCGGATGCGGGCCGGAAGATCGCGATATCGCTGGTCCCGTCGCCGTTGTAGTCAAGGATGGGGAGTGGAGAGTGAGGGGTGGGGGGCGGATGGGTGGCCGACGGTGACGCAGTTGGTTCGGGAGAGGGCGAGGGCGGCGGTGGAGTCGGAGGGAGATCGACCGCCAGGC
Organism: Candidatus Erginobacter occultus; assembly: GCA_030765265.1. Classification (GTDB taxonomy): domain Bacteria; phylum Auribacterota; class Erginobacteria; order Erginobacterales; family Erginobacteraceae; genus Erginobacter; species Erginobacter occultus. The sequence goes on from JAVCCZ010000080.1 coordinate 11,065, forward strand.
TATGTCGGTGAAAGGGATCTCCACCCTGAAAGGTCAGCGCCGGGGAGGCGTCGAACTCGGAGCCGCGGGCCGGAAGATAGACCCGGTGAAAGACTTCCGAGCCGTTGACCAGCCCAGAGGAGAGACCTTCCGGGTAATCGGTGTCCCGGCCGAAGATATCCAGGGTACCGTAGGCCCGGTCCGCCGCCATCCCGGAGTTGATCGTCGCCGTCCCGACCAGGATATCGTCGGTCCCGTTGTTCCAGAA
>JAVCCZ010000183.1 GCA_030765265.1 Candidatus Erginobacter occultus
CGGACGGAGGGGAAGGAGGTGGTGGTGGTGATGGGGGTGGGTTTCGTCGGGGCGGTGATGGCGGCGATCGTGGCCGACGCCCGTGACGAATCGGGAGAGCATTCCAAGTTCGTGATCGGCTGCCAGCGGCCCTCGATCCGGAGCTACTGGAAGATTCCGCTCCTCAACCGCGGGGAGTCCCCGGTCAAGGCCGAGGACCCCGAGGTCGACCGCCTGATCACCCATTTCGTTCAGGAGGCGAAGACCCTGACCGCCACTTACAACAGCGAGTGCCTCGGCCTGGCCGACTGCGTGGTGGTCGACGTCCAGTGCGACTTCTCCAAGCAGGAGCTAGGGAATATGCGGACCGGGGAGGCCGATATGGCCGCCCTGGAGGCGACGATGAAGACGATCGGCCGCTATATCCGGCCCGAGTGCCTGGTCCTGATCGAGACCACGGTTGCCCCCGGAACCACCGAGTTTGTGGCCTGGCCGATTTTGAAGAAGGCCTTCGAGGAACGGGGGCTTGACAGCGTCCCTCTGCTGGCCCACAGCTTCGAGCGGGTAATGCCGGGGCGGGACTACGTGGCCAGCATCCGGGACTTCTGGCGGGTCTGCTCCGGCTGCGAGGCCGAGGCCCGGCGACGGGTGGAGAAGTTTCTCCGGGAGGTCCTCAACACCGATGATTTTCCCCTGACGGTGATGGATAGGCCGATCGAGTCGGAGACGACCAAGATCGTGGAAAACTCCTACCGGGCAACCATCCTGGCCTTCCTCAACGAGTGGTCGGGGTTTGCCGAACGCAACGGGGTCGACCTGATCAAGGTGATCAAGGCGATCAAGATGCGGCCCACCCACAGCAACATCATCTTTCCCGGACCGGGGATCGGCGGTTACTGCCTGCCCAAGGACGGGGGGCTGGGCTATTGGGCCTACAAGCACATCCTCGGGTTTTCCGACGCTGACAGCCTCTTCAAGATCACACCGGCGGCTATCGACATCAACGACACCCGGGCCCTCCACGCCGCTGAACTGACCCGGGACGCGCTGCGGAATATGGGGGAGAATGTCGCCGGGAAGTCAATCCTGATCTGCGGGGCCAGCTACCGCCAGGACGTCGGCGACAGCCGTTACTCGGGGAGCGAGTTGGTGGTGCGGAAGCTGACCGAGATGGGAGCCGAGATGCGGGTCCACGATCCCTACCTCGAACACTGGTACGAGTTCGAGAAGCAGGACACTTATCCGGCCCCCGGGCACTCTTGGGCCCGGTTCTTCCGTAACCAGGACGACCTGACCGGACTCCGGGTCGGCCGGGACCTGCCGGCGGCTTTGAAGGAAGCCGACGCCTTGATCCTGGCGGTGCCTCATCAGCAGTACCTCGGTCTCGAGCCGGAGAAGATCGTAGAGTGGGCGGGGGGTCCGATCGCGGTGATCGACTGCTTCGGTATTCTCTCCGACGGAGAGATCCGCCGGTACTTCGAACTTGGCTGCGAGGTCAAGGGAATGGGGCGGGGGCACATCCAGCGGATCAAAGAAGAGGTCCGGCAGGCCGGCTGTTCCTGCTGATCGGCGAAAGCCGGATGGAGGAGGCAAACAACGTTATGAGAGAATTCCTGAAAAGCTATGCCGGGAGGGTCAAACAATGTCTCGACGACCTCCCGCTGGCCGAGATGGAGCGGGCGGTCAACGCCCTGGAAGAGGCGGTCCGGGGGGAAAAGCAGATCTTTGCCTTCGGCAACGGGGCCTGCGCGGCGGCCTCCTCGCACTTCGTCTGCGACCTGGTCAAGGGCTGCCTCGTCGAGGGCGCGCCCCGGGTGAAGGCTTTCTGCCTCAACGACGGCGCGCCGTTGATGACCGCCTGGGCCAACGACGACAGCTACGAGCGAGTCTTCGTCGAGCCGCTCAAGAATTATCTGGATGCAGGGGACGTGGTGATGGCCCTTTCGGCCTCCGGGAACTCGCCCAACGTCCTGAGGGCGGCCGAGTACGGACGGGAGGCGGGGGCGGTGGTTGTCGGACTGACCGGTAAGGGGGGCGGGAAGCTGGCTGCCCTGGCCACGATCCCGATCGTGGTCAAGAGTCCCTCCTACGAGGAAGTAGAGGACATCCACGTCGTCGTCACCCATATGCTGAAGCTGGCCCTGATCCGGAAATTGCAGGGGAGTCTCTAATCCAGGAAACACTTTTGTGTCACCCCCTGCGGGGGTTCAGTAGGTTGTTCGGAATTGTTCACCACGGGCTTGCGCCCGTGGCTAGGAATGTTTCACCCCCTGCGGGGGTTAAAACTCTCACAATCAGCTATGTTTCATCCCCTGCGGGGGTTAAAACTGTCACAATTAGCTATGTTTTATCCCCTGCGGGGGTTAAAACTGTCACAATCAGCTATGAAGGTAATCGAGTACAACGCATCAGCCGGGGGTAAGCTGCTCAAGCGGCTGGAGGGGGCGGCCTTTCCGCCGGAGAAAGTCGCGGCGGTACGACGGATCGTGGAGGAGGTGCGTAAGCGGGGGGACGCGGCCCTGCGGGATTTTACCCGTAAATTTGACGGGGTGAGCCTGAAATCTTTTGCCGTAAGTGCGGCGCAAATCCGGGAATCCCGGAAATCTCTCACCCCGGATCTGCGGGCGGCCTTCCGGCGAGCGGAGAAGAATATCACCGATTTTTACCGGCCGACCCAGGCACGATCCTGGCGTCGGGGGAGGGGGGACGGGCTGGAGTGGGGGGAGAAGGTCACCCCGGTGGAGTCGGCGGGACTCTACGTCCCCGGGGGGCGGGCGCCTCTGGTCTCCACGGTCTTGATGACCGCGGTCCCGACCCGGCTGGCCGGGGTGCCCCGGATCGTGATCGCCACTCCGCCCGGCCGGGATGGAACGGTTGATCCCCGGCTGCTGGCGGCCGCCGATTATCTCGGGATCACCGAGATCTACAAGGTCGGGGGGGCCCAGGCGATCGCCGCGTTGGCCTTCGGCACCCGGTCGATCCCCAAGGTGGATATGATCGCCGGACCGGGGAATATCTACGTCACCCTGGCCAAGAAAGAGGTCTTCGGCCGGGTGGGGATCGATAGTCTGGCAGGACCGAGCGAGGTGGCGATCCTGGCCGATGCCCGGGCCAACCCGCTCTATATCGCCGCCGATCTCCTGGCCCAGGCCGAACACGGACCGGGCGGGGCCGCGCTCCTGATCACCGCCTCGAAGCGGCTGATCGCGGCGGTAAAAACGGCGCTGGAGAAAATCGGCTCCCGCCCAGCGGGAGGAGAGATCTTCCTGGCCCGGGTCCGGAGCCTGGGGGAGGGGATCGAACTGGTCAACCGGATCGGACCCGAGCACCTGGAGATTATGATTGGGAAACCGGAGGCCGCGCTGGCGAAGATCCGGAACGCCGGGGCGATCTTCATCGGGGAGCTGTCCCCGGTGGCGGCCGGGGACTACATCTCCGGCCCCAGTCACGTCCTCCCCACCGGGGGAGCGGCCCGGTTCTCCTCGCCGCTCTCGGTCAACGACTTTCTCAAGAAGTCCAGCCTGATCCGGTACAGCCGGCGGGCGCTGAAGAAGGATCTTCCCGCCCTGGAGTCCCTGGCGGAACTGGAGGGACTGGAGCACCACCTCCTCTCCGCCCGGGTTCGGCTTAATACTAAGAACTTAAAATAGATTAACATCGCATTATGCGGTCATTGCAAGCGGAGCTCAGTCGATCCGGCAGGTCGCCTGATGGAGAAGCAAGCTCTGTCCTGGCAACAAGATAGATTGCTTCGTCGCTTTGCTCCTCGCAATGACAGATTGAAAGATTGCTTCGTCGCTTTGCTCCTCGCAATGACAGATTAAAGTAGGTCAGGCAGGAATGCCTGATCTACCGTACCTGCCCGAATATATGAACTGGTTTCGAGACAATATCGCGGGGCTGGAGGCTTATCAGCCCGGGTTTCAGCCCCGGGAGGCGGGGTTCGTCAAGCTCAACACTAATGAGAACCCCTATCCACCTTCGCCCCGAGCGCTGGCGGCGGTCCGGGAGATTGCCGACGACCGGCTCCGGCGTTATCCCGACCCGACCTCGGACCGCCTCCGGGAAATAATCGCTGAAGTTTACGGTTTCCCGCTCGAGCGGATCATCGCCGGGAACGGCTCCGACGAACTGCTGGCGATGGCCCTGCGCTGTTTCGCCGGGGAAGGGGATGTTGTCGCCTACCCGACTCCTTCCTACAGCCTCTTCGGGGTTCTGGCCCGGATCCAGGGGGCAAAAGCGGTCGAGTATGAACTCAACGAAAACTTCGGACTCCCGGAAGATTTCTTCTCCGCGGAGGCCGCGATCAAGCTGGTCGCCTCGCCCAACTCCCCGACCGGGACCGTCTATCCGCCGGCGACGATCCGCCGGCTCCTGGAAGAGAGTTCCGGGGTGGTGCTGGTGGACGAGGCCTACGTCGATTTCGCCGAGGAGAGTTGCCTCCCCCTGCTCCTGGATTATCCCAACCTCCTGGTCACCCGGACCTGCTCGAAATCCTATTCCCTGGCCGGGGCCCGGGTCGGTTACGCCTTTGCCTCGGAGGAGATGATCGCCGGGATAATGAAGGTCAAGGACTCCTACAATCTTAACGCCGTCTCGGCCGCCGCCGCCGCCGCCGCCCTGGCCGACCGGGAGTATTTTTTCCTGACCGCGGAAAAAATTGTCACGCAACGGGAGCGGCTGAGAGAGACCCTCTCCGGTCTCGGTTTCTCGGTCTTCCCCTCGGGGGCGAATTTTCTCCTCTGCCGTCCGCCGGGCGGGAGAGCGGGAGAGATCTACGAAGCGCTGCTGGAGCGGAAGATCCTGGTCCGCTGGTTCGACACCCCGCGGCTGCGGGAGTTTATCCGGATCAGCGTCGGGACCCCCGAGGAGATGGAGATCCTGACCGGGGCGATCGGGGCAATCCTCTCAAGAAAAGAATAAATCAAGGAAGGAGCGATATGAAGAAGAGAACCGGACGGGTGGAGAGGAAGACGAAAGAGACCGATATCACTATCCAGCTTAACCTGGACGGCGAGGGGAAGACCGCGATCGATACCGGGATCCCGTTCTTCGACCATATGCTGGAACTCTTCGGCCGGCACGGGCTCTTCGATCTCCGGGTCAAGGCCCGAGGCGATCTGGCGGTGGATTACCACCACACGGTCGAGGACCTGGGGATCTGCCTGGGGCAGGCCTTATTCGAGGCCCTGGGTGAGAAGAAGGGAATCTGCCGTTACGGATCGGCGACTCTCCCGATGGACGAGGCCCTGGCCTCGGTTGCCGTCGATTGCGGGGGGAGGAGTTTCCTGGTCTATAACCCGAAGATCCGGAGGATCAAGATCGGGGATTTCAATGTCGGCCTCTTCAAGGAATTCTTCCGGGCCTTCACGGACCAGGCCCGGATCGCCCTCCATATCAATGTCCTCTATGGTGATGATGTCCATCACGTTATCGAGGCCGTCTTCAAGGGGTTGGGGAGGGCGTTGCGGGCGGCGACTGAGCTCGACCCCCGGGTCAAGGGAGTGCCGTCGACCAAGGGAAAACTTTGAATTAACCCCCTCACCCCGGCCCTCTCCCCCAAATTGGGGGAGGGGGAGACAAGAGCTTCAACCGCAATTGGTTAAACTGGATTCTTATGCTTGTTCTGCCGGCAATTGATATCAAGTCCGGGCGCTGCGTCCGGCTCTACCAGGGGAAGGCGGACCGGGAGACGGTTTATTCCGAGGACCCGGCGGCGATGGCCCTCAGGTGGGAAGGGGAGGGGGCGGAGTTTCTTCACCTGGTCGATCTTGACGGGGCCTTTGCCGGCGAGCCGAAGAACTGGGAGACGGTGAAGAAGATCATCGCCGCCGTCTCGGTGCCGGTGGAGCTGGGGGGTGGGGTCCGTTCCCCGGAGACGATCGAGATGCTCCTGGCCGGGGGGGTATCCCGGGTGATCGTGGGGAGCCGGGCGGCGGCCGACCCCGGATTCCTCTCCGATATCTTCCGGGAATTCCAGGGGAGGATTCTTCCCTCGATCGACGTCCGCGAAGGGATGGTGATGATCCGGGGCTGGGAGGAGGAGACCGAACTACGGGCCGAGGACCTGGGAAGGGACCTGAAGAAGATCGGGTTCAAGCTGGTCATCCATACCGATACCTCGGCCGACGGGACGCTCCAGGGGCCCAACCTGGCCGCCCTCGAGGATTTTCTCGACCGGACCGGATTGGGGGTGATCGCCGCCGGGGGGGTCTCCCGGATCGAGGATATCCGGGATCTGAAGAAGCTGGAACGCAAAGGGCTGGTCGGGGCGATCACCGGGCAGGCGATTTACGCGGGGACGCTGGATTTGCGGGCGGCGATTCGAGAGGCGAAATAACCCCCTCACCCGGCTCGCTTCGCTCGCCACCCTCTCCCCCGAATTGGGGGAGAGGGGAGCAGGGGATCGATAGCGATAACGATCCCGATAGCGATTATTAGAAAAATACTCAATACGGGGAGGTGAAGTGAAGGAGTTGGAGGAAGGAACGGAACTGACGCTGGATTTCGAGAAGATCCGGAAGGTCGCCCAGAAGTGCCCCGACGTGATCCCGGTGGCGGTCCAGGATATCGATACCGGGGAGGTGATTTTGATCGCCTATACCAACCGGGAGGCGATGGAGAAGTCCCTTGCCTCCCGCTCGCTGATCCTCTGGTCCACCTCCCGGAACGAACTCTGGGAGAAGGGGAAGACCTCGGGGGAGACCTTCGAACTGGTCGAGGCCCACGTCAACTGCGAGCAGAACTCGCTTCTCTACCGGGTCCGGCCCCGGCGGTCCGGGATCTGCCACACGAAAAATCTTCTGGGGGAGGCGAGAAATTGCTACTACCGCCGGATAGATTTTGATAATATGTCTTTAAGCAACACCAACCCCTGAACCATCCCGGTTGATAAAAATCGGGGAAAAAAGGAGGAAGGGCAATGGAAGAAAAAGGCTTTCTGGCGACGATCTTTGATTTTTCCTTCTCGGAATTCGTCACCACCAAGGTAATCAAGTTCCTGCTCGGCCTGGCGATGGTCGTCAACGTGATCGTCACGATCTCTATTATCGTCGGCGCCTTCCAGAACAGCACCTTAGGCGGGATTGTCGTCCTGATTCTCTCACCGGCGGTCTACCTGATCCTGATGCTCTTTTCCCGTATCTACCTGGAATTGATCATCGTCATCTTCCGGATCGCGGAAAACCTGATGAAGATCCGGGAGAACCTCGGATCGCAGCAATCC
>JAVCCZ010000239.1 GCA_030765265.1 Candidatus Erginobacter occultus
CCGCTCCGCGCCGACAGCCGGACCGTGAACCGCCACTCGCCCGCTTCCTCCGGGACACCGGAGACAACTCCGTCCGGGGAAAGATCCAGACCCGGGGGAAGCTCCCCGGCCACAATCGTCCAGACGGCCGGTCCCCGGAACCCCGAAGCCTTCAGGGATTGGCGGTAATCCTCCCCCGCCACGCCCATCGGGAGCTGGACGGTATCGATCGTGAAGGCGGGGGGAGAGGGAACCGCCGCCGGTTCCCCGGAGACGGCGGCGGTCTCGGCTTCGTTTGGACCGCGCGCGGTCGGAGGGGCTATCTTCCGGTCTTCCGCCGACGCCGACCGGCCGGATCGAGCCGGGTCCGGCGGGATTTCCGGGGCGGGGGGGCCGCAGTAAATCAGGTAAAAGAGCCGGGCTCCGGCCGCCAGGAAAACGCAGCCGGCTACCAGCATCCCTATCCTCAGCCACCTGCCGCACATAACTCTGCCCCCTGCTCGTTTCCTGCCCACGCTCCGCGAGAATACGAAAGCCATCCGCGACTATACACTTTCCCCCCTGATCCGTCATTAACTTCCGGTTAAAATGACACTTCCGCCCCGCCGAAGAAACTCCTCCCCGGGGCCGGGTAATAGGCCCGCTCCTCCGGGAAGGAGGCGATCGCCCCCAGTTCCGAGTATTCCCGGTCAAAGACATTATCCACCCCGGCAAAGAGCCGGAGATCTTTGATCCGGTAAAACAGCTTTAAATCCACGGTGATATAATCGTCCAGTGAGGGAAAGCTGTTGGCCTGGTCGTTGATGAACCGTTGGGGCCCGACATAATTGCCGGCGGCCACCGCTTCCAGTCCGCTCAATGGACTCCAGTTGATCTCCAGCCGGGCGGTGCCGGAGGGGACCATCGGCACCCGGTTCCCGTCGTATTCACCGCCCCGGAAGTAAGCGGAGAGAAAAGTACAATCAATCCCCATCGACAGTTCGGGGGACAGGTACCAGCGCAGACCGCTCTCCAGCCCCCGCCGCCGGGTCCGGTCGTAGTTGCGGTTGGAGTAAGTCAGGGGATCGTAGTAGAGCTCGTTTCTCAGGTCCATCTGGAAGATCGAAACCGACCAGAACAGCCCGGGAAGCGGGCGGAGATCGAAACCCATCTCCCAGTTATACCAGGTCTGGGGCTGAAGATCCCGGTTGATCGGCGGCACCGCCCAGATGCTGTAATACTCGTCGGTGGAGGGGAAGCGGAAACCACGGGAGGCGTTGATAAAGCAGGAAAAATCCTCGGCCGCCAGCACGGTGAGGCCGGCCCGGCCCGCTTCCCGGCTGACGTCCAGGCTGTCGTCGATCACCGCCGGCCGCCAGAAGGGATCAGCTTCCCAGGGGCCGGGCCGGGGGTGGGAGGAGAAATCGTACCGGGCCCATTCCTTTCTCCAGCCGGCGGTCAGGATTAGCCGATCCTCCCAGTTCGCCCGGTCCTGGAGATAGATCCCGAAGGTATCCTTCCCGATCCCGGTCTTCCGGACGGTGGCCCCCTCGTAATAGTTCCACCCGTAAAACGATCGCGAGTCCTGGTCGGAGTCCGCCGAGTAAATATCCACGCCGCCGGAGAGACTGTGGTCGAGTCCGGCCAGGTCGAGGTCGACTTCCGCTCCCGGGTTGAGGCCGTAAGTCTCGAGGTCTCGGCGGTCCTGGTAGTAGGAGCTCTTCAGGTCGCTCTCGGTATCCCGCCGGCGGAAGGAGAGATCGAGCCGGAGGGCGGCCGGGCCGAGCTCCGCCCGGCCGCCGAGGACCTGGTACCAGTCTTCCACCTTCATCCGGTCGTCGGGATAACGGCTGTATTGCCGGCCGTGGATCGCCAGGTCGCTCTCCCGGAGAGCGCCGGGGAGACCGTAGCGGGCCCGGTGGTAGTGGCCGTCCCATTTCAGGTTAACGTATTCGGCGGGCTGGAAGTCGATCCTGCCCCCGCCGTCCAGCTCCCAGAGATCGCTGTTCTCCCGCCAGCCGTCCAGGGCCCGGTTGGAGAGCTGGGCCGAGTAATCGAACTCCCCCAACCCGCCCTCGCCGCCGAGGGCGAGCCGGCGTTCGCCGAAACTGCCCCCGTTGGCCTCGGCCCACCAGCGGGGTTCCCCCCCTCCGGGCCGGGTGATGATGTTGATCACGCCCCCGGCGGCGTTGTCCCCGTAGAGAACGCTCCCGCCGCCCCGGATGATCTCGATCCGTTCTATTCTCTCCAGCGGCACCTGGCTGAAGTCGGCCCCGCTCAAGTCGGGGGCGTTGGTCCGGCGGCCGTCGATCAGCAAGAGGGTATTGACGGCGGCGAATTCCCCGAAACCGCGGAGGTCAACCGTGACGTTGTTCCCGTTCCCGGAGGAGTCCCGCACCACCACGCCCGGGCGGCCCCGGAGCAGGTCGGCGGGCGTCGAGCCGACCCCCCGCTCGATCTCTTCGCGATCGATCACGGTGACGCTGGCCGGGACTTCCCTCAGGTCCGTCTCGGCGCGCAGCGGGGTCACCACGATCTCCTCCATTTCGAGAATTTCTTCTCCGGCCGTTGCCGTCGGAACCGGGCTGAGAACCAGCCCGATAAAAATTAAACTCGCATAAAAATTTTTCATCTCCGTCTCCCGTTACAACCAGAATAAAATTCTTCAGGGAAATTTCCCGATCCGGTCAGTCAAGCGACTCCTCTCATCAACACCCCCGTTTTCCGGCAGGATTCTCCGCATTTTCTTTTCCGGCGGTGCCGGAAAAGAAAAACCCGGCTCTCCTGAGTCAAGAGAGCCGGGCCGGACGTGAGTTCGGCGCTCCCCTCCCTTTCCCGCGAAGTTTAGGTGAGCGAGCGGGGGGAGAGTGTCCTGACTGACCTTCCTCTGGAAGGATCACAGTGGCGCGACCGCCCCGGATTTGCACCGGGTTCCCTCTCATCCCCGCCGTTTATATTCTCAATATTCCGATTATGCCAATCACCACCTCCAGGTCAAGAAAATTTGGCCCAAGAGCTTTCCTAGCGGCAGCCCGCGCAGCGGGCGACACAATTCAGGTTTTGCTGATGACCAGTTTATTTGACGGTGGAGTAATCGATAATCTTGATCAAAACTCATCTGCCCCCATTAACCCGGATGAGAACCTTATTCCCTACCGCAGCAACCGGAGGAATTCGTCCTCCAGCCGCCGGCCGGGGGTGATCCGCCGCACCCCCGCCCCCAACCGGCGGAGGAGGTCGAAAGCCCGGCCATTGATCTCCTCCAGGGTCGCCTCCTCTTCGGCAAAGGAGAGGGTGAGGACCAGGCTTTCCTCTTCCAGCTCTGCCGAGCGGACGGCGGGCAGGCACCGGAAGGGGTCGGGCTCGACCTCCCGGTCCAGCTGGAAACGGACGGAGGACCCGGACCCGGTCAGCGCGGCCATCGTTCCCTCGAAGACCATCCGCCCGTCGTGGATCACCCCGACGTGGCTGCAGATCTCCTCGACCTCTCCGAGGAGGTGGGAACTGACCACCACCGTCTTCCCCTCCCCCCGGCGGGCGATCAGCCGCCGCAGCTCGGCCGCGCTCTTCGGGTCCAGCCCGGCGGTCGGCTCGTCGAGGACCAGGACGTCCGGGTCGCCGAGGAGGGCCTGGGCCACCGCCGCCCGCCGGCGCATCCCGTGGGAGAGCTTCTTCGGCGGCCGGCCGGCGGAGTCGGCCAACCCGACCAGCCCGAGGACCCGGTCGGCCTCCCGGCCGGCTTCCCGCCCTCGGATACCGCCCAGCCGGGCCAGGAGCTTGAGCTGCCTCCGAAGCGGCCGGTCGGGATAGAGCAAAGCGTCCTGGGGCTGGGAGGAGAGCGTTCCCCGCACCGTCACCGTCCCCCGGCCCGGGGGGAGAAAACCGGTTACCACCCCCAGGGTGGTGGTCTTCCCCGCCCCGTTGACGCCGAGAAATCCGTAAACCGCGCCGGCGGGGACATTCATCTCCAGCCCCCGGAGGACGGGGCGCCCCCCATAGCCCTTGACCAGGCCCGTGATCTCGATCGCCGTCATCAGAGGTTCTTCCTCCGGAAGATCAGGACCGCCCCCGAGAAGAAAAGCAGGCTGAACCCCGCGCAGGCCCCCAGGGAGCGGTAGAGGGGGAGCGAGGACGGGGCGAAGAGCCCGCCGACGTAATTGATATCGAAGGGCGAGAGGTAGTCCGTCCAGGCGGGGATGATCAGCAAAACCAGGACGGCCGCCGCCGCGAGCAGCAGGGAGAGAAAGGGCTTGCGGACCGCGGTCGAGACCAGCAGGGAGAGGGCGATGAAGACGGCGAAGAAGAGCTGGAGCCGGAGCCAGAATTGCAGGCCCGCCCGGAAGCTCTCCCCGGCCGGGAAACCGGTAATGACGGCGGCCGCCCAGCCGATGGCGGCGCAGTGGGCAACCAGGGTGATCAGGGCGAACTCGGCGATCCCGCCCAGGAAGCGGGCCGAGAGGAAGACGGACCTTGAGACCCGGAAGGTGAAGAAACGCGGGGTTCCATCCTCGATCTCCCGGGCCGGAATGTCGTAGCGCAAAAGCAGGATCAGCCCCGGGGTGGCGAAGATCGAGAGGACGAAGAGGGCGGTGTTGAAGAAGGGCATCGTAAGGAGGAAATCGACGATCCCGGTCTCGTCCCGATCCCGCAGGACCCTCTCCGCCATCCCGGCGACCGCCGTCCGGGCCGGCTCGTTCACCCCCTGACCTTCCAGTTCCCCGACGATCCTCGCCTCCACCCGGATGAATCCGTAACAGAAGACGAAGAAGATCCCCAGGTAGAGGAAAAGAAAAAGAATCGCCCGCCGGGAGCGGAAGGACCCCGCCAGCCCGTCCCCGATCAGAATCAAGAGTTTTCTCATATCCGCCCTGCTCTCATCGCCCCTCGCCCTCTGATGCCGGCACGGAAATGGCCGGTAATTATATCTCCCGAGCGAACCCCTTTTCCAGGTCGCCGCCATCGAGGAACTTCCTCACCCCCTCAGGGATGACAAGGCGCGGGTAACCTTACGGGGTTAGATAGAGCTCCTCGATTACTTATTCGGAAAGACCGAGCGTGACGGTCACCGAGAAGGGGACCGGCACCTTCTTCCAGTCCTTCCAGCAGGTGAAGACGATGGTGGCCTTCTCAACCTTTTTGGCCAGCTTGTAGGTCCGGGTGGCGGTGACAGTGCCCAGGAAACGCGTCTCGCTGCTCCCGCCGGTGGTGGACTCGATCTCTTCGCCCTGCTCATCGAGAAAAACCACTCCCTCCAGCGTATCGAACTTCTTCCCGGACCGGAACGTCACCGCGAGCGGGTATTCATCTCCCCCGTACCGGGGTGTGCCCGCCTCAGTGATGGTGAGTGAATACTGACCGGCGGTCATCTCGGTGCCTTCCTTCAGGACCGCGTCTTGCACCGTGAAAGACTCCTTCTCGGTCGCGGAGGCGAAGACGAGCGCGCCGGCGCATTCCAGAGTCGAGGCCCCGGGAGCCGGGTTCCGCGGCAGCTTGACCTCGATCAGGCAGGCCTTCCTGTCCTCGCTGATGCTCGGGAAGGCGCCGAAATCCGGCTTGCCGTTCATCGACTTGCCCGAGCTTTTCAGCAGGTCCGTTTCCTGGTTGTCCCGACCGAGGGTAATCGTGCTCTCATCATCGTCGAAGTCGATCAGGCTTCCCGCTTCGGAGTTGACCAGCAGGACAATCGTGGTGCCGTAGGTCCAGTTGAAGGGACGCATCGACATATCATCCCCGTAACCGTCCCCCACGATCCTCAAGCCCCGGACCTCGATCCGGTAACCGGTATCCGGAGTACCGGCCACCGCGGGGAAGGGGGCGACGGCGACAGTCATTATGACTGCCGCCGTCATCAGGCCGACGATATAGCTGCTCATCGTTTTCATTCCGCTCCTCCTTGTTTATTTGCACCTGGAAACGATTTCAGGCCGGACGATAGTAAAGTAGCACAGACATTCCTGTCTGTGGAAGCTTGGCCACAGGCAAGAATGCCTGTGCTACTCTGGCCGGTGGCCATATCACCTGTTGGGTTAACCCGAACGGTAATGATTTCACGCAATATTGGATTGCTCGACAGAGATTCAGGTTATAACCGCTGTTTATGAGGATGCAAAATTCAGGTAATCAGTTCGCGAGAAATTGAAGTGGTTATGAATTATTCGGGCTAGAGAAGCAGGTTGAGGAGGGAGCCGACCAGGATGGCGACGACGAACATAATCCCGGTCGACTTGAGCATATCCCGCCAGCCCAGTTCCTTGAGGAGGATGGCGAAGGTGGCGATGCAGGGGAAGAACATCGCCAGCACGGTAGTGGCGACCACCAGCTGGCCGGCGGAGAGGTTGAGGGGGCCGAGCATCCCCACCGCCACGTCCTTGCGGAGCAAACCGATCAGGATCGGGACGATGGCTTCCCGGGGGAGACCGAAGAGAACGGTCACCACCGGGGCGAAGAACCCGGCGAGAATATTGAAGATATCCAGGGCGTAGAGGAGGTTAACCGCCAACACGGCCAGGGTGACCACCGGGAGGGCCTCCTTGAGGAAGGCCACGATCCGGGAGCGTAGTTTCTTGAAGAAGGGCCCGGGGGGCGGGAGGCGGTAATGCGGGATCTCGATGATCAGTTCCGGGGAGTAGCCCTTGACCAGCCGGTTCATCAGGAAGCCGAGGATCAGCCAGACCATAAAGAGGGTGAAGTAGACCGCGGCGACGTACTGGCCGCCCCGGGCCCCGACCAGGCCGAAGATCATCGCCTGGAGGGCGGCGCAGGGGACCCCGATCGAGATCAGGGTGGCGGCGATGAACCGCTCCCGCCGGTTCTCCAGGATCCGGGTCGCCATCACCGCCGGGACGTTGCAGCCCAGCCCGAGCAGGGTGGGGATGATGGCGTAGCCGTGGAGACCGACCCGGTGCATCAGGCCGTCGAGGAGGACGGCCAGCCGGGGGAGGTAGCCGAAATCCTCGAGAAAGCTCAAGACCAGGTAGAAGGAGATGATATAGGGCAGAACCATCGCCAGCTCGACGTAGAGCCCGGTGGTGAGCACCCCGAAGGACTGGAGAAAATCGATCTCCCCGTCGATCAGCCGCCCGATCAGGATGGAGTGGAGCAGGCTCCCCGGGCCCAGCCATTCCGAGAGCGGTTCGAGCAGGGGAAGATAGAGCCCCTCGAAGATCGGATCGGCGACATAACCGATCAGCGACTCCCCGATGAAGCGGACCAGCCAGAAAGCGGCCAGGAGGACCAGGGCGGCCAGGGGGAGCCCGGTCCAGGGCATAACGCTGAGATCGGAGAGGCGCTGGAGAAATGTATGGTGGTGGTGGTGGAGAAACTGGCAGGAAGAGACGATCCTCCCCATCTCCGGCCAGCGCTCTTCGCGTTCCCGGGCGGGGTGACCGCCGGGCCGGGCCTCCTGGAGCCGCTCGACCAGCCGCCGGATACCCTCCCCGGAGACGGCGACCGTGGGGACGACCGGGACCCCGAGCATCTCCTCGAGTTTTTCCGGGGTGATCTCGATCCCCAGGTGGCGGGTCTCGTCCCAGAGGTTGAGGGCGACCAGGACCGGGACCTCCCGCTCCAGGAGCTGGAGGGTGAGGCAGAGGTTGCGCTCCAGGTTGGTGGCGTCGACGACGCTGATCACCAGGTCGGCCCCCTCCAGGATCTCCACCGCCACCCGGTCGGCCCGGGAGGCGGCTTCCAGGGAGTAGATCCCGGGGGCGTCGATGATCTCCACCCGCTCGCCGGGCCCGAAAAGGGCCCCGTCCGGGGTCGGGGTATCCCGGGGGAAGGTGAGAAACCCCCGGGTGAATCCGACCGTGGTCCCGGGGTAGTTGGAGGCGATCACCTGGACCCCGGTCAGCCGGTGAAAGAGGACCGACTTGCCGACGTTGGGGTTGCCCATTAAAACGATCTTCTTCATTACCCCGTCTCCACTATCACCTTCTTCGCCATCCCGTGGCCGAGGGCGACCCGGGTCCCCCCGACCTGGACCACCACCGGGCCGCGCAGCGGCATCCCGCTGATCTTGCTCACCCGCTGGCCGACCCGGAGGCCGATCTCTTCCAGCCGCCGGACCAGGCCGGGACCGGAGATCAGGCCGGTGATCCGCCCCCTCTCCCCCGGGGCCATCGATGCCAGGTCGGTGCTCTTCTTCATCCGGTTTCTTCCTTCCGGCAGGCCGCGCAGACCCCGCGGACCCCGAGCCGGTAATCGAAGGGGGAAAAGCCGTGGCGGCCGCAGATCTTGTCGAGGATCTTCTCGATCTCCTCCTGGCGAAACTCCACCACCTTCCCGCAGCGGACGCAGGTTAAGTGGTGGTGGGGACGGTGGCCGAAGAGATGCTCGTAGGTCGGGTGCCCGTCTCGGAGGGTTGCCGGGCGGATCATCCCGCTCTCGGTCAGCAGCGGGATCAGCCGGTAGATGGTGGCTATGGAGATCCGCGATCCCCGGCTTCGCAGCCGGTCGTGAAGCGTCTCGACGTCGAAGTGGCCGTGTTCGGCAAAGATCTCTTCCAGAACCGCTCGCCGCTCCGGGGTGAAGGTCAACCCCCGGCCCCGGAGAAAGGCCCGGAACTGTTCTTCCCATTCTTTCATAATAGTTTGCTGCTTCGGCCGGGGGAAATCCCCGTACGCCTAATTGCGATTGTTAATCATTCTCAATATAAGGCCGGCCGGCGGATTGTCAAGCGGCCAATTCCAACATTTCCCCTTTCGCCGTCCGGAGGTGATGGGATATACTTCAGGGTGATGAATGCGGATCTCGATCAATCAGCGGCGGCGGCCTTCCGGGGGTACCTGGAAGAGACGGGCAACGCGGTATTTATGACCGGGGCCGGGATCTCGACCGAGAGCGGGATCCCCGACTTCCGTTCTCCGGGGGGCCTCTACAGTGACCCGGCCAACGTCAACGTCTTCGACATCGATTCCTTCCTTGCCGACCCCTCGATCTTCTACCGTTTCTGGGCGCGCTTCCTCCCCGTCCTCGAACAGGCCCGGCCCAACCCGGCCCACCGGGCGATCGCCCGGCTCCAGGACTCCCGGAAGGTCACGGTGGTCACCCAGAATATCGACGACCTCCACCAGCGGGCGGGTTCGCGGACCGTCTGGTCTGTCCACGGAACAGTCGCCACCAGCCGCTGCCTTAAATGCGGGGCGAGAACCGAGACCGCCGAACTCCTCCCGGTCATCCGCCTCGGCGAGGTCCCCCGCCACTCCTGCGGCGGGGTCTTCAAGCCCGAGGTGACATTCTTCGGGGAGGGATTACCGGAGCTGGACTGGACCAATTCGCAGACCGCGATCCAAGAAGCCGGCCTCCTCTGCCTGGTCGGGACCTCGCTGACCGTCTTCCCGGCCGCTCAACTCCCCGCCTTCCGGAAGCCCGGCGGCCGGCTGGTGATCGTCAACCGGGATCCCACCCCCTTCGATTCCGAGGCCGACCTGGTGATCCGGGGGAGCGCCGGGGAGGTATTTGGGGATTGGGGAAACTTGCCCTGAGCTTGTCGAAGGGTAGAGAATTGGGAATAGGTAATGGTAAATAGGAGAAACAATATTATGAAAGCTTCCGCAAATAAGCGCATCGTGATTATCGGGGCGGGGCCGGGGGGGCTCGCGGCGGCGATGATCCTCGCCCATCGAGGCTTCCGGGTCACCGTCTTCGAGCGGCTCGACCGTGTCGGGGGAAGAAACAGCGAAGTCCGGCTGGGTGACTTCTCCTTCGATCTCGGCCCGACCTTTCTAATGATGAA
>JAVCCZ010000193.1 GCA_030765265.1 Candidatus Erginobacter occultus
AGGCCCGCAGCAGCCCGGAATAATACCCCATCCTGACCAAGGTCTTTTTCATTCCCTACTCCCCACTCCCCATAAAATAACTTTTCACAACGTCCCACCCCAACCGCAACGGATACCGGGCGACCAGCGACGGCATCTGGTCGCACTGGGAGAAACAGCTGCACTTGCCGGCGTGGATAAAGCTCCGCACCGTCTTCATCTTCTCCCCCCGCCAGACCTCCCGGAAACTCTGATCGGGGAGGCTCCCGACCTGCCGCATCAGGGTCGGGCAGCAGTAGACCCCGCCGTCGACGTGGACCAGGACCGAAAAGAAGGAAGAGAAACAGGGGATCACCTGCTTGACCGACTTCTCCAGGATATTCCGCCTCAGGTACTCCCGCTGGAGGCGGTTGAAGACGGCGTTGGCGAAGAAGTAGAGCCTCCCGAAGAGGGTCATCCGGGAGAAATCCGTCCGCCGGGTCTGGTCTTCCTCGATCCGCTTCAAGACCACCGAGATCTCCTCGATCTGTTCCGGGGTGAGCGGAAACTCCATCTCCGGGTTGTGGAGGGTCCCGAAGACCGCCGCCGGCTTGGCGGTAAACTCGACGTCGAGCTCCCGGGTGAGCCGGTAGACATCCTCGATCTGTCGGTAGTTCTCCGCCAGGAAGGTGAACTTCGCCCCCACCCGGAGCTTCTCCTCGGTCTTTTTCAGCTCGGCCAGCCCCCGGAGGGTGGCGGTCGCCCGCTTGAAGCTGCCCTCCATCCCCCGGATCCGGTCGTGGGTCTCCTCCAGTCCGTCGAGCGAGACGTTGAGGATCAGGGAAAAGTCCCCGATCCTGAGCAGTTCCCGGACCTGCTCGAGGATTTGCCCGGTGGCCTGGCCGTTGGTGGTGATCAACACCATCTTGATCCCGGCCGGGATAAACTCTTTCGCCAGGGCGGGCAGATCAACCAGGAACGGCTCCCCTCCCCCGAACTCGATGATCCGGAAATCCCGGAAATACGGGGATTCGACCAGGGAACGGATCACCGCGGGGTCGATATCCCGTCGGGGCCGCTCCTTCCAGACGTTGCAGAAACCGCACTTCAGGTTGCAGCGGTTGGTGACGGTGATGTGCAGGATCGTCGGCCGGAGCAGCCCGGCCAGGCCGGTATACTTCCCGACCGCCGTCGAGACCATATTTTTCACGAGCTTCAACATAATCTCAAACGATCTTCTTTCCCTGCTCCCGGAACCGCCGGATATCTTCCGGTTTCGGGTAGGAATAATACGAACCCTCCTCCGAACGGTTGGGGATCTCCGGGATCCGGTCTTCCCGGATCCGGCCGATCGCCTCCAGGAAGATCACCGGGGTCAGGGCGATCACCTTATCATAGAGCGAGAAGAAAGTATCGTGATCCTCGACCGGGATCCGGTGCTGGATGATGATCTTTCCCTCGTCGTACTTCTCGTTCATAAAATGGACCGAGATCCCGATCTCCCGCTCGTCGTGGAGCATCGCCCAGAAGATCGGGTAGATCCCCCGGTACTTCGGCAGAAGCGCCGCGTGCCGGTTGAGACAACCGAGAGGGGCGATCGAGAGAAACTCCTTCTTCAGCAGGAACCCCTGGCTGGAGATCACCAGGTCGGGTTTCAACGCCTTGACCCGCTCCCGGAACTCCTTCCGGTTGGGGCTGGGCGATTTCAGCAACGGGATTTGGTGACGGCGGGCCAGTTCCTTGATCGAGGCCGGGGGCCCGCAAACGCGGGAGAGCCGGGTCAGGGAACGAAAATGCTGCCAGAGCAGCTGGAGAGCCTTGCGGAGCGTCCCCTGGAGACCGAGAAACCGGAGGTAGAAACGGAAGAACTTCCAGCCCCGGTTCCGGGGGTCGAAGGGGACCAGGCCGATCCCCACCACCTCATCCGGACAGGCCCGGATCAGCCGGTCAAAGATCCTCGGCTGGTAAGTCCGCTCATTTTCGATCAGAAGAAATATTCTCATTGCTTCTTCCCGGCCTTGAAAGGCAGACCGTGGAGGCGCAATTCGACAGCCAAATCCTCGAACTCAGGGTCCTTGTGGATCAATTCAGCTCCAAGCAACACCGCCGCCGCAGCCACAAACGAGTCGGCCAATGAAATTTTATACCCTGCCTTGTAACGGGCGGCCAGCAAACATTGCCGCTCATCCGGATAGATCCAGACCAGGGGCCACGACTTGATCAATCCGACCAGATAGTCGGCGCTGGACTCGTCCTGCTCCTGGATCGTGATATAGCGGATCTCGGTAAGAGTCACGAAACTGGCATACAGGGTGACTTCCTTCCGCTGCGCCGCTCGAAGATAGTCCGCGACAACCTCCGCCCCGGGTTCGTCATCCACGTAGGCGAACACGGCCGAGGTATCAAGCATTACCGGATCAGCCACCGGCCCGCTCCTCCGCTCGCGAATCCAGCAGTGCCTGCCGGAGGCGGGTCTTGCCGAGGGCCCCTCTCGCCTCGGTTATCGGATCATTCCCCAGGGGTACCACACGGATACATCTCCCGTCAGCGACCCATTCCAGCTTGTCGCTGGACTTCAGTCGATAAGCCTTCCGGATTTGAGCCGGCACTACCGTCTGTCCCCGCACCGTCAATGTCGTCGTCACCGTTCCACCTCCATCGTTAATTTGACGTCACGGCCAATTTACAAGATTTTTTCTGTATTCGCAAGATTATTATTCCACCCCCCCCCCGCTGTCCAGATCCCCCTCTCTCCGGTTAGGGGTGAGGGGTCGCCAGGTTATTCCCGTCTCCTCGGCCCCAGATCCCCCTCTCCCCTTTGAGGGGAGAGGGGTTAGGGGTGAGGGGTATCAGTAAGATGATCGGTCCTCCGCTCCGGCAGTTCATCCCAGATCTTTTTCAGCACTCCATCTAGATTTCTCCAAACATCGTTGTCCCAAAATCGAAGTCTCTTTATCCCCTGTCCCCGGATCTCCTGATCTCGTTTGTCGTCGTGTTTTCTCTGCTCCGGTCGATTGTGCCCGCCACCGTCCAATTCAACAGCCAGCCGGGCTTCCGGGCAATAGAAATCAAGAATGTATTTCCCAATCGGATATTGCCGCCTGAACTTGACGCCTTTCAATCTTCGGTCGCGGAGATACTTCCAGAGGCGGGCTTCAGTTTCGGTCTGCTCCCGGCGAAGCTTACGGGCCAGATTTCTGGTATGACCGGAACTCTTCATTTGCTCATTTCCCGTCCCCCTCACCCTGCCCTCTCCCCCAAGGGGGAGAGGGTTCCAAGGGGGCTGGACCCCGCCGCCCAAATCCCCCTCTCTCCTCCGGAGAACCTCCCAACCGCTAATCCCCCTCTCTCCTCCGGAGAAGCTCCCAACCGCCAATCCCCCTCTCTCCTCCGGGGAAGCTCCCAACCGCCAATCCCCCTCTCTCCTCCGGGGAGGGTACCAACCGCCAATCCCCCTCTCTCCTCCGGGGAGGGTACCAACCGCCAATCCCCCTCTCCCCTCTCAGGGGAGAGGGGTTAGGGGTGAGGGGTGAAGTATCTCAATATCTCCGCCCGGTCAAATACCCGGCGATCCCCCAGAAGATCCCGGTTCCGGCCACCAGGAGGTCGAGGGGGAGGAAGGCCAGGACCCGGAGGAGGAAACCGCTGCCCCGGACCTTGTCCATATAGTGAATCATCACCAGGTTACTGATCCAGATCCCGGCCAGGGCGGCCGCGATCATCCAGAGCCAGAATGCCGAACAGAAGATCAGGCCGCCCAGTACCCCGAGAACCCCGAGGGCGGCAAACCCCAGCCCGGCGATGAAGCCGAGGGGGACCGAGGTCTTCCCGGCAAAGAGCGCCGGGTCCCCTCCCCGGTTCCGCAGCCAGGTCCGGGTCTCGTCGGCCGAACGGAGAAAATCGTTCTTCAAAAGCCCCCGGAGGGAATAATACTTGTGGTGCCGGACCTCCAGTTGCCCTTCGATCACCACCTTCCCCCCGGCCTTGAGTATCCGGTTGCCTAAGTCGGTATCCTCCAGGCTCGGGGTCCGGTAGCCGCCGTCGAACCCGCCCAGGCGGAGGAAAAGCTCCCGCGGCACCGCCGCGACGCTGGTGTAAAAGAGGCCCGACTCCCTTGGCGCCCAGAGGAAGGAATAACGGAGCCAGAGGTTCTTGTAAACGCTGGCAAAGTTGGAATACTTCATCCCCTCCGACTGGACCCCGGTCAGCCCCCGGTCCCGGTTCGTCCCATCCCGGTAAAACTCCCCGACGAT
Source organism: Candidatus Erginobacter occultus (assembly GCA_030765265.1). Taxonomy (GTDB): domain Bacteria; phylum Auribacterota; class Erginobacteria; order Erginobacterales; family Erginobacteraceae; genus Erginobacter; species Erginobacter occultus. The sequence goes on from JAVCCZ010000193.1 coordinate 4,212, forward strand.
CTGAAGGCAGTCCTCCCCGATCACGACGTCGGTGTCAATGAAGAGGACGATCTCCCCTTCCGCCGCCTTTACCCCGGCGTTGCGGGCCGCCGCCGGGCCGGAGTTCTCCTCCAGCCGGACCGCCCGGAAGGGATCACTCATTTCCACGGGAACGGCGGAACCGTCATCGACCACCAGGACCTCGAACCGGGGGTAGGAACTTCTCCGGAGAGGCTCGAGGCACTCGGCCAGTTCCGGTCCCGGGTTGAGGGCGGGGATGATTACCGAGATCGAGGGGAGCCCGGCCGGGTTTTTCGCTTCTGCCGCCATTTCCTGAACATAAAGCGGAGGTTGGCGAAGCCGTCCCTCCACATCCTTAATTTACTGTCACCCAGCCGGACATTGATGTAGAGGACGGGAAGCTCGGCGGCCTTGACTTCGGGGTCGGTGAAGGTCTCGATCTTGAACTCCTCGGAGAGGGCCCAACCGTCGCTCTCCAGCGTCACCCGCTCCAAAAGGTCCCGCTTGAAGACCCAGAGCCCGGACTGGGAGTCGAAGATCCAAAAGCGGAAGAGGCACCAGCAGACGATATCCAGGAACATATCCCCGAGAAACCGCATCAAGCTGACCAGGGTCCGGAAGCGGTCGGGGACCCGGCGGCCGGTGATGAAATCGAGGTCGTTCTCGACCAGGTGCTTGATCATCCGCCGGTAGCCCTCGAAGAGGCAGGTCCCATCGGCGTCCATCGTCATAATCAGGTCCCCGGTCGCCGCCCGGAAACCGGCCTTCAACGCCGCACCGTAACCCTGCTTCGGCTCGACCACCACCCGGCAGCCGAAACCCCGGCAGACCCCGGCGGTGTCGTCGGTACAGTTGTTATCGACGATTACGATCTCGTCGAGGTAGTCGGGGGTGTCCTGGAGGAGGTGGGCCAGCCCTTCGGCCTCGTTATGGGCCGGAATCACCAGAGATATTTTCTTGCCGAAA
>JAVCCZ010000048.1 GCA_030765265.1 Candidatus Erginobacter occultus
CCATATAGTTCTCTTCAACCGCGATCTGGGTGGGGGGCAGATGGAGTCGATGGAGCAGACTCCTACCACCGCGCGATTCCGTACCTGGTACTGGAGTTCGCTCTCATCCTACCGGCCGATCCGGAGAAGGGACCTGACAATTACTCCGCCGCCGACACCTGTCGGAGGGACACCGACGCCGGTGCCGCCTGAAACCCCGACTCCGGTGCCGCCCGAAACCCCGACCCCAGTTCCGACCGAGACCGTGACCCCGGTTCCGACCGAGACGCTGACCCCGGTTCCTCTGACACCGGTGCCGGCAGTGACCTTCACCCCGGTCCCGACCAGAACCCCGGCTTCAGCCTCAACACCGGTCTCATCTCCGCCTGCCGGGACCAACGTGGTTCTGAACGAGATTATGCCCAACCCCCATACCGACTACTGGACAACCTCTGGCTCCGAATCCGACGCGGACGGGGAAAATGAGTATATCGAACTCTACAATGCCGGGCCCGATCCGGTCGATATCAGCGGATGGAGACTGAAAAGAAACGGTTCGCTCTTCGCCACCATAGACAGCAACCCCGCCACCACCAGCGTCCCTTCCGGGGGGCATATCCTGCTTTTGGCCGACGATAGCTACGCCAACCAGGGCGGCCCCAATATCACCGGCTACCGGAGCGCGTGGAGCGGGGGTGGCTTCTCCCTGGCCAATAGCGGGGGCTATACTATCAGCCTCCATGACAGCGGGGACGGCGAGCAGGACAGCATCGCCCTCCCGGCTGATACCTACGCTGATGATCGGCCTTATTACCGCAACCCCGAAGGGGGCAGCTGGAAATACGCTTCCAGTTCGTCGGAGCGGTCGCCGTCCGGCTATATCTCTCTCTTTGTCACCCCCACACCGGTTCCCACACCCATTCCTTCTGGGGCGGTTCTGAACGAGATCATGCCCAACCCGGGCTCCGATTACTGGACCACTGACGGGACCAGTGGGGGAGGGGATGAACAGAATGAATATATCGAGATATATAATATGGGTCTGGGATCGATTGATATCTCCGGCTGGACGATTAAAAAGGACGGTTCGGGGACACTGACTATTGCCGCGACCGATGAGACCACAGACGTTCCCCCCGGCGGACATATTCTGCTCGTCCGGGACGATACCTATGCCGAGCAGGGAGGCCCGAATATCACCGGGTTCCGGAGCGGATATTCCGGGTCCTGGAATAACCTGAATAACGATGAGTACCATACCATCACCCTACACGACGGGGGAGGGGGGATCCGGGACAGTGTTATTCTGAACGAGTCGTTCGCATCCGACCGGCCCTATTACCGCAGTCCCGACGGCGGGATCTGGCGTTACGCGGCCAATACCTCGGAAAAGAGTCCCACCGGATACGGATCGACTCCCACCCCCACTCCCACTGCTTCCCCCACGCCAACAGTGGCTCCTGTGTATACACCTGCGCTTACCATTCCTCCCACGCCGGTGCCCACCCCCACGGCGGTGATCACTCCGCCCCCGGTTACCGGTTTCCTCTCCAATCCGGGGTTTGAGGAGAGTCCGGATCTGGCTTACTGGAGCCGGGTGGGAAGCGAAACCTCGATTGTCCGGGCGTCGGGAACGAAGCATACCGGTTCGTACTCCTGCCGGTTTATCAACCCCACCTCCAGTTACAGCGGCCGGGGAATCGCTTCTTCCCCGGTCACTATTATTGGCGGGAGGAGCTATAATCTCTCCGGATACTTTTACCTGGCTAGTTCCGGAGGAGAAGCCGGGAGCACCCTTTTCCGCCTCCGGGTCCTATGGCTTGACGCTAATCAGTATCTCATCTCCTCTTCACCGGGTTCCAGCGGGTGGAGTCTGGGTTCCTTTAATACCTGGGAGAAGATAGAGTTTCCCGGAAACGTTGCCCCTGCCAATGCCGCTTTCACTAACCTCCTGATCGAGTGCCGGGAGTCGGTTAACAACAACAACGACGCCTATCTGGATGACTTTTCCTTCACTCTGAGCGGAGACCCTTCGCCGGCCCCCACCCGGACACCGGCGGGCCCGGTCGTCGCTACCCCCACTCCTATTCCCAATTTAGAGATCTACTGCATCGAGGTGGGTCTGGACGCCTCCGACTATGGGTTCTACCATCAGGGTGATGCGACCTTGATCATTTCACCTGAAGGACAGACAATGCTGATCGACGGCGGCGCCGCCGGAAACTCCGCGGCCAACTCCGTTCTCGCCCTGCTGGAGCGCGTGATCCCGGATGGAAGTCTAGATTACATAGTGACCACTCACTGGGACGGCGATCATAGCCAAGGATTGGAGGATGTCGCTACATACAACTCGGGCCAGTATTTACCGTCAACCGCGGTCTATGATCTCGCCGCTTCGGGAGGGGGAGCATCCTATGACGCCGCCTTTTCCGAGATCCGAACCACGCCCTTGGTTGGTGCAGAGATCGACCTCGGCGGCTGCACGGCCCTCTTTGTCGCTGTCGATGGCCACCTCCTGGGAGGAAGGTACGTGGACCCGGACGGCGATGCCAACGCCCGCTCGATCGGGCTCCTGATCAGATACGGGGGATTCGATTACCTTACTCTCGGGGATCTCACCGGCCCCAG